>NZ_JSXC01000001.1 GCF_000803215.1 Pectobacterium fontis
TCTGGTCGCGACTAATACATCTGAGACGGTTAAATCAGGATATCGCCATTATCACCACCGTTGTTGAAGAAATGAAAAAACTGGATTTGTCATCCCCTCAGATCGGATACAACTTCGGCCATAACGCCGAAACGGAAACCTGGACTTTCTTCTAACCTAAGCCCCTTCCTTCTACAGACAAAACGACCAAAACTAGGGCGTGTCTTTGGCATGCTCTTTACAAGGACTGACCAATGGCGCGAATGCTTTTACTCAAGGTGTGGGCAATAGATGAATTCGGTGATGAAAAACCATCGAATAACACACTATATCGCTATGCCAAGCACCACATGATTTCCCCACCACCGAAAAAAGTTGGACGTAAATGGATGGCGGAAGAAGATGCACGTTTTATCGGAATGATCTCCGAACCCACAATAAATAAATCAGATAACCCTCTGCTAAAAAGGATTCTTTCAGATGGCCGGTAGACCTCGGAAACATAACATCAAAGTACAAAATCTATTTTGTTTTACCGACCCGCGAACCAAGCGGGTTTATTGGCAATATAAACACCCTTTAACGGGTAAGAGACATGGACTTGGAACGAATGAGGCTGACGCTACCGCAATCGCAATAGAAGCCAACCTCCGAATTAGCGAACAGCAGGTGAAGCAGGCATTTGCTATCCGTGAACGCACTATGGCAATTTCAGGGAAAGGTATAACCGTAAGCGGCTGGCTGGAGAAATATAAAACGATTCAAGATGAGAGGCTGAAATCAGGCGATATCAAGTTCAATACTCACAAACAACGTAATAAACCCATATCTTTATTTAATCAGCACGCGGGAATGAAATTACTCACGGAGGTAGGGGCTAAAGATATTGCAGAAATTTTAGATGACTACAAAGCTAACGGACAATCACGCATGGCACAGGTAGTTCGCTCCGTCCTCATTGATGTTTTCAAAGAGGCGCAGCATGCTGGTGAAGTTCCTCCTGGTTATAACCCTGCACTTGCCACCAAGCAGCCACGTAAAAAAATTCAGCGCCAGCGTTTGGATTTGGATGAATGGCAGGCCATTTTTGATGTGGCCGATGCTCAGCATCAATACATGGGGAACGCCATGCTACTGGCTCTGGTGACGGCTCGACGCTTAGGGGATATTGCCAATATGAAATTTTCAGATATCTGGGATGACCACCTGCATGTTGTTCAAGAGAAAACAGGTGCCCGGGTTGCCATCCCACTATCACTGAAATCCAATGCCACAGGATGGACGCTGCGCGATGTCATTGCACGGTGCAGAGATTACGTTGTCAGTCCTCATCTGGTTCACTTCTTTCGCTCAACCTCACAAGCAGAGCGTGGCGCTGCCGTGGCATCCAGAACTATTACAATGCGATTCAGTGCTGCTAGGGATAAGACGGCGCTTGTGTGGGAAAACGGTACACCGCCGACATTTCACGAACAGCGGTCATTAGCAGAGCGGCTTTATAGGGAGCAAGGTGACGTTGATACTCGAATGCTTCTGGGACATAAATCACAGCAGCAGACAGATAGCTATAACGATGATCGCGGTAAAGATTGGGTAACAATTCAGATTAAAACATGATAGCCTCTCACCATGAATGTGGTGATTTTTCACTCTATTTTACTGAGGAATTTTACTGAGATTTTACTGAATGCTTTTTTTGATGTTAAAAATCAGCGAGAGCAAAGCGCCCCCGCCGATCAATGCGATAACAGAGAGATTACATATTATCGATAATATCCTGCGCAAACTCACTACATTTCCGTAGCTTAGCGCCTTCCATCAGACGTTCGAAATCGTAAGTCACGGTCTTATTCTTGATTGCGCCTTCCATTCCCTTAACAATCAGGTCAGCCGCTTCGAACCATTGCAGGTGACGCAGCATCATTTCAGCCGACAGAATAACGGAACCGGGGTTCACTTTATCCTGACCAGCGTATTTCGGTGCTGTACCGTGCGTGGCTTCAAACAGTGCGCATTCGTCACCGATATTCGCCCCCGGAGCAATACCGATACCACCAACCTGTGCCGCCAACGCATCGGAAATATAGTCACCGTTCAGGTTCATACAGGCGATGACGTCATATTCAGCAGGGCGCAGCAGGATTTGTTGCAGGAATGCATCGGCGATGACGTCTTTTACCACGATCTCTTTGCCCGTGTTCGGGTTCTTGATTTTCACCCACGGGCCGCCGTCGATCAGTTCACCGCCGAATTCTTCGCGCGCGAGCTGGTAGCCCCAGTCTTTAAACGCCCCTTCGGTGAATTTCATGATGTTGCCTTTGTGCACCAGCGTCACAGAATCACGGTCGTTGGTGATGGCGTATTCAATCGCGGCGCGAACCAGACGTTTGGTGCCTTCTTCAGAACACGGTTTAATGCCGATACCACACTGCTCGGGGAAACGGATTTTGTTAACGCCCATTTCTTCGCGCAGGAATTTGATCACTTTGTCTGCTTCAGCGGAACCCGCTTTCCACTCGATACCAGCATAAATGTCTTCGGCGTTTTCGCGGAAGATCACCATGTCGGTCAGTTCAGGCTGTTTAACCGGGCTAGGTGTACCTTCGTAGTAGCGTACCGGACGTAGGCAAACATACAGATCCAACTGCTGGCGCAGCGCGACGTTCAGAGAACGGATCCCACCACCAACTGGCGTTGTCAGCGGGCCTTTAATCGCTACACGGTATTCACGGATCAAATCCAGCGTCTCGTCTGGCAGCCAAACGTCTTTACCATAGATTTGCGTGGATTTTTCACCCGTATAGATTTCCATCCAGGAAATCGCGCGCTTGCCCTGATAGGCTTTCTTCACAGCGGCGTCCACGACGTTGATCATGGCTGGCGTGACATCAATACCAATGCCGTCACCTTCGATAAACGGAATGACCGGATTGTTAGGAACAACCAGTTTGCCCTGAGCATCAACCGTGATTTTCTGACCTTCTGTCGGTACAACTACTTTGCTTTCCATTAACCTCTCCTTCGAGCGCAATTTTGTTAATGACTTGTAAGATGCGTGTCAATACTACTTGAATATTTAGCCCGCGCCAATCGTAAACCATTTCGAGTATAATGCTTCTGTTTTCCGCAACTATAAAGATGATGAATAAATTCCCTGTTAAAAATCACAAAGTTAAACGATTCAGCTCACAGTCGGCAAGAAAAAGGCAGCCTGACGATGTGCCGCGCCGAATCGTTTTGTTCAATAAGCCCTTCGATGTCTTGCCGCAATTTACTGATGAAGCGGGACGCCGCACGCTGAAAGATTACATTCCGGTTAGCGATGTTTATGCCGCAGGTCGTCTGGATCGCGACAGCGAAGGTCTGATGATTCTCACTAATGACGGCAAACTTCAGGCGCGCCTGACCCAGCCAACGCAAAAAACGGCCAAAATTTACTATGTTCAAGTTGAAGGGATTCCTGACGACGCGGCTCTCACGCGCTTTCGTACCGGTCTCGAACTGAATGATGGCAAAACGCTGCCCGCAGGAGCGGAGATCGTACCGGAACCCGTCTGGCTGTGGCCACGTAACCCGCCCATACGTGAACGCAAAAGCATTCCTGATTGTTGGCTGAAAATCACGCTGTATGAAGGGCGTAACCGGCAAGTCCGTCGTATGACCGCGAATATCGGGTATCCTACCCTGCGCCTGATTCGATACGGCATGGCCAATCAAACCTTGGAAAACCTGTTACCGGGAGAATGGAAGGAGATAGCGGATGTTTAAGCCTCATGTGACAGTCGCCTGTGTGGTTCAGGCCGAAAACCATTTTCTGGTCGTCGAAGAACGGATTAATGACAAATTACTGTGGAACCAGCCCGCAGGCCATCTGGAAGCTGACGAAACGCTGATTCAGGCAGCGAGCCGTGAATTATGGGAAGAAACGGGCATTCAGGCCGCACCGCAAAGTTTCTTGCATCTGCACCAATGGATCGCGCCTGACAGTACACCGTTTCTACGCTTTTGTTTCGCACTCGACCTGCCTGCAAGGGTCGACACCCAGCCGCACGACAGCGACATCGAGTGCTGCCACTGGCTGAGCGCCGAGGAAATTCTACATTCTCATCAGCTCCGTTCGCCGCTGGTGGCCGAAAGTATTCGCTGCTACCAGCGGCCCGAGCGCTATCCGCTCACCATTCTGGGCGCGTTTAACTGGCCATTTTAGCTTCTTACTATCCCTGCCGTCAGCGAGCTACCCCCGCATGACAGGAATAGCGATGCAGCCCTTGGCTCAACATGCTAAAATACGCCGCTTGTTTTTCGCATCAATGCGTCAGTAAATTTCAGTTCGTGAGACTTTCATGTCAGATAACAGCCAGAAAAAAGTGATTGTCGGTATGTCCGGCGGTGTTGATTCCTCCGTTTCCGCTTACCTGTTACAGCAACAGGGCTATCATGTTGAAGGCCTGTTCATGAAGAATTGGGAAGAGGACGACGACACGGAATATTGCTCAGCGGCCACTGACCTTGCCGATGCGCAGGCGGTTTGCGACAAGCTGGGTATTGAATTACATACCGTTAACTTTGCCGCTGAATATTGGGACAACGTTTTTGAGCTCTTCCTTGAAGAATATAAAGCGGGCCGCACCCCCAATCCCGATATTCTGTGCAATAAAGAAATCAAATTCAAAGCCTTCCTGGAATTTGCTGCCGAAGATCTCGGGGCGGATTATATCGCGACCGGCCACTATGTCCGTCGTCACGATGTTGACGGTAAAAGCCGTTTATTGCGCGGCATGGACGGCAACAAAGACCAGAGCTATTTTCTTTATACGCTAAGCCATGAACAAATTGCCCAGAGTCTGTTCCCGGTCGGCGAGTTGGAAAAGCCGCAGGTGCGTAAAATTGCTGAAGAACTCGAACTGGCAACCGCCAAAAAGAAAGACTCTACGGGTATCTGCTTCATCGGCGAGCGCAAATTCACGGATTTCCTGGCACGCTACTTACCTGCACAGCCGGGGCCAATTTTGTCCGTCGATGATAACAAACCGATGGGACAGCATCAGGGTCTGATGTACCACACGCTGGGGCAACGCAAAGGGCTGGGCATTGGCGGTGTTAAAGACGGCGGCGACGATCCCTGGTACGTGGTGGATAAGGATGTCGCTAACAATATTTTGTATGTCGCGCAGGGCCATGAACACCCTCGTCTGATGTCATACGGTTTAATTGCACAACAGCTACACTGGGTTGATCGTCAGCCGTTAACCGCCGAATTACGTTGTACGGTAAAAACCCGCTACCGTCAGGCGGATATTCCCTGTACCGTCACTCCGCTTGACGACGATCGCATCACTGTGCGTTTTGATGAACCCGTCGCCGCGGTCACGCCAGGTCAATCCGCTGTTTTTTATTTGGACAACGTTTGCCTTGGTGGCGGCATCATTGAAGAACGCTTACAGGAGTAACCGTGGCTAAGAATTATTATGAAATCACGCTAGCACTAGCAGGCGTTTGTCAGTCAGCACACGTCGTCCAGCAGTTAGCCCATACGGGAAACTGCAATAACGCAGTGCTGCATACCTCGCTGAACAGCGTTTTAAACCTCAATCCGGTGTCCACTCTGTCCGTTTACGGCAATGACGAGCAAAACCTGAAAGTTGGGCTGGAAACGCTACTGGGTATTCTCAACACGAGTACGAAAGGCCCAGGGGCGGAACTCTCGCGTTATGCGTTCAGTCTGATTGCGTTAGAACGTAAGCTAAATACAAAGTCTGCCGCGCTTGACGAATTGGGCAAACGCATCGGGCAGTTGGAGCGCCAACTGGAGCATTTTGAACTGCTCTCCGACACGATTGTTAGCGCATTGGCCGCAATTTATGTGGATGTCATCAGTACGCTGGGGCCACGTATTCAGGTTACTGGGTCACCGGACGTGCTGAAAAACAGTCAGGTACAGGCTAAAGTGCGTGCCGTGCTGCTGGCTGGCATCCGCTCTGCGGTGCTCTGGCAACAAATTGGCGGGGGGCGCTTACAGCTCATGTTCTCACGCAGCAAGCTGGTCAAAGAAGCAAAACAGATATTGGCGCGTTGCCCATCCGTTTGATGGTATTCTTGCCATGATGGCTGACGCTGGCACGACTCAGGCCAGCGTCATAAAAGTCGAGTGTTATGAAACTAATTGTTGTTGAAACCAATTGTTATTGAAACCAATCTCAGGAGTTGCTTGCGATGGAATTATCCTCACTGACCGCCGTTTCCCCTATTGATGGACGCTACGGCGATAAAGTCAGCACGTTGCGCACCATTTTCAGCGAATTCGGTTTGCTGAAATTCCGTGTGCAGGTTGAAGTACGTTGGCTGCAAAAACTGGCAGCCTGTGCAGAGATCCAGGAAGTTCCTGCATTTAACGCTGACGCAAACGCTTTCCTTGATAAAATTGTCGCCGAATTCAGTGAAGAAGATGCGACGCGCATTAAAACGATCGAGCGTACCACCAACCACGACGTGAAAGCCGTTGAGTACTTCCTGAAAGAAAAAGTGGCCGCAATCCCTGCGCTGCACGCCGTCAACGAGTTCATTCACTTCGCCTGTACGTCAGAAGACATCAACAACCTGTCTCACGCGTTGATGCTGGATACGGCTCGTCGCGACGTCATCCTGCCGCACTGGCGTCAAATTATTGATGCACTGAAAACGCTGGCACAGGAATACCGTGATATCCCGCTGCTTTCTCGTACGCACGGTCAGCCCGCCACGCCATCGACCATCGGTAAAGAGTTCGCTAACGTAGCTTACCGTATGGAGCGCCAATATCACCAACTGCAACAGGTTGAGGTTCTAGGCAAAATTAATGGTGCCGTCGGTAACTATAACGCTCATCTGGCTGCCTATCCGGAAGTGGACTGGCATCAGTTCAGCGAAAGTTTTGTCACCTCGCTGGGCATTAACTGGAACCCGTACACCACACAGATCGAACCGCACGATTACATTGCTGAGCTATTCGACTGCATCGCGCGTTTCAACACCATTTTGATCGACTTTGATCGTGATATTTGGGGCTACATTGCGCTGAATCACTTCAAACAGAAAACCATTGCGGGTGAAATCGGCTCCTCCACCATGCCACATAAAGTTAACCCGATTGACTTCGAAAATTCAGAAGGAAATCTGGGGCTGGCGAACGCCGTACTGGCGCATTTGGCCAGCAAACTACCCGTGTCTCGCTGGCAGCGTGACCTCACCGACTCTACCGTGCTGCGTAATCTGGGCGTGGGCGTGGGCTATGCGCTGATTGCCTATCAGGCCACCATGAAAGGCATCAGCAAACTGGAAGTGAACCGCGATCGTCTGGCTGATGAACTGGATCACAACTGGGAAGTGTTGGCAGAACCGATCCAGACGGTCATGCGCCGTTACGGGATCGAAAAACCGTATGAGAAGCTGAAAGAACTGACGCGCGGCAAACGCGTTGATGCAGCGGGTATTCAGGCGTTTATTGATGGCCTAGCATTGCCAGAGGCAGAAAAAACGCGCCTGAAAGCGATGACGCCAGGCAACTATATTGGCCGTGCTATCGCGATGGTCGATGACCTGAAATAACGGTTCTCAAACGCGATAGTGTACTTTTTCTGGCGGGCGCCCTGCCCGCCATTTCTCTAATTCCCTGCGATTTCCAGACTGTTTATATCCGGTTTATCCTATCTGTGGATAATTTAGCACATAAAATAAAGGATTCTCTCTGCGTATAATGTAGATACGCGGGGCGAAAAATAGCGTGCATAAACATGTTTCGAATACTCTTTCTATTCGGCAGAGGATATAACGATGCGGATTCTGGTCGTTGAAGATAATGTATTACTGCGTCACCATTTAACCGTTCAGATGAACGAAATGGGTCATCAGGTTGACGCGGCGTCTGACGCCAAAGAAGCAGATTATTTTCTGCATGAAAATACCCCGGACATCGCGATTGTCGACCTCGGCTTGCCCGATGAAGACGGCATGAGCATGATTCGCCGCTGGCGCGCCCATCAGATTAAGCTCCCTATTCTGGTGTTAACCGCGCGTGAAAGCTGGCAGGACAAAGTGGCGGTGCTGGAAGCTGGTGCAGACGATTACGTCACCAAACCGTTTCATATGGAAGAAGTGGTGGCGCGGTTGCAGGCACTGATGCGACGCAACAGTGGTCTGGCATCGCAAATCATCAGCCTGCCGCCCTTTGAGATCGATTTATCACGCCGCGAGTTGGTGATCCACGATATGCCTATCAAGCTCACCGCATTTGAATACACGATTATCGAAACATTAATTCGTAATAAAAGTAAAGTCGTTAGCAAAGAGTCGCTGATGTTGCAGTTGTACCCGGATGCAGAGTTACGGGAAAGTCATACCATTGATGTGCTAATGGGCCGATTACGTAAAAAAATTCAGCAGGCGAATGCCTCCGATGTCATTACCACGGTACGCGGGCAAGGGTATCGTTTTGATATTGATACGCCTTCAGGTTCAGCATGAGTGATAAGAGGCTGCCTTTTTCACTTCGCATTCGTTTTTTATTAGCGACAGCGGCCATCGTACTGGCATTGTCGTTAGCCTATGGCATCGTCGCCATTATCGGCTACAGCGTCAACTTCGACAAAACTTCATTCCGCCTGCTACGCGGTGAAAGTAATCTCTATTACAGCCTCGCGCAGTGGCGAGACAGCCAGTTGACTATCGTTACGCCTCCCGATGTTGACATCAACTTTCCTACACTGGTGTTGATATACGATGAGCATGGCAACATGCTCTGGCGTGAAAAGCACGTTCCCGAGTTGGAAGCGCTCATCAAGCCGGAATGGCTGAATAAGACAGCCTACCACGAATTAGATACCGATGCCGATACCAGCAGCGCGGTACTCACAGGCAATACCTTACTGCTGGGCAGTCTGCGAACGCTAAATGGCGCACATAGCAATACGCTCACACACTCCATCGCCGTGAACGTTTACCCGAAAACCGATCGCCTCCCCTCCATCACCATTGTGGTGGTTGACCGTATTCCACAGGAACTGCAACAGGAAGACGTGGTGTGGGAGTGGTTCAGCTACGTGTTGATCGCCAACCTTCTGCTGGCGCTGCCTCTGCTTTGGTTAGGCGCTCACTGGAGTCTGCGCCCTATTCAGCATTTGGTAAAACAGATCGCGGAGCTGGAAAAAGGTACACGCGATCAACTGGATGAAAATCCGCCGCGCGAGTTGTTCAGTTTGGTGAAAAACCTGAATATCCTGCTGAACAATGAACGCCAGCGCTATCACAAGTACCGCACGACGCTCACTGACCTCACCCATAGCCTGAAAACGCCGCTGGCGGTTTTACAGACCACGTTACGTGCGCTGCGTACAGGCAAAGAAATCACCATCGATCAGGCGGAACCTATTATGTTGGCTCAGATCAGCCGCATCTCGCAGCAGATTGGTTATTATCTGCATCGCGCTAGCGTGCGTTCCGAACATAACTTACTGATACGCGAAGTCCACTCGGTTCCGGCGCTGCTGGATGGCTTGTGTTCTGCGTTAAACAAGGTGTACCAGCGCAAGGGCGTCGTGTTAACACTCGACATCCCCCCTGAGCTCACCTTCGTGGGTGAGAAGAATGATTTTATGGAAGTACTGGGCAATATTCTTGATAACGCCTGTAAATACTGTCTGGAGTTTGTCGAAATTAGCGTGCAATACTCCGATCACAAACTGCATCTGATTATCGATGATGATGGCCCCGGCATCCCCGAGAGTAAGCGTGAAATGATTTTCCTGCGTGGGCAACGCGCTGACCGTATGCGTCCCGGACAAGGTATCGGCCTGGCCGTCGCCGCCGAAATTATCGAGCAATATCAGGGCAAAATTCTGATCAGCGACAGCGCACTGGGTGGTGCGCGCGTCGAAGCCATCTTTCCCCGCCAAAACCTGAGCCAGAATGAGGGGTGAAAGGCGGTACAGCACGCAGTGCTTTCCGCTATACTTATCGCCACAATACGGATTGTTTTAAGATACTGATTATTTCAAAAAATCATATCTTAAAGAACAGTCATTTCCTCAAAAACGAGTTTCTGGAAACAGTATGGACTATCAGCTCAATCTCGACTGGCAGGATTTTTTAGCGAACTACTGGCAAAAACGTCCTCTCCTGATCAAAGGCGGTTTCACGAATTTTATTGACCCGATCTCCCCAGACGAACTTGCCGGTCTGGCTCTGGAAAATGAGATAGATAGCCGATTGGTCAGCCATCAAAATGGTCGCTGGCAGGTGAGCCACGGTCCTTTCGAGAGCTACGACCATCTGGGGGAAAGTAACTGGTCGCTGTTGGTACAAGCCGTTGATCACTGGCATGAACCTTCTTCCGCGTTGATGCAGCCATTTAGAAAACTGCCAGACTGGCGCACCGATGACTTGATGATTTCGTTTTCTGTTCCCGGTGGTGGCGTAGGGCCGCATCTGGATCAATACGATGTTTTCATCATTCAGGGAACAGGACGTCGCCGCTGGCGCATCGGTGAAAAAATACCGATGAAACAGCATTGCCCGCATCCCGACCTGCTTCAGGTCGATCCGTTTGATGCCATTATTGATGAAGAGCTGGAGCCGGGTGATATCATCTATATTCCACCGGGTTTCCCGCACGAAGGCTATTCTCTGGAAAACGCGCTGAACTACTCCGTCGGTTTCCGTGCGCCAAACACCCGCGAATTGGTCAGCGGCTTTGCGGATTATGTGCTTTCGCGTGAACTCGGTAGCCATCGTTATAGCGATCCCGATATCCCCCCCCGTGCGCATATCGCCAGTGTGCTGCCGCAGGAGTTGGATGCGCTGCAAAAAATGATGTTGGATCTGGTGCAGCAGCCGGAGCATTTCCAGAACTGGTTTGGTGAATTTATTTCTCAATCTCGTCATGAACTTGACCTCTCACCACCAGAACCGCCTTATCAGGCCGGTGAAGTGTATGAGTATTTGCAACAGGGTGAACCACTGCGTCGTTTAGGCGGCCTGCGGGTCATCTGCGTTGGGGATAGCTGCTTCGTTAACGGGGAGAAAGTGAACAGCACGCATAAGGCGGCGCTGTTTGCGTTGGCTGAGCACCCGACTATTGATGCGGAACGGCTGGGTGACGCATTGGAAGATCCCTCTTTCCTCGCGCAGCTTACCGTACTGATTAACAGCGGTTATTGGTACTTTGCGGATTAAGGCCAAACTTGAATCATTATTAGTACAAAGATAAGGCGGGAATGTCCCGCCTTATTCATCTCTGAAAAATGGAAACACTTACGGCTTCGCACGCAGCGCCGTCAGTTCTGCAATACGCATAATTACAGAAACCGCCTTTTCCATTCCTTCCAGCGTGACAAATTCATGTTTGCCGTGATAGTTGTAGCCACCGGTAAACAGATTTGGGCACGGTAGCCCCTGAAATGATAGATGTGCGCCATCAGTACCGCCGCGAATTGGCTTCATATTCGTTTCGATGTCGCAGTCCTGCATCGCCTGCTGTGCCAGCGCGATAATATGCGGATGCTGCTCAACCTGCTCACGCATGTTGTAATAGGTATCGGTGAGCGTGACTTCAATGTAGCAATCTGGATGCAGCCCCGCGCCGACCGTTTCCGCAATATCCAGCATCGTTTGTTTACGCTGTTCAAAGCCATTACGGTCGAAATCCCGTACGATATAGTGCAAATCGGCACGCTCCACAGAACCTTTCATAGTGTGAAGATGATAGAACCCCTGATAGCCGTCCGTCTGCTCCGGTGATTCACTCTCCGGCACATGCTGATGATAGCGCGAGGCCAGCGTCAGCGCGTTCACCATCACCCCTTTGGCACTACCGGGGTGAACATTGTTACCGACGATTTTCACCTGAACCGAGGCGGCATTAAAGTTCTCATACTCCAGTTCGCCAACACCGCCGCCGTCCACGGTATAGGCCCACTGCGCATTAAAAGCGTTGACATCAAAAAATTGCGCGCCCTTACCAATCTCTTCATCAGGCGTAAAGGCAATACGGATATCGCCATGCGGTAGCTGGTTTTTTTTCAGACGCACCATGGCGGTAATAATTTCCGCAATCCCCGCTTTATCATCCGCCCCCAGCAGCGTTTTGCCATCTGTCGTAATCAGCGTATTCCCCAAGAGCTGATGTAACACCGGGAACATGACGGGTGACAGCACTTCATCTCCCACGCCTAAAGCGATATCGCCGCCGCGATAGTTTTCCAGAATCTGCGGGTTAACGTTTTTGCCGCTAAAATCCGGCGACGTATCCATATGTGAAAGAAAGCCGATGGCAGGTACTGGCCAGGCAACGTTCGCCGGAAGCGTCGCCATCAGGCAGCCGTGTTTGCTCAGCACGATCTGTTCAAATCCCAGTTCGAGCAACTCCTGCTGCAACGCACGCGCCAGCTTCATCTGGCCATCGGTACTCGGCACCTGCCGGACACCGGATTTAGACTGTGTATCAAACGAAACATAGGTCAAAAATCTGTCGAGTAATTTATCCATCTTATTTATGCCCCCTGAACTCTGAAAAGCATTATGGATAGGGCTATCCCGGTAGATATTGCGTCAAGTCAGTTTTTTTCCGATTTAACAAACCTCAAGACCAGAATTCAGGCCAAAAAGCCGCAGACGTGTCACGAAGAGTGTACAAATCAGGTAACAATCAAGAAACATGCTTGTTAATTCACTGGCTGATCGCCACCATTCCCACCGCCATCGGCAGGATGTGAAGTCACACAAGTTGGCGTTAGGAAGTGTTTCCCGTAAAATGCCGCCCTTAACTGCGCACGCTGTCTAAAAGGTGATAACCCTTGGTCGATCGCAACAGAGATACCGTTGTTCGGCCAAATCAGGAAATAGATCTATACCGCAATGAAAGAAAACTCTCTGGCTGTGCCGGTCGTTGAATTGCTCAACGTCCATAAAGGCTTTGATGGCAAAGACATCATCTCGCATTTTAATCTCACCATTAATAACGGTGAGTTTCTGACCATTCTCGGGCCATCCGGCTGTGGCAAAACCACCGTATTGCGCCTGATTGCGGGTCTGGAAACGGTCGATAGCGGCAACATTATGCTGGAAAAGCAGGATATTACCCACCAGCCCGCCGAACAGCGACACGTTAATACCGTATTTCAAAGCTACGCCCTATTCCCCCATCTCAGCGTGTTTGAGAACGTGGCATTTGGTTTGCGCATGCAGAAAACACCCGCTGCGGATATTGCACCACGCGTGATGGAAGCACTGAAAATGGTGCAGTTGGAAGATTTGGCGCAGCGTCGCCCACACCAACTCTCCGGCGGTCAGCAACAGCGAGTGGCCATCGCCCGTGCCGTCGTCAATCAGCCGAAAGTACTGCTGCTGGATGAATCCCTGTCTGCGCTCGATTATAAACTGCGCAAACAAATGCAAAACGAGCTGAAGGCGCTGCAACGCAAACTGGGTATCACCTTTATTTTCGTCACCCACGATCAGGAAGAAGCGCTGACGATGTCCGATCGCATCGTGGTGATGCGCGATGGACGCATTGAGCAAGACGGCACGCCGCGTGAAATCTATGAAGAGCCGAAAAACCTGTTCGTCGCCAGCTTTATCGGTGAGATCAATATCTTTGATGCCATCGTGCTGGAACGGCTAGACAACCAGCGGGTGCGCGCTCAGGTGGAGGGCCATGAGTGTACGATCACCGTCAACTTTCCGGTCACCGTCGGCCAGCACCTCAACGTGCTCCTACGACCGGAAGATTTACGTGTCGAGGAGCTGGGCGACGGCATGCCAACGGAAGGGATGGTGGGTTACGTGCGTGAACGCAACTATAAAGGCATGACGCTGGAATCCAACATTGAGTTGGAAAACGGCAAGATGGTCATGGTCAGCGAGTTCTTTAACGAAGACGATCCTGACTTCGATCATTCACTCAACCAGAAAGTCGACGTCACTTGGGTGGAAAGTTGGGAGGTCGTCCTGCACGATGAAGAAGTCGCGTAAACGCTTTCAAAACACCATTATCACCCTCATCGTTGCCTGGCTGGTGCTGTTTGTTTTCCTGCCTAACCTGATGATCATCGCAACCAGTTTTCTGACGCGCGATGACACGCATTTCGTCAGCCTGATCTTCACGCTGGAAAATTATACGCGGCTGGCCGATCCGCTTTATGCTTCTGTCCTGCTGCATTCGCTGAATATGGCCGTTATCGCCACGCTCTGCTGCCTGCTGCTGGGCTATCCGTTTGCCTTTATTCTGGCACGCTTACCGAAAAAAATTCAGCCGCTGATGCTGTTTCTGCTGATTGTGCCGTTTTGGACCAACTCGCTGATCCGCATTTACGGGCTGAAAATCTTTCTTAGCACACGCGGTCATCTGAATGAGTTTCTGCTCTGGACTGGCCTTATCGATACACCGCTGCGGATGATGTACACCTCGGAAGCCGTGATTCTTGGCCTGATTTATATCCTGCTGCCTTTCATGGTGCTACCGCTCTACTCCAGCATTGAAAAGCTGGATAAAGCCTACCTTGAAGCCGCCCGCGATCTCGGCGCCACTAAATGGCAAGCCTTTATTCGCGTGGTGATCCCGCTCACCATGCCGGGGATTATCGCGGGGTGCCTGCTGGTGCTGCTGCCAGCCATGGGGCTATTTTTCGTCGCCGACCTGATGGGCGGTGCCAAGAATTTGCTGATCGGTAACGTCATTAAAAGCCAGTTCCTCAATATCCGCGATTGGCCGTTTGGTGCCGCCACCAGTATCTGTCTGACGCTGATCATGGGCGTGCTGCTGTTTATCTACTACCGCACTGCTCGCCTGCTGAACAAAAAAGGAGAGCTGGAATGATCGGACGTTTACTCCGCGGTGGATTGATGTCCATCATTTATGCTTACCTCTACATCCCGATCGTCATTTTGATCGTGAATTCGTTTAATCAGGCGCGTTTTGGCATCAACTGGCAGGGATTTACGCTGGACTGGTATCGGCTGCTGATGAACAACGATAGCCTGCTTCAGGCTGCACAGCACTCGCTGACGATGGCCGTGTTTTCGGCGACCTTCGCCACGCTGATCGGTTCCCTGACGGCCGTTGCGTTGTACCGCTACCGCTTTCGCGGCAAGCCGTTCGTCGGCGGTATGCTATTCGTGGTGATGATGTCACCGGATATCGTGATGGCGATCTCGCTGCTGGTGCTGTTCATGCTGCTAGGCATCTCGCTGGGATTCTGGTCGCTGCTGTTTTCCCACATCACGTTCTGCCTGCCGTTCGTGGTCGTGACCGTCTATTCGCGTCTGAAAGGGTTTGACGTACGGATGCTGGAAGCCGCGCGTGATTTGGGCGCCAGCGAAGTGATTATCCTGCGTAAAATTATTCTCCCGCTGGCCATGCCAGCCGTGGCGGCCAGTTGGCTACTCAGCTTCACGCTGTCAATGGATGACGTGGTGGTGTCCTCGTTTGTCACCGGACCGGCGTATGAAATTCTGCCGTTGAAGATTTACTCGATGGTGAAGGTCGGCGTCTCCCCTGAAGTCAACGCGCTGGCGACGATTTTACTTATTCTGTCGCTCGTGCTGGTGCTCAGTAGCCAACTGATTTTACGCGACCGCACCGGAAAATAAGGCGGCCGCTTGCGCGATGAATACTGTTATTTTCATATCTGCTGATATCAGTGGGTATTTCCTTTGGGACCTGTAAGGAGGTAAACATAATGAAAACGTGGCCACACCTACTGGCAGCCTGCGCGCTGGCGTTTGGCATCAGCACCGCCAACGCTAACGATGGCAAAACGCTCTATTTCTATAACTGGACCGAATACGTACCGCCGGGCCTGTTGGAGCAGTTCACCAAAGAAACGGGTATCAAGGTGATTTACTCCACCTATGAATCCAACGAGAGTATGTATGCCAAGCTAAAAACCTATAAGGATGGCGCTTACGATCTGGTCGTACCGTCAACCTATTTTATTTCCAAAATGAGCAAAGAAGGTATGCTGCAAAAGATTGATACCCGCAAGCTCAGCAATTTCCATAACCTCGATCCGAACCTGCTGCACAAATCCTTCGATCCGAACAACGACTACTCGGTTCCCTATATCTGGGGGGCGACGGCAATTGGCATCAATCATGACGTTATCGACCCCGCCAGCGTCACTGGCTGGGCCGATTTGTGGGATGTGAAGTACAAAAACAGCCTGCTGTTGACGGACGACGCGCGTGAGGTGTTCCAAATTGCCCTGCGTAAGCTGGGTTACTCCGCCAACACCACCGACCCCAAAGAGATCGAAGCAGCCTATAAAGAACTGCAAGCCCTGATGCCGAACGTGCTGACCTTCAACTCGGACAACCCCGGTAACCCGTTCATCGAGGGTGAAGTGAATCTGGGTATGGTATGGAACGGCTCGGCTTACGTCGCGCGTCAGGCGGGCACACCGCTGGAGGTTATCTGGCCAAAAGAAGGCGGCATCTTCTGGATGGACAGTCTGGCGATTCCGGCCAACGCCAAAAACGTTGACGGCGCGATGAAGCTCATCGACTTCCTGCTACGCCCGGAAGTCGCCGCACAGGTGGCGGAAACCATCGGTTATCCAACGCCAAATCTGGCAGCGAAAAAATTACTGCCGCCGGAGGTTTCAGGAGACAAAACGCTGTATCCGGATGACGACACTATCGCCAAAGGCGAGTGGCAGAACGACGTTGGCAGCGCCAGCACGCTGTACGAAACCTATTTCCAGCAGCTCAAAGCGGGTCGTTAATCGCGATTAATCACAACAGCGTCCATTATCACCTGGCGAGCGGTGGTAATGGATAGATCGTAAAGACGCTGTGAAAACGTCCTTGTACGCTCGGTTTGCGCAGGTATGAATCTCATCCCTGAGATTCACCCTTTCAGGGCCGCCGCTCGCGACGTTCAAAAACGTTCCTGACGTTTTTGTCCCTGGCGCAAACGCTTTACTCTTCTATTCCATTACCACCGTTTTAATTTCACAGATAATTTTATCGACAGCTTTAGAAACCTTATTGCTTCACAGCATCACAAGCCATCAAATTGACAGCCAAAAGCATTATTCTGACGGGATTAGGAAAATAATGGCGTGTTGCTTATTCTATAATGATTCCACACTCATCAGAATCACCATAAGGAGCACCACCATGTTACAACTCTTTAGCCACAGTTTTCAGGACGGTGACGCTATCCCCGGCCAGTTCGCCTTTGCCGTACCGGATGAACAGGCGCATCTTGCACTGTCTTCTAACCACAACCCTCACCTTGGCTGGCGTGGCGCACCGCAAGGAACACAGTCTTTTGTGTTGATCTGTCACGATCCTGATGTACCCAGCCGGGGGGATGATGTGAATCAGGAAGGTCGCGAGGTGAGCGCCTCTTTGCCACGCGTTGATTTCCATCATTGGCTATTATTGGATATTCCGGCCAGCGTCAGTGAAATTCCCGCCGCTTCACATTCTGAAGGCATTACCCCACGAGGGAAATCCGGTCCGACTGCACCTGACGGACTCCGTCATGGTATTAACGATTACACCGCCTGGTTTGCCAGCGACGAGCAGATGAAAGGCACCTATTTTGGCTATGATGGCCCCTGCCCACCGTGGAACGATACTCTCACCCATCATTACATCTTCACCCTTTATGCCCTCGCAACGCCTGCTTTGGCGATAGAAGGCGAACTTAACGGGGCAAATGTCCGTGCTGCGCTGGCTAACGTGCCAGTATTGGCGGAAGCCAAACTCACCGGACTGTATACGCTCAATCCCACACTGTTATGAGAATAACAAGTTCTGGGAATGATGGGCTATACGTGTGACCGCCTTATGCCCCAGTTATCAGCCTCTCAGTACAGAGGCTGACTGGATATTGCCATCAGGCCAGCCGATCCAGCGTTATGGCCTGTGCGCACTAGCGCAACCTTACTTGCGTACCGCGCAGCAGACCCCACGCTTCCCTTTCTATGAAGCTACGCTTCTGCTGGTTCTCTCTGGTCAACTGACTATCCGCGAGCAAAGCGAAACAACGGTTATTGACACACCGTCGCAGCTTTGTCTGATTACGCCGGATGCCAATGCCGATCTGACAAAAACCCCCGGCGGTCATAATGCCGTCTTTCGGTCACTCTTTCTGACGTTTTCATCCACGCTTTTAGCACGTTTTCATCGTCATTATCCTGATGAAATAGCTCCCGTGCTGCGCCCGTCCCCCTTCACGCCTCTCGCACTGGATGATGACCTCATCAGGACATTGCAGCATCTGGTTGGAGGGATTACAGATAACACGCTCACGGCATCACGCCTCGAACTTCGGTTAATGGATATGCTGCTGGCGCTGTCAGAGCGGGGATACCATTTTGGTACGCCGCCGCTGCCCGGCATTTCCACCCAACTGCGCATGCTTATCAGCGAGGAGCCGGATCGCCACTGGACAGCGCAGTATGCTGGCCGCCTGCTGGCAATGAGTGAGGCCACGCTGCGCCGCAGATTATCTGCCGAGCAAACTCGTTTTGACGTGCTGTTGCTGGAAACGCGCTTGCAACATGCGATGATGCTGGTACAGACGACGTCATGGAGTATTCAGCGTCTGGCAGAGGCCTGTGGGTATCAATCTTCGGCACGTTTTTCCGAGCGGTTTAAAGCCCGTTTTGGCTGTTCGCCAACCAAAATTCGTTAATGTGCGATTTACGGTACAGCGCGGCTATTCTGTCTCACGCAAAGCCAGCACATAAAAAATAAAGCGCCCTGTCGGATAACCCACAGGGCGCTTGATGATTTCAATCTCACCGATCGTAGCGTATTACTCTTTCTGTTCCTGCGCTAAATCATTAGCGATTTTTACCGTCTCATCCAGATAAGGATCGGGAGCCTGATAATCTTTCGGCAGATCTTCCAATGTTTTGAGCGGTTTCTTACCTTCTTTCGCCAGTCGATCGTTAATCCGATTCAGGCGCATCGCTTCATCATCGTCATTTTCTTTCTCGCGCTGAACGAGGTTGAGCGAGACGAGATTGCGCTTATCCTTCATCGCGTTGTAACGGGCGATATCTTGCGCGACATACTGGAACTCAGGATCTTTGGCAATGCGCTCCTGATGGTGCTCATTCAGCGCGCTAATCAGCGCCTTCAGATCGCCGCTCTTGGTGTAGCTGGCCGCTTTAATGCTGTCCCACGGTAGCGCGTTGTCTTCAAACTTCTCGCCAGTATCGACCGTCTCCGTGCCAGTAGGCATCATCACGTCAGGCGTTACGCCTTTCATCTGCGTACTGCCGCCGTCAATACGATAGAACTTCTGAATCGTATACTGAACAGAACCCAGCGCAGGCCAGTCAGGGCGCAGCATCTGATCGTAAATACGATTCAGCGAACGATACTGCTGTACAGTGCCTTTACCAAACGTCGGTTCACCCACGATCAAGGCGCGACCATAATCCTGCATAGCCGCCGCGAAAATCTCGGAAGCAGAAGCACTGAAGCGATCGACCAATACCACCAGCGGGCCTTTGTAATACACAATGCCGTCAGTGTCGCTGTCTTCACGCACTTTGCCATTATTATCACGTACCTGAACCACCGGGCCGCTTGGAATAAACAGGCCGGAAAGCCCTACCGCTTCCGTCAGCGCGCCGCCGCCGTTAGTCCGTAAGTCAATCACAATGCTGCTGACGTTCTGTTTTTCCAATTTCTGGAGCTGAACTTTGACGTCATCCGTCAGGCCGACATAAAAGCCGGGGATATCCAGCACGCCGACTTTATCCTTGCCAACCGTCTTAACAGACATTTTCACCGCACGGTCTTCAAGACGAATACGTTCGCGCGTTAACGTGACGATACGGGTTTTCGTGCCTTTACCCGCAGGCAGGATTTCCAGACGCACTTTACTGCCTTTCGGTCCTTTGATCAGCGCGACCACATCGTCCAGACGCCAGCCGATCACATCGACCATCGGCTTGCCATTTTGACCAACGCCAACGACACGGTCGCCGACGGTAATATTTTTACTCTTCGCCGCCGGACCACCAGGCACCATAGAGTTAATCATGGTGTAATCGTCATCCATTTGTAATACCGCGCCAATCCCTTCGAGCGACAGGCTCATTTCGGTATTGAATTGCTCGGTGTTACGCGGTGACAGGTAGCTGGTATGCGGGTCAATTTCACGCGCAAAGGCGTTCATGACAAGTTGGAAAACATCTTCGCTGTTGCTCTGTGCCAAACGGCGGATCGCAAACTGGTAACGCTTGGTCAGCGTTTCTTTGATGTCTTTATCATCTTTGCCGGTCAGCTTTAGGCTGAGCCAGTCATATTTGACCTTGGCATCCCACAGGCGGTTAAGTTCCCCCGTATTCTGCGGCCAGGGCGCTTTGCTGCGATCAAGCTCAAACGTTTCATTGCTCGTCAGATCCACCGGTTTATCCAGCAGTGACAAGGCATATTGGAAACGCTCAAACCGGCGCTTCTGCGCCAGATTATACAGCGCGTAAGGAATGTCTAACTGACCGGATTTCAGCGCATCGCCCAATTGGGCTTTCTGCCCGGAAAATTGCGCCACGTCCGAGGCCAACAGCACATTGTGGCTGTAGTCCAACATGTTGAGATAGCGGTTAAATATCTTCTCAGAGAACTGCGCATCCAGCATAAACTGGCGATAGTGCGAACGCAGGAAACGTGAGGCCACCCGGTCGCTAACGGTGGCATGCTGAGGTTCCTGATGGAGCTGAGGAATCTGCTCAACGCGCGTAATATTTTCATTTGCAAAACTCGAGCCCGCCAGCAGTAAACCTGCGATGGCGGTGATTCTGACTAAGTTGTTCATGCCCAGGTTGGCCTCCGTATCAGAACTGCAAATGTTCTGCGCGTACAATCATTGCCAGTCCAGAAGCCAATTGTACTCTGACTTCGCCTTTGGCAATTTCAAGCACGGTGGCGTCCATGGCGTCTTTGCCAGCTCTGACTTTGATTTCCTGACCGATTTGCAGTTTGGAAACATCCGTAACCGCAACCCGCTGACGCTCATTGCTGGCAGATTCTGCCTGACGCGCTTGAGCATTCGCTGATTGCTGAGAAGAGGACTGCGATTGGTCGGAAGACGGTTTACGTGGTGCACGGTGTTGAGACGCATTATTTCGAGACGAATTGTTTCGAGATGCACTGTTTTGCGATACATCGCGACGCGGTGCGCGTTTCTGAGCGGGACGAGGGGTACGCGCCGCTTCTGCCGTTTCTCCGGCTGCTTCACGTTTTTTCGCCTGTTGCTCGGCACGCTGAGCCTGAACTCGCGCTTTCGCTTCTTCCAACTGCGTGCGAGCATGATCAACATGCTGCTGTTCCAACTCACCACATGGATTACCATCCAGATCCACACGTTGGGCACCCAATTTTACACCATACAGATACCGCCAGCTTGAGGTGTAAAGGCGCAGTGCAGAGCGCAATTGCGTCTTACTGACGTTATCAGACTCCGGTACACGCTCAACAAGATCCTGAAAGATACCGATCTTTAACGGACGCGTTTCGCCTTCAAGGGTGAAACAAAGCGGGAACCGCGCAGCCAAAAAGGCAATGACTTCTTTACTACTGTTCAACTTAGGTTGATTTTCCATGAAATTTCCTGATTACAACGGGTTTGCCAACCGACGCAGGCATGAACAGGCGTCATTATAATGACGCCATCGGCAATTGCCACGTTAACCTTGTCTCAACGTGAGAGAATTGATGAATGTCATCACATCACTCGCTTCCAGTTGAGCACAAAGTACGCTAACTACGGCCTTCAGCCCTTCTTCATCATCCGCGTCGAAACGCTGATAAAGGGGACTGTCAATATCCAGAACGCCAATCGTTTGCCCGTTAACAACAAGCGGTAGCACGATTTCCGCATTACTCGCGGCATCACAGGCGATATGACCAGAGAACGCATGGACATCATCCACACGCTGAATGCGATTTTCAGCTATCGCAGTACCACATACACCTTTACCCACCGGAATACGCACACAGGCAACCTTGCCTTGAAAGGGTCCCAGGAAAAGTGTGTCGTTATCTAACAAGTAAAAACCTGCCCAGTTAACCCCATCCAAACGCTCGAACAGCAGCGCACTGCTGTTTGATAACATCGTAATAAAACGGTTTTCATCCGCGATAAGCGATGACATATCGCGAATGAGATCCTGATAAAATTCTTGTTTGTTCATAAAGTATATCGTTGTCTTTTCAAAACCATGCGGATCGATCCCACACAAACTGCATAAGCCTCTATTACAGAATGCCATAAGATGAACGCCTTCGCGCGGAGAATCATCCGCTTTACGGTATCGTTACCGTGCATATCGTGCTACTTCCACCTACAAAATAATATAGAGCAACGATCAGAGCCTTATTATCAATTTATCATTCAGTTAGCCTTCAGTTACACTAAATAGCTGTGAATACGTTATCCATCGTGAATATAACGGGACTCAATGCCAACCGGATCGCAGGAAAGATGAAAATACAGAATATAGCCAGCCCTGCGCCGTATCCTTCTCCCCGTCCACCGTTAGCCGATGGTACGAAAAAGGCGGTATCGACTATCGATCGCTACCACCGCTGCCCGGAATGCGATGCCTTTTTTGCCCTGCCGTCGTTGAAGCGAAACCAGACGGCAAACTGCCCACGCTGCGATGCCAAAGTCAGCTCCGGCAGAGACTGGTTCATTTCCCGGCTTGCAGCAATGGCCGTGGCCATGTTGGTACTCATGCCGTTCGCGTTCACTGAACCGTTGATCAGCATTCGTCTGCTCGGCGTCACCATCAATGCCAGTCTGTTTGAAGGTATTTGGCAAATTACTCGACAAGGGCACCCGCTCACGGCAAGCATGGTCGCCTTTTGTACTGTCGGCGCACCGCTCACGCTGGTTTTTTCTCTGCTATACCTGTTTTTTGCCCCGCGGATCGGTATGAACCTGCGCCCCATCCTGCTCATGTTGCAACGGCTAAAAGAGTGGATGATGCTGGATATTTATCTGGTCGGCATGGCTGTCGCTGCAATCAAAGTCCGTGAATTCGCGGATGTTCAGGTTGGTAGCGGGTTGGTCGCTTTTCTCGCGCTCATGATCTTAAGCCTGCTGACGCTTATTCACTTAAATACCGACCAGCTTTGGCAACGGTTTTATCCGCGCATGAGGCCATTGATTTCACCAGAACGCTATCGCATCTGCCTGTCCTGCCATTTCACCAGTTCGCCTGATAATCGAGGACGCTGCCCCCGTTGTCATATCCCGCTTCGTTTACGCCAGCGGCAAAGCCTGCAAAAATCCTGGGCAGCACTCATTGCGTCCATCATTTTACTGTTCCCCGCGAATCTGTTGCCCATATCGATTATTTATGTCAACGGCGCACGCACAGAAGACACCATCTTCTCCGGCATTCTTTCACTCGCCGCAGGGAATATTCCGGTCGCGCTGGTGGTGTTTATCGCGAGTATCCTGGTGCCATTGACTAAAGTAACTGTGTTATTCGGGCTGCTGCTGAGTATCCATCTTCGGTCAGAAAGCAGCATAATGATGCGTATGAAGATGCTACGTGTTATTCGTTGGATCGGTCGCTGGTCCATGCTCGATTTATTTGTGATCGCTCTGACGATGTCACTCGTCAACCGCGATCAACTCCTCGCCTTTACCATGGGGCCCGCTGCGTTTTACTTTGGTGCAGCGGTGATTCTCACTATCCTTGCTGTCGAATGGCTGGATAGCCGACTGATGTGGGATAACACTGATGTGGAATAACAATGCAAGATAATACGTCTGGAACACCAACGGAAGCGACGGTGAAAAACAAGCGTCGCCTGTCGCCGTTTTGGCTGCTACCGCTGATTGCGCTGATGATTGCAGGTTGGCTGATTTACACCAATCAGCAGGAGCGAGGCGCGACGGTGACCATTGATTTCGTCTCCGCCGACGGTATTGTCGCCGGGCGTACGCCCGTGCGCTATCAGGGGGTGGAAGTCGGCACGGTACAGAATATCAAGTTGAGCGAGGATCTGCGTACCATACAGGTTGAAGCCAGCATCAAAAGCGATATGAAGGAAGCCCTGCGCAGCGGGACGCAATTCTGGCTGGTTACCCCTAAAGCCTCTCTTGCTGGCGTATCAGGATTGGATGCGCTGGTGGGCGGTAACTACATCGGTATGATGCCCGGCTCCGGCGATCCCCAAGAGCACTTTTCCGCACTGGATACCCAGCCTAAATACCGTGTGAATACGGGAGAATTACTGATTCATCTCCATGCCGATGACCTTGGGTCATTGAATACCGGATCGCTGGTTTACTACCGTAAAATTCCAGTAGGGAAAGTCTACGACTACACTGTTTCTCAGGATCGCCGCGGTGTGATGATTGACGTACTGGTTGAACGCCGTTTTACCCATCTGGTGAAGAAGAATAGTCGCTTCTGGAATGTGTCCGGTTTTAACGCAGATATCAGCGTCAGCGGCGCAAAAGTTGAGATGGAGAATCTGGCGGCCTTGGTTAACGGTGCGATTGCGTTCGATTCGCCGGAAGAGAGCGAGGACGCGAGTGCCGAACAATCTTACCGCCTCTACCCCGATCTGGCACAGAGCCAGCGCGGGGTGAAGATCACGCTGGATTTACCGTCGGGCGATAGCCTATCCGAAGGGCGCACACCGTTGATGTATCAAGGGCTGGAAGTTGGCACGCTGAATAAAATCATCCTGAACCCAGATGATGGTAAGGTCAGCGGGGAACTGATCATCGATCCTTCCGTGGTGTCACTGATGCGCGAAGGCACGCGTATTGAACTCAGCAAACCGCAATTTTCGCTCAGTGACCTGAATGTGTCACGCCTGCTCAGCGGCCCGACGCTGACGCTCATCCCCGGTGAAGGCGAACCACGCCAGCATTTTGCCGTGCTGGACAGCGGGCAACAGCAACTCGCCCAGCCCGGCGCGCTTTCTATTCAGCTTACAGCAGCACAGAGCTATGGCATTGATAGCGGTCAACCTGTGTTGTTACACGGCGTACAGATCGGTCAGGTCGTGAAGCGCACGCTGGATGAACAAGGCGTCAGCTTTATTTTGGTGATCGAGCCGCGATATCGTCAGTTATTGCATCGTGACAGCACATTCATCGTTAACAGCCGCGTGAATGTGAAGATGGGGCTGGATGGGATTCAAGTGCTGGGTGCCAGTGCACAAGAGTGGATCAGCGGCGGTATTCAGGTTTTACCAGGCAGCAAAGGTGATGTTCAGGCGCGCTACCCGCTGTTCAGCGATCTCGAAAAAGCCGAAGAAGGCATTCGCGGTTCTGCCCCTTCACCAACCCTCACGCTGGTGACCGATAGCCTGCCGGATATTCAGGACGGTTCCATCGTGCTGTATCGTAAATTCCAGGTCGGCGAAATCATGCGGGTGCGTCCCAAAGCGGATACCTTTGAGGTTGATGTTTATATTCGTCCCGAACATCGCAAGTTGCTGACAGAAAACAGTGTGTTCTGGGCAGAAGGCGGCGCACGCGTGCAATTAAACACCTCGGGTCTGACTGTGCAGGCTTCCCCGCTGAATCGGGCGCTGAAGGGGGCAATCAGTTTTGATAATCTGGAAGGCGCACCGGAAATTAAGGGCGGCAAACGTGTCCTGTACAACAACGAGACAGCGGCACGCGCCGTGGGAAGCCGCATCATTCTGCGCACCTACGATGCCAGTAAACTCGCGCCGGGTATGCCAATCCGCTATCTGGGTATCGATATCGGCCAGTTGGATTCGCTGAAACTGTCCGAACAGCGTAATGAGGTGCTGGTTCAGGCCGTACTCTATCCTGAATATGTACGTAACTTTGCCCGTTCTGGGACGCGCTTTTCCGTCGTCACGCCGGAAATTTCCGCCGCAGGGGTGAATCATCTGGAGACACTGTTCCAGCCGTATATCAACGTCGAACCGGGCAACGGCAGCGTAACGCGCAATTTTGAGCTACAGCAGGCCACCATCTCCGATTCTCGCTATCAGGACGGCCTGAACATCAGCGTTGATGCGCCGGAAGCCGGCGCGTTGCAGGTCGGTACGCCAGTGCTATTCCGTGGCATCGAGGTGGGTACGGTAACCGGGCTGTCACTTGGCACGCTTTCCGATCGTATCGCTGTGTCGCTGCGTATCAGCAAACGCTATCAGCATTTGGTGCGCGACAATTCCGTATTCTGGTTGGCTTCTGGTTATAATCTGGAGTTCGGCCTGACGGGCGGTGTCATCAAGAGCGGAACCTTCCAGCAGTTCATTCGCGGTGGTATCGCTTTCGCCACGCCGCCGAGTACGCCGCTAGCTCCCAAAGCGCAGGAAGGAAAACACTTCTTGCTGAGGAACGAAGAGCCTAAAGAGTGGCGACAATGGGGTACGGCAATTCCGACGCCCCAACAATAATTAGCGTTCACATCTGACAGGGCGGCAAGCGTCGCCCTATCGTTTTCACGCTATCGATGAAAGATCCGTGCTACACTGCGCCGCTTCTTCCCCTCGTTTGACTGAATAACCTGTACGGAACCACGTCGTGGCAAAATTTACCCCAGCCAACCTGCCTGCTGAATTTCTCGACACGATGCGGGACATCATGCCTTCATCGCTGTCGATGGAAGATTTCATCGCCGCTTGCCAGCGCCCGTTACGCCGGAGCATCCGCGTCAATACATTAAAAATCAGTGTTGATGATTTTCTTCAACTCGTGCAGCCCTATGGCTGGCAGCTTGAACCGATCCCCTGGTGTCAGGAAGGATTCTGGCTGCTGAATGCAGAAGAGGAAAACACGCGGTTAGGCAATACGCTGGAACACTTGAGCGGGCTATTCTACATTCAGGAAGCCAGTTCTATGCTGCCTGTCAGCGCCCTGTTTCATCGTAACGATGCACTGGAAACGGTTTTGGATGTCGCGGCTGCACCAGGTTCCAAAACGACGCAGATCGCAGCACGGATGAATAATCAAGGGGCCATCATCGCCAACGAGTATTCAGCCAGTCGGGTAAAAGTGCTACATGCCAACATCAGCCGCTGCGGCGTCAGCAATACTGCGATGACGCACTTCGACGGGCGCGTTTTCGGTGCCGCACTGCCGGAATATTTTGATGCGATACTGCTGGATGCCCCGTGTTCAGGTGAAGGTGTCGTACGTAAGGATCCGGCGGCGATGAGCCACTGGTCACAAGAAAGTATTACCGACATTGCCGCTACACAGCGTGACCTGATTCTGAGCGCGTTCCATGCCCTGAAGCCGGGCGGCGTGATGATTTATTCCACCTGTACGCTGAATAGTCAGGAGAATCAGCAGGTCTGTCATTGGCTACAGGCACAGTTCCCTGATGCATGCGAATTCGAATCGTTAGGCGACCTCTTTGCCGACGCTGAACGCGCCACAACGGAAGACGGTTTCCTGCACGTTTTCCCGCAAATTTACGACAGCGAAGGCTTCTTTGTTGCCCGTTTGCGGAAGACAGCCAGCGTACCGCCACTGCCGCGTCCTGGCTATAAAGTGGGTAAATTCCCGTTCTCTCCCGTCGCGCCCAAAGATTGCACGTTACTCACACAGGCAGCACGTAAGCAAGGTATCCACTGGGATGAGACGCAACTTCAGTTGTGGCAGCGTGATAACGAGATCTGGCTTTTCCCTACAGCGCTGACCTCCGCTTTTGGCAATATCAAATTCTCACGGATTGGTATTAAACTCGCCGAACGCTTCCCTAAAGGTTTCCGCTGGCAGCATGAAGCGATTATCGCGCTGGCCGATCCGCATGCGAACAATGCCTACGCCCTGACCGAGCGTATCGCCTGTGAGTGGTTTCAGGGCAAAGATAGCTACCCGGATCCGCTTCCTACTGCGGATGAGTTGATTTTAACTTACCAGAGCACGCCCGTTGGCCTGGCAAAACGCATCAGCAGCAGGATAAAAAACAGCCTACCGCGCGACTTAGTACGGGATGGCGCGTCTTCTGCACAGCCGCGTTCTAAAGCATAACTGCGGTTTCTGCATCAGGTGGCGATAAAACCACCTGATGAACCGCCCGTCTCTCCTTTCCCCGCTGATTCTCATCTACAATTATTCTGACAGATAGTGAAGGTCGGTAATGTCTGGAGAGCATCATGTTTGCATTAGTGATATTTGTTTGTTACCTCGGGCATGGCTGCGATGATTTGGTCGCTGGCGCCTACAACACCGAAGCGCAATGTCTACAAGCGATGGACGAACAGCGCCTGCGCCGCGCGGGCTGCTTCCCCATCGAGGAGTACATTGATGGCTTCTGGATCCCCGCCCAGGAGTACGCTGATTTCTAGCTTTCCCACCTGACTCATCTCATCGACATACGCCAAAACCGTGCATGCCAAAGTGAAAGTGATTCGCATGTGCGGCGTTGTATTCCGGCCCCAGCGAGTTACCGAAAAAGCGACAGCTTTCCCTGAACGTGGTGCGCAAATAGCTCCCGCGATCGTCCGTTGCCGACCACTGATTCAGGACGCTAACCTGCCGTCCATCAGCAAGACGAAAGGCAGCGATATCCCACGCGTCAGCCGTCGCATGTTCACTCAAACGCCCTTCCGGCCGATGATAGACATTGCGACAAGCGTAGCTACCCATATGCTCAATACGTGCCAACGACGTACCAAGAGCCTGAGCCTGCGGCACCGCGACCTGCGCCACAAACATCGTGCTACTCAGCGCCAATGGGCAACTTGCCAGAAAGCTGGAACTGAGCGTGACGGTGCCAAAACCTTGCACTCGCACGGGCGACGCCACCGGGCATTGCCCACTGATATCATTGGCCTCGGAGAAACGTAACCATCCGTTTTCCTGCGCCTGTTTTAATACCGCCAGGCAGGCTTCAGAATCGCTGGCGACAGATTTCATTTTCAGTCGGGTAATAAACGTGGGTGGGTCATCGACAGACAGCGGAGAGAAGGGATCGTAACCGGGGGGAAGTTGACGCAAGATCCAGGGAGACAGAGCCACGAATACCCCGAGTATCACCGCAACGATCAACCATCCCCGCATCAGCATGTGTCCCCCGATTATTTTCTTCTCCTGAAGAATATTATGCTATTAATGCGAATTCGGTCGTTTTCAGCCGCTCAATAGCCGCATCGCTTCTTTACCCACACCCTGCTTTTTGCAATACGCTTTGCATCGTCGCCATCAGACGGTTGGCTGAAATCTGCATATCTCTTCCCTTCATCGACTACTTTATGATGCACAGAGTTCATCCTACTGCGGAACAGGACTGAATGGCACAACCAATAAAGAACAATATTTTTGAAAAAGAATAACAAATCTCTCTGATATTCATTGCCAGAGCATGGCGCTATCATTCTTCACATCAAGGCAAACAGCCTAATTAACCCAATAAAACGTGAAGGAATAAATCATGAAAAGCATCAAAAATTTTATCGCAGTTATCGCACTTTCTACTTTATCTTTCGGCGCGTTTGCTGCACAAGAAATCGCGACGGTTTCTGTTAGCGGTGTAAAAACGTTAGACGCTTTCGAAGCACAGGTCGCTCAAAAAGCGAAAAAAGCGGGTGCGTCGTCATATCATATCGTTTCCGCAACAGGTAACGATCAATTACGCGGCACCGCGATTTTGTACAAATAATCGTGCCAGACGTCAGGGAGCCTCAGGGCTCCTCTGTCGTATGACTCGCAACCCTGTTCCCGCCTAGCCTTTCTGTATCTCGTTCAATGTAGTCGCCATCCCCCCCATCCAATAATGAAGAGTTATTAATCATTATACGTCATCAAAGATGATAGGCTGACCTTAATACAAGTCTTTCATGGATATCTCGATGAAAAGGACGCTCTTCGTCATTTTACTGTCTACCGCATTCTCTTTCACTACTCAGTCAGTATCGTCCTATCAGTATGATCATGATGGGGATAACCAGAGAACAAGGAAAATAAAAACAGAAGGTCGAAAACAAAAAGAAAATCGATTTGTTTGCGATGGCAGACAATATTGTAGCCAGATGAATTCCAGAGAAGAGGCCTCTTTTTTCATTCAAAACTGTCCGAATACGAAAATGGACGGTGATAATGATGGGATTCCTTGCGAAAACGACTCACGTTTTTCCCCAATTAAACCCTGGCAGCGTTAACTACCTTATAAGCATATTGTGCTTCATGAATTTAAAAAATGCGCGATTGAAAAATCGCAGTTTAGTGACACCCAAAGCTTGAAGTATAAAAAATTCCGCAGCAAATCAAGATACTTGATAAACAAAAACCCCCAGCATTACGCCAGGGGTTCTCAGCATTTTTCTTGACTGCTCAGGTTTAACCCATCATCGGTATCGCAAGAAAGATATCACTTTAATTTTTATAGTACTGCTTTATTACAACGCTGCTTTTTATAATGCAACAACGTTGCCAGCAGCCGGGCCTTTCTGACCATTTTCAATGGTGAACTCAACCTTTTGGCCTTCGTCCAGCGTTTTGAAATCGTTGCTCTGGATAGCAGAGAAATGTACGAATACATCTTTGCTGCCGTTATCAGGAGTAATGAAACCAAAACCTTTACCCGCGTCAAACCATTTTACTAAACCAGTCATTTTATTAGACATAGAAATTACCTTAATTTGTATAGCGCCTTCCGGCAAATAGGGCCTGTGCACAGAATTTAATTAGCAACGATAAGAAGGCTCAAAAGAAGGGATATCTATGGATAGCACTTGGAAATGAGAACTGCTTTACTAAACTGCTTTTAGGTCTGCGAATCAAACCGACAGCCCATTAACGCATGTATAAATATCTTTAGCAAGGTATTTATTTTTTAATTGTTTAAAGACCCTATCCGAGACTAAATTCACTGTTACTGAAAAATGTAACATCACGAAGATAGCGGTTTAGACGCTGTTTTTCATTCGTTGACGCCTTAAATCAAAAAAAGACCGAATACGATTCCTGTATTCGGTCTAGGGAAATGGCTCTTGGGAGAGCCGTGCGCTAAAAGTTGGCATTTATACAAGCTGTACTAGCCCTGTAGATTGAAGCTTAGCCAACTCCAGCGCGTTTTCCAGTTTCAGGTTGCTCGCAATTATCACAAATGGAACAGATTTCACACTTTATGTTAACCACAAAGAATCAAATAATTAACATTAACAAACAAATCAATCACTTCATGATTTGGCATCTGGCTGACACAGTTGCTCGGCACGTTCGATAAATGGCTGGAGGCTTTTTTTCTGACCGGGATGTTTAGGATCGTCCAACCAAATGGCGTCTATCGGCTGCGCGCTCACCTGCCCGGACTTCATCTGCGCAATAGCCACATCATTCAACGGATATTGCATCAGCGTCCCGGTATGCAAAGCGTACAGCGCATTACCAGGGCGACAAATCAATTGAACCTCTTCACGCGTGAAAGCCCAGCGTTCGCCGTACTCCAGTCGGCTGATATTTGCCAATTTAGCGGCGGCAAAAGCATTCACAGAAAGTGAGGTCAGCACGATAGATAACAAAAATTTCTTCATCATGGTATTCCCGACATACGTATTCAGACAATGATGTGTGTGAGTTTTGAGCCTTATCCGAATCAGAGAAAGACAGCACAAACCTTATAAAACAGAATGTTGTATATCACGACTGACGCGATCATAACGACAGCGAAGGATGAAGTCGAGCATGAAGTCAGGAATCACATCGACAGCGCAGTGTAGGCAGACGTTTCAGAAGGGATAACGCGGGATACCGTAATCCTTATCCCGCGTTATTTATTGGTCGACAGGAATGCCGTTAGGCTGATGGAGCCGCCGCAGACATTTTTTTCAGATCTTGATCGATGAAGAACAGGCCACCTTCGCTGGCTTTGACCAACGCCAGTTTGTCCAGAATAGAGCGGAACAGTTTCTCTTCTTCATGCTGCTCGGCAACGTACCATTGCAGGAAATTGAATGTAGAGTAATCCTGTAACGCCATCGCCGCATGTGCCAGCTCATTAATCTTTGCTGTAATCAACTGCTCGTGTTCATAGGTCAGTTTGAAGACATCAGCCAATGAATCGAAATCAATAGGCGGTGCCTCAATCGCACCTAACACAGGCAGGCTTCCGGTATCATCCAGATAGTCAAACAGACGCTGCATGTGCTGCATTTCTTCTTGAGAGTGCGTCTTCAGGAAACTGGAAGCCCCTTCAAAACCTTTGTCACCGCACCATGCACTCATTTGCAGATACAAATTGGCGGAATAAAACTCCAGATTAAGTTGCTCGTTCAGTTTCTGAATCATTTCTTTTTTTAACATTTTAACTCCCTATTTTTCTGGCAGGTGAAATTATTTAGCGCATTATGCCTGAAAAAATAAAATAAAAAACACTTTATTAACACCAATCGAATGAAAACAAAATAACCATTAAAAACAATAGGTTAAATTTAAATTTATTGATATTCATTATCAATTGAGAATGAATTTTAATAAATTATTGCGAATCATTTTTATTATCAAATAATAACAAAAACGATCTGGGATAGTGATATATATTGGTATTAAAAATGATTCCCATTCCGTAATGGGAATCATAAACATCCACATAGAAAGGCGAACACTTGCCATTTTCTTGTTGCTACTTTACCGTGGCACGCATCAGTGTGTGGTCAATAGGCAGGAGAAAGCGGTATGGGACATAATCTGGCAGAACTGTCCAAAGAGGAAATGGATAAAGTTAACGTCGATTTGGCGGCGTCAGGCGTTGCCTTCAAAGAACGTTACAATATGCCGGTCATTCCAGAGGCCGTTGAGAGAGAACAACCCGAACACCTGCGCAATTACTTTCGTGAACGCGTGATGTTTTATCGTCAACGCTCGCTACAGTTCTCGCGTTTACCCTACGAACCCAAGGCTAAATAGCCTATCCCATCATTCCAGTCTGCGCCCGTGGAAAACATCTCTTTCCACGGTTTACATTCTTACACAGCAAAAATGATTTTTCGCTTGCATATCGCCCAGCACAGGAGGTTAATGGAGTGGCAACCTAACCTTTTATTTATCAAGCGAGGCAGGATATGAGTAAAGGACTGGATAGCAAAAAGAACAGTAAGAAGAAGCCGCTAAAAACGGCGGCTGAAAAACGAGCGGATAAAAGAGCAAAGAAAACGCAGGCTGATATTACCTAAGCACTGATAATCGACACCTTGATAACCAAAGTAATACGCCATGCCGATCGGGTAAACCCGAAAATGGGTTTACCCTCATAGCCGCAGTTTTTAGCCTTATTCCTCGCCTTCCTCCATCTTTGCAAGCACCATCAGCAAGAAAGCATATTCCAGCGCAATATCATCATAACGTTTGAAACGACCGGATTTCCCGCCGTGCCCGGCGTCCATATCGGTGTATAGCAGTACGAGGCGCTCATCCATTTTGACTTCCCGCAATTTCGCCACCCACTTCGCCGGCTCCCAATACTGCACCTGAGAATCGTGTAAGCCAGTAGTCACCAACAAATGCGGGTAACGCTGTGCAGTAACGCCGTCATAGGGGCTATATTGTTTGATGTAGTCATAGTAGATTTGGGCATTCGGGTCGCCCCACTCATCATACTCTCCGGTCGTCAACGGAATCGACTCATCCAACATCGTCGTCAGCACATCAACAAAGGGAACCTGAGCGACCGCGCCTTTGAACAGATCGGGTGCCATGTTCACTACCGCACCCATCAATAATCCACCAGCACTGCCTCCCATGGCGAACATGTTTTTCCTGTCGCCGTAGCCCTTTTCTATCAATGCCTGAGACACATCAATGAAATCCGTGAAGGAGTGCATTTTATTGAGCAACCGGCCATCGTCATACCACTGCTGCCCCAATTCCCCCCCACCACGAATATGCGTTAAGGCAAAGACAAACCCTCTATCCAGCAGACTCAGGCGGCTCACACTGAAATCGGGATCCAGACTATGGCTATAAGCGCCATAGCCGTAAACCAATAGGGGATTCTGACCGGGGCGGAAATGATCGCGGTGATAAACAAGGGAAACCGGCACCTCGACACCATCACGAACCGTGATCCATAGACGTTCGCTCCGGTAATTATCCGAAGAAAAATCTTTCACTTCAGCTTGTTTAAGTAACTGCTGTTCGCCCGTATCCAGATTCAGTTCATACTGCGTGCTGGGGGTTGTCATGGATGAATAGCCATACCGCATCAATGCCGTGTCTGGCGTAGGGTTGTACGACAGCCACGTTACGTAGCTCGCGTCATTAAAGGCGATCGTTTTTTCTTCCTGCGTATGCCAGTGAATCTGGCGTAAGCTGGTCAAACCACGCTCTCTTTCTTCCACCACCAGCCAGTCACGGAAAAGTTCAAAACCTTCCAACACGCGGCTTTCACTCGGCGCAATCAGCGTTTCAAGCGCGTGTTCATCGGGCTTATCCGAACGGTAAAGACCAAAGTTTTTTCCTTCTCGGTTGGAACGTAAATAAAACTTACCCTGATAGTGATCGATGCCATATTCGTGATCTTTCCGGCGTGGAATACAGACCTGTGGCACAGCATCCGGGAGCGTCGCATCAAGCAATAACACCTCCGTCGTCGTGGTGCTACTAAGATAAAGGGTGATGTAATGCTCTGATGTGGTTTTACTCAGGCTGACATAATAGGTGTCGTCTTTCTCTTCATACACCAACTCATCCTGCGTCGGATCGCTGCCTAGCCGGTGGCGATAGACCTGATAGGGCAGCAGCGTTTGCGCATGCTTGCGCACGTAGTAAAGCATCGTTGAATCTGCCGACCATTCAGCACCCGCGGTCACATTCTCGATGACATCCGGTAGCCACTCACCACTGTTCAGATCACGAAAACGTAGTGTGTACTGCCGACGAGATAAAAAATCCTCCGAAAGTGCCAGCAGCGCGTTGTTCGGACTCATCTCAAGCGCGCCAAGACTGTAAAACTCATGTCCCTCCGCGCGTTGATTGCCATCCAGCAACGTTTCCCACGTTTCGGTTTCCTGCTCAGGCTGACGCCGATAGATAGCGTACTCTTTATCTGCATCATAGAGGCTTTGGTAGCGATAGCCTTTTCTGACATATGGCACAGACATATCCGTTGAGGGGATCCGTTTAACCATTTCGTCATACAGCGCTCGTTTACATGCCTCATGAGGCGCCATGATGGCTTCACTATAGGCGTTTTCCTGCTCCAAATACGCCAACACCTGCGGATCGGCACGCTGGTCATCACGCAGCCAGTAATAGTTGTCGATACGCGTATCGCCATGTGTACTCATCACATGCGGTCTTTTTTCAGCTTGCGGTGTCTTCATCGCGTCGGATCTCGTTGTCTTGACATAAAATTTTCACTCTGCAAGAAGAGTGGCACGATTGCTCTGCAATGCCAAGCCACACCGCAGTCTCTTGCTGCGCTTTTGCGCACCGCATTCCAATCCATGCCCTCTTTAATGCGTACGCAAACGTTTTCGTTTATACTGCGGCCATTTTTCACAACCCGTTCAGGTATAAGGTCATGTTAACGATTGGAACCGCCCTGCGTGCGGATGCTACACGAGTGATGCTGCTTGGCTCCGGTGAATTAGGCAAAGAAGTAGCGATTGAGTGTCAGCGCCTTGGCATCGAAGTCATTGCGGTCGATCGCTATGCTGATGCGCCCGCGATGCAAATTGCGCACCGCAGCCACGTCATCAATATGTTGGATGGCGACGCATTAAAAGCGTTAGTTGAAGCCGAGCGTCCTGATTATATCGTGCCGGAAATTGAAGCCATCGCTACCGACATGCTGGTGATGCTGGAAAAACAGGGGCACCATGTTGTTCCCTGCGCCGAGGCGACACGTCTGACGATGAACCGTGAAGGAATCCGTCGTTTGGCAGCCGAAACGCTCGGCGTTCCGACCTCCACCTACCGCTTTGCCGACAGCGAAGAGCGCTTTCGTCAGGCCGTAGACGCGATTGGCTACCCCTGTATTGTTAAACCAGTCATGAGTTCATCGGGAAAAGGACAAAGCCTGATTCGCACCGCTGATCAGGTAGATAAGGCGTGGCATTATGCCCAACAGGGTGGACGTGCGGGCGGCGGGCGCGTCATCGTGGAGGGATTGGTTAATTTTGACTTTGAGATCACACTGTTAACCATCCATGCAATTGACGGTATTCATTTTTGCGCCCCCATCGGCCATCGACAGGAGGATGGCGACTACCGTGAATCCTGGCAGCCACAGCAAATGAGTACGCTGGCACAAGAACGCGCGCAAAAGATGGCCAGCGATGTCGTGAAAGCGCTCGGTGGCTATGGCCTGTTCGGTGTTGAACTGTTCGTCTGCGGTGACGAGGTTATCTTCAGTGAAGTCTCCCCTCGACCACATGATACCGGCATGGTGACGATGATTTCTCAGGATCTGTCCGAGTTTGCCCTGCACGTTCGCGCTTTTCTGGGGTTACCTATTGGCACCGTTCGTCAGTATGGTGCCGCCGCTTCCGCCGTCATTTTACCGGAGTTGGCGAGCAATAACGTACGCTATCAGGGGCTGGAAAGCGCACTACTTCCTCATACGCAAATTCGCCTGTTTGGCAAGCCGGATATCAGCGGTAAACGTCGTATGGGCGTTGCGTTAGCCAGCGCGGAAACGACGGACGATGCCGTTGAGATTGCTAAGCGCGTCGCAGCGGGCGTAAAAATCAGCGGTTGATGCGTTGATTGCCGTTCGGGTGAGATATCACTGACAGCCTACGGAACGGCAACGACCCGCAGAGGACGGACAAGGATGTCAGTCATAAAAAAGGCCACTCGCAGTGAGTGGCCTTCGTCATTCAATAATGCGCAACTTAGGCTTTCGCACCGGCAACGGCTTCACGCGCCAGTTCGGTAATACGTGCGTAATCGCCGCTTTCCAGCGCGTCGTTCGGCACGAGCCAGGAACCACCCACGCACAGCACGCTTTTCAGCGCCAGATAGTCACGGTAGTTATTCGGCGTAATGCCACCGGTTGGGCAGAAACGGATTTGAGCAAACGGACCTGCGATCGCCTGGAGCGCTTTCACGCCGCCGTTCGCTTCCGCTGGGAAGAATTTGAACTCACGTAGGCCGTAATCCATACCCAGCATCAGTTCAGACACGGTGCTGATGCCTGGAATCAACGGAATATTGCCTTCCGTTGCCGCTTTCAGCAACGGCTCGGTCAGGCCGGGGCTGATAGCAAACTGGGCACCCGCTTCCACTACCGCCGCCAGTTGCTCAGGATTTGTCACCGTACCCGCGCCTACGATAGCTTCCGGTACTTCTTTCGCAATCGCACGGATCGCGTCGATGGCACAGTCGGTACGCAATGTCAGTTCCAGAACGCGAACGCCGCCCGCAACTAACGCTTTTGCCATCGGCACCGCGTGTTCCAGTTTGTTGACCACAATCACAGGAACAACAGGACCCGTTGTCAAAATCTGTTCCGCGCTCGTTTTCCAGTTTTTCATCAAAAATTATCTCCAGTCATGCCCTAAGGCACCATTAATTATATAGCGCGCCCCTGCCACAGGGATCTGCGTTGCCGCAGATGTCCGACCGCACCGTTAGCCATACATTAAAACTGTGGAATGCCGGATCTCCTCGGCATTCCAATCACTGATTTTTATCAAAAATTACTCAAATTCATTCCAGGAACGACCATCGCGGGTAATCATCGCCACGGATGCCACTGGCCCCCAGCTTCCAGCCTGATATGGTTTCGGCGCGTCATTGTCCATACCCCATGCATCCATAATGGAATCCACCCATTTCCAGGCTTCTTCGACCTCATCACGACGGACAAACAGCGCCTGAATCCCACGCATGGTTTCCAGCAGCAGACGTTCGTAGGCATCAGCCAAATGTTGTTGATTAAAGGTTTCCGAGAAGCTCAGATCCAGCTTCACCGTTTGTAGGCGATGCTTGTGCTCTAATCCCGGGATTTTATTCAGAATCTGGATTTCTACGCCTTCATCCGGCTGCAAGCGAATGATCAACTTGTTCTGCGGTAATTGCTGGTAAGAATCATGGAACAGATTCAGCGCAGGGTTCTTAAAGTACACCACAACTTCGGAACATTTCGTCGGCAGACGTTTACCGGTACGCAGGTAGAACGGCACGCCGGACCAGCGCCAGTCATCAATATCAACACGGATCGCAACAAAGGTTTCCGTGCTGCTGCTTTTGTTCGCGCCCTCTTCTTCCAGATAGCCCGGCACCTTATGCCCCTGAACAAAACCAGAGGTATATTGGCCGCGTACGGTCGTTTCATGCACGTTGGAACGGTCAATGCGACGCAGTGAGCGCAGTACTTTCACTTTCTCATCACGAATGCGATCCGTCGTCAGATCGGACGGCGGCGACATCGCAATCATCGTCAGAATCTGTAACAGATGGTTCTGGATCATGTCGCGCATCTGGCCGGCTTGATCAAAATAGCCCCAGCGCCCTTCAATCCCGACTTCTTCGGCTACCGTGATCTGCACATGGTCGATAGTCCGGTTGTCCCAGTTTGAAGAGAACAGCGAGTTGGCAAAACGTAGCGCCAGCAGGTTCAGAACGGTCTCTTTACCCAAATAATGGTCGATACGGTAAACCTGACACTCATTGAAAAATTCCGCGACTTGATCGTTAATGACGCGAGAAGACGCCAGATCGGTGCCCAATGGCTTTTCCATCACCACTCGTGCAGGCTCTTTATTTAGCCCTGCGGTTCCTAACCCTTTGCAGATGGCACCAAAGGTGCTCGGTGGCATAGCAAAATAGTTGATCGTGGTACGATTTTTCTGGTCAAGCATTTTGCCCAGTTTGCTGAAGGCTTTCGTGTCTTCCACATCAAGATTGCAGAAATTCAACCGACTGCTTAGCGTTTCCCACAACTTCTCATCAATGGCTTCTTTCATAAAGGTGTCAAGCGCTTCCCGCACGACGCGGGTATACTCCGCTTTATCCCAGTTCGCACGGCCCACACCGATAATTTTGGTGTCTGCGTGGATGTGGCCTGCTTTTTCCAATTGGTACAGGGAAGGCAGCAATTTACGGCGCGCCAGATCGCCCTTGGCACCAAAAATAACCAGATCGCACGCTTGGGCTGTTGAAGTTACCGCCATGTTCATCTCCTCGTTGCAGGATGCTGTAATTTTATTACAGCGATAATGTACTCTTTTTGACTATAGCCAGTAAACCCACCATAAAGATGCCAAATAATGGTCGGCATTGACTGAAAATAAGGTATAAATCGGCTTGTGCAGTGGCTAAAGTCGCTTATGCATTCGCCCTAAAACGAAATTTTTTGTCGTTTCTGACAGTTGATTACTTTTCTGAAAGTTAGACACATGTCATGTTCTGGCAAAAAAAGGGATCAACTTCGCGTGTTGCCCTCTGCAACCGCGACAGGGTCGTAGTATATTTTCACGACTTGCATTTTTTCACGTAATACATGCCAGTTGTACCTTTAGTTGAAATTGGGAAAAACTTACATGGCCCTTGTCGTATGAATATGCTGGAAAAAATTCAGAGTCACCTGGAGCTCTTGAGCAAATCGGAAAGAAAAGTTGCTGAAGTGATTCTGGGCACGCCACAAACAGCCATTCACTCCAGCATCGCGACTCTGGCCAAAATGGCCGACGTCAGCGAGCCGACGGTTAATCGTTTCTGCCGTCGCCTTGAAACGAAAGGTTTTCCTGATTTTAAACTACATCTGGCGCAAAGTCTGGCTAACGGTACGCCCTATGTGAACCGTAACGTTGAAGAAGACGACAGCGTTGACGCCTACACCAGTAAAATCTTTGAATCCGCGATGGCTGGCTTAGAGCAGGTAAAATCCAGTTTGGATGTGGCCGCGGTCAATCGCGCCGTGGACTTGCTGACGCAGGCAAAGAAAATCTCTTTCTTCGGTCTGGGTGCTTCCGCCGCCGTTGCGCATGATGCGATGAACAAATTTTTTCGTTTCAATATCCCCGTCGTTTATTTTGATGACATCGTGATGCAGCGTATGAGTTGCATGAATTCCAGCGATGGCGATGTCGTGGTATTGATCTCCCACACTGGCAGAACCAAAAGCCTGGTCGAAATGGCGCAGTTGGCACGCGAGAATGATGCAACGGTGATTGCTATCACCTCTGACGGCACACCTCTAGCGCGTGAAGCCTCGCTAGCCTTACGGCTTGACGTGCCAGAAGATACCGATGTTTATATGCCAATGGTGTCGCGCCTCGCTCAGTTGACGTTGATCGACGTTCTGGCGACGGGGTTCACGCTGCGCCGTGGGGAAAAATTTCGTGATAACCTGAAACGGGTCAAAGAGGCCTTGCGCGAATCGCGCTTTGATAAAGATGAGCGATTGATGAATCCCTTCAGGTAATAGAGAAGTTTTAGATTGTGCTTTGTGTTTTAGTTATGCCAATAAAAATGAGCGATATCATCTACCCGCCTCATCCCAATATAGCCATAGACTGTGGGCAGGGAAAGAGGATGGGAATGGCCTGTACAGTATGATAATCAGACTCAACACGATGTTCGGATAACGCAGGTGAAATAGTTTTGTTGTAAAGTGACATTTTGCACCGTTATTCAACGCTTAATCGCAACACTACAGCTTCACAAGTGAACGGAGTTATACATGTCCAGACGGCTCAGAAGAACCAAAATTGTCACCACCCTGGGGCCCGCTACCGACCGCGATAATAATCTCGAAAAGATTATCAGTGCGGGCGCTAACGTAGTACGCATGAATTTTTCTCACGGCACACCAGAAGACCATCAATTACGTGCCAACAAAGTGCGCGAAATTGCGGCTAAATTAGGCCGCCACGTTGCCATTCTTGGCGATCTACAGGGTCCAAAAATTCGGGTTTCAACCTTCAAAGAAGGTAAAATTTTCCTGAATGTCGGCGATAAATTCTTGCTGGATGCCAATTTAGCGAAAGGCGAAGGCGATAAAGAAAAAGTGGGGATCGATTACAAAGGCTTACCGAGCGATGTGGTGCCTGGCGATATCCTGTTACTGGATGACGGGCGCGTACAGTTGAAAGTGCTTCAGGTTGAAGGCCTAAAAGTGTACACCGAAGTCACCGTTGGCGGGCCGCTGTCTAACAACAAAGGCATCAACAAGCTTGGTGGCGGTTTGTCTGCCGAAGCGCTAACGGAAAAAGATAAAGCCGACATTATTACCGCTGCCAAAATTGGCGTCGACTATCTGGCGGTCTCTTTCCCCCGTACCGGTGAAGATCTCAACTACGCACGTCGACTGGCACGCGATGCGGGCTGTAACGCTAAGATCGTGTCAAAAGTCGAACGTGCCGAAGCCGTTTGTTCAGATGCAGCAATGGATGACATTATTCTGGCTTCCGATGTGGTCATGGTAGCGAGGGGCGATCTGGGCGTTGAAATCGGCGATCCTGAGCTGGTAGGTATTCAGAAGAAATTGATTCTCCGCGCCCGCCAGTTGAACCGTGCGGTGATTACCGCTACGCAGATGATGGAGTCGATGATCACCAACCCGATGCCAACACGCGCCGAGGTGATGGACGTCGCTAACGCCGTACTCGATGGCACCGATGCAGTTATGCTGTCAGCAGAAACCGCCGCCGGTCAATATCCGGCGGAAACCGTCGCCGCCATGGCGAAAGTGTGTTTAGGCGCGGAGAAAATTCCAAGTATCAATGTCTCCAAGCACCGCCTCGACGTGCAGTTTGACAACACGGAAGAATCCATCGCGATGTCAGCGATGTACGCCGCGAATCACCTGAAAGGGGTGACAGCGTTGATCGCCATGACGGAATCAGGCCGTACTGCGCTGATGATGTCCCGTATCAGTTCTGGGCTGCCGATTTTCGCGATGTCTCGCCATGAGCAGACGTTGAACCTGACAGCACTCTATCGTGGTGTTACACCCGTGCATTTCGATAGCTACACGGACGGCGTAGCAGCCGCGAATGATGCGGTGATTCGACTGCGCGATAAAGGATTCCTGATGTCTGGGGATCTGGTTATCGTCACACAGGGCGACATCATGGGCACCGTTGGCACCACTAACACGATCCGCATCCTACGCGTGGAATAATCCTCACCATAATCTCCCGCTCTATGGCGGATGATTAAGACAGCAAAAAGCCGGACAATTTCTCGTCCGGCTTTTTTATGAATACCGCTATCGATTATTCATTTCACTTCAGATTACGATACAAATCGTCCCGACAATAGGGTTCAATCTCACCCGGTTTACGGGTTTTCAACAGTTTCAGGATCCAGGTGTACTGCTCAGGGTTAGGCCTGACCAGAATCTCCACTTCTTCATTCATACGCCGTGCAATGTAGGCGTCGTCTGCGTCTGCCAAATCATCCATAGGTGGACGAATAAACACATCCAGGCAGCCGTCTTTTGCGTTGTATACCGGGAAAAGCGGCACAATGTCGGCGCGGCACACTTTCATCAACCGCCCGACGGCGGGCAACGTTGCCTTATAGGTCGCAAAGAAATCAACAAATTCGCTGTGCTCAGGGCCGTGATCCTGATCGGGCAAATAATAGCCCCAACACCCTGATCGCACGGAGCTGATAAACGGTTTGATGCCGTCGTTACGAGCATGGATCCGGCCACCGAAGCGACGACGTAACCGATTCCACCAGTAATCCACCAACGCATTCTTCTGATTATGGAACATAGCTGCCATGCGTTGCCCGCGCGAGGTCAGCAACATCGCAGGGATATCTACCCCCCAACCGTGCGGAACCAGGAAAATCACATTCTTCTCTTGATCTTTAAAGCGATCCAAAATCTCTTCGCCATGCCAGCGCACAAATTTTTCGATTTTTTTGGGATCACGAATACCCACTTCCACCATCATGATCATCGACTGAGGGGCTGTCGCAAACATGTCATCAATGATGGCTTCACGCTGTGCCTCCGTTAATTCCGGCATGCAGTACAGCAGGTTAATGCGGGCACGACGACGGGCGCCTTTTGATACTCTCCCGACAAAACGCCCTAGCCCACCCAGCACTGGGTTTCTTAATCGGGCAGGAATATAGGCAGCAAGAGCCATTACACCAACGCCTAACCAAACGCCCCAATAGCGCGGATGAAAAAAGGCGCGTTGAAATTGGGGGATAAATTCAGCGTTCGATTTTTTTTCTTTTTCCATGCCTAAACTCTTCAGATCAATCAATAAACATAATCATAATTGCCGCTCAGCGTTTCGCAAAATCTCTGATAATCGCCTAAAAACACGCCAGCTTGACAACAAAAAATCAGGAACCTGTATTCTACAAATGAAAATGCCGGCAGCAAGCCACCGGCATAGCGCACAGCCGTAATAATTAATCAAACTTAAGCTGCGGCACCACTTCCTTCACCTGCGCCAGATAATCACGACGTTCTTTACCCGCCAGCCCTTCAGAGCGCGGCAGTTTAGCCGTTAGCGGGTTGACCGCCTGCTGGTTGATCCAGAATTCATAGTGCAGGTGTGGCCCCGTTGAGCGTCCGGTGTTACCAGATAACCCGATACGATCGCCACGTTTCACTTTTTGCCCTGGGTTAACCAAAATGCGATGCAGGTGCATGTAGCGCGTGGTGTACTGGCGACCATGACGAATCGCGACATAATTTCCCGCCGCACCGCTGCGCTTCGCAATCACCACTTCACCATCCCCGACGGCCAGAACTGGTGAGCCTACCGGCATAGAAAAATCGACACCTTTATGCGGTGCGACACGCCCCGTCACCGGATTCAAACGACGCGGATTGAAGTTGGAGGAAATACGGAATTGCTTCATGGTGGGGAAACGCATAAAGCCGCGCATCAAACCGGAACCTTCGCGGTCGTAGAACTTACCGTCTTCCGCGCGAATAGCGTAATAATCTTTGCCACCAGTATTCAGGCGAACCCCGACCAGTTCGCTCTGTTCACTTTTGCCATCGAGCATTTCACGCGACATCAGAACCGAGAACGTGTCGTCTTTGCGTAGCTTACGGAAATCTAACTGCCATTGCAGCGCCTTGATCACCTCACGCACTTCTGAGCTGGTTAAACCGGCGTTTTTCGCGCTGGTGACAAAGCTGCCATTGACTCTGCCATTCAGGACGCTGTTGCGCCACTCGCCTTTCAGCGTCTCAATACGCTCTTTGAAATCGGCACCAACACGCTCATAAATACGTGTTTCACGGCGGGACATCTGCCAGGTCAAACTTTGCAGTGCGCCATCTTCGCCCAAAACCCATGAAATTTGCTGACCGACTTTCAGGTTACGCAAATCTTTATTCTGTTCAGCGAGCTGGGTAACATCCGCGATTTCGATACCGTACTGCGTCAAAATGCTGCCTAAGGTATCGCCCGTAGAAACCACGTACTCATGTACGCCGCCTTCATCGGCAGCCTTATCATCATCCAGTTCATCTTGTGGAATATCGTCATCTGGCGAGGGTTGGTCTATCGGTTCACTAGCTTCAGGCGTTAACGTGCGCAGTTGATTGGTTTCCAGGTCGATATCTTTCACGATAACGGGTGCATCATCGACATGGGGGTAAACAAAAGGCCGCCAAACTGCAACGGCCAATGTCACAACAGTAAGCGACCCCAGCATGATGCGGTGGGGCCGTGGTAAGCTGTTATACGCCAGAGCGATAGTTCGGACTATCTGCTGCACTTATTCGTATCCTCATGATTTTTCCTCCAGACAGCTCACATACTGGTTCGATAGCTGCAACAAGAAATCGGCATAACTATCTCTACCCAGTGCAATATTGCTTCCCAATGGATCGAGCACACCCGAGCGCACGTCGGTTCCCTTGGCAACAGCATTAATAACGGCTGGCCTGAATTGTGGTTCAGCAAAAACGCATACGGCTTTATGCTCAACCAACTGTGTTCGTATTTGATGTAAACGCTGTGCACCGGGTTGGATTTCAGGGTTAAGAGTAAAGTAACCCAGGGGACTTAACCCGTAGTGTTTCTCAAAATAGCCATAGGCATCATGGAACACGAAATAGCCTTTTCCCTGCACAGGCGCTAGCATCTTAACAATTTTTTCATCTGCTTGCGCGATTTTATCCGTGAAATAAAGCAGATTCGCGTCTAGTTTGTCCTTATTCTGAGGCATAAGTTCCAATAATTTTGCATGAATGGCGATTGCCGCCTGTTTTGTCATCTCCGGCGACAGCCAAATATGCATATTGTACTCGCCATGGTGATGACCATCGTCGCCATCATCCTGATCACTATGACCGTGTTCGTGGCCTTTTTCATGGTCATCATGCGCGTGTTCATGGCCATTCTCATGATCGTGTCCGGCCTCTTTTTCCAGTTCGGATTGAATCACAGGGAGCGCGGAAAGTGTAATCTGCTTTGCCGATGAAATTTTCTCTAGCGGCTTGCCGAGAAAAGCTTCCATTTCCGGCCCAACCCAAATCACCAGTTCGGCAGACTGTAAACGCTGGACATCAGACGGGCGCAAGGCATAATCGTGGGGCGACGCCCCATCAGGTAACAAAACCTCAGTTGGCGTCACGCCATCGGCAATAGCCGATGCAATGAATCCCAAAGGACGGATTGAAGTAATGACCGCAGCGGATGCCGCGCTGATTGACATCCCGCTCGCGAGGAGCGCGCTGGCAACAAACACACTTTTTAACCATTTTTTTTGCTGAATAGATTGCTGCATGAAAGTCGATCCCATCGATTTTTATCGTGTTGTTTGTTATATTATAACGTTACATGGGTTATGCAAACCAAATTATATGTCCATATTGGTATCACTTAATACTATTTCCGTTACCTTTGGCAGCCGGAAAGTTCTGTCAGATATCTCTCTGACCTTGCAGGCGGGCCGAATTCTGACGCTGCTGGGGCCAAATGGCGCGGGGAAATCAACGCTAGTGCGTGTAGTTTTAGGGCTACTCTCCCCGACTTCCGGTTCTCTGGTTCGGGATCCTGCACTGCGTATCGGCTACGTTCCACAGAAATTGCATCTGGATACCACGCTGCCGTTGACCGTTAGCCGCTTTATGCAACTGCGCCCCGACGTGAAAAAGCAGGATATTTTACCCGCGCTTAAGCGCGTTCAGGCTGCACACCTGCTGGAACAGCCGATGCAGAAACTCTCCGGCGGCGAAACCCAACGTGTGCTGCTGGCTCGCGCACTGCTCAATCAGCCACAGCTTCTGGTACTGGATGAACCAACACAGGGTGTCGACGTGAATGGGCAACTGGCGCTGTACGATCTCATTAACCAACTGCGACAAGAATTCAACTGCGGTGTGCTGATGGTGTCGCACGATCTGCATCTGGTGATGGCAAAAACCGATGAAGTTCTGTGTCTTAATCAGCATGTTTGCTGCTCCGGCACGCCTGAAGTCGTTTCTCTTCACCCTGAGTTTTTAGCCATGTTCGGTCACCGCGGCGCGGAGCAATTGGCGATTTATCGCCATCATCATAATCATCGTCACGATCTGCAAGGGCGTATCATTTTGAAAAGACAAGGTGGAAACGACGCATGATTGAATTGTTGTTTCCCGGCTGGCTAGCGGGGATTTTGCTGGCGATTGCGGCAGGGCCGCTTGGTTCGTTCGTTGTCTGGCGGCGGATGTCTTACTTTGGCGATACGCTGGCTCACGCTTCTTTACTCGGTGTCGCTTTCGGTCTGTTGCTGAACATCAACCTGTTTGCAGCCGTCATTGCCGTGACGCTCATGCTGGCTCTGGGGCTTGTGTGGCTGGAGCGGCGTCCCTATCTGGCCGTCGATACGTTACTTGGCATCATGGCACACAGCGCGCTGTCGTTGGGGCTGGTTGTGGTGAGCCTGATGAACAATGTGCGCGTGGATTTGATGGCTTACCTGTTTGGCGATTTGCTCTCCGTCACGACCGAAGATCTGTGGATTATCGCCGCGGGCGTTATCGTTGTCATCGCCATTATGCGCTGGCAATGGCGCGCGCTGCTTTCCATGACGATTAGCCCGGAACTGGCGCACGTCGATGGCGTGAAATTGCAACGCACGAAACTGCTATTAATGCTGACCACCGCGCTAACCATTGGCATCGCCATGAAATTTGTTGGGGCGTTGATCATCACGTCATTGCTCATCATTCCCGCCGCCAGTGCCAGACGGTTTGCAAGGACGCCGGAACAAATGGCAGGCTACGCGATTATAGTCGGGATGATCGCGGTGACGGGAGGTTTAGCTTTTTCAGCGGGATATAATACACCTGCGGGGCCATCCGTGGTGCTATGTGCATCATTGGTTTTTATCCTGAGTCTGCTGAAAAAACAGCCCGTCTAACTCAGGCTCTACGTCAGTGGGAGGCCGAATGGCCTCCCCGCTTATCTCACTCTATTCTTCCCGCGTTAAACCAAAATGCCGATAGGCATGCTGCGTCGCCATGCGACCGCGCGGTGTACGCTGGATGAACCCTTGCTGGATCAGAAACGGTTCCAGCACGTCTTCAATGGTTTCGCGCTCTTCGCCAATCGCTGCCGCTAAATTATCCAACCCGACGGGGCCACCCATGAATTTATCGATGATCGCCAACAGCAGCTTACGGTCCATGTAGTCAAAGCCTTCGGTATCCACCGCCAGCATATCGAGCGCCTGCGTCGCTACTTCACCAGTAATCGCGCCCTCCGACTTCACTTCAGAGAAATCACGTACCCGTCGTAATAATCGGTTGGCAATACGTGGCGTACCACGCGATCGACGTGCGACTTCAAGCGCGCCATCTGACGTCAGATCCAGCCCTAAACACTGCGCACTGCGGCCAACGATATACTGCAAATCGGCGACATTATAAAATTCCAGGCGCTGCACAATGCCAAAACGATCGCGTAGCGGTGAGGTTAACGAGCCTGCGCGCGTCGTTGCACCAATCAGCGTGAAAGGGGGTAAATCGAGCTTGATCGAACGGGCGGCAGGCCCTTCGCCGATCATAATATCCAACTGATAATCTTCCATCGCCGGATACAGCACTTCTTCCACCACAGGCGACAGACGGTGGATTTCATCAATGAACAGCACATCATGTGGTTCAAGGTTCGTCAGCAGCGCAGCGAGATCGCCGGCTTTTTCCAACACTGGCCCCGATGTCGTGCGCATATTCACGCCCATTTCATTAGCGACAATGTTCGCCAGCGTCGTTTTTCCCAGACCGGGAGGACCAAAAATCAGCAAATGATCCAGCGCATCTCCACGTTTACGGGCAGCCTGAATAAAAATCTCCATCTGCTCACGTACCTGTGGCTGCCCCACGTACTCGCTCAGCAGCTTAGGCCTCATCGCACGATCAAGAAACTCTTCTTCGGGAACGGCGTCAGCAGAAATCAAACGATCGGCTTCTATCATGAGTACCTCACAGCGCCGCGCGCAGTGCATCCCTAATCAGGGTTTCACAATCAGCATCAGGACGCGCAATCTTGGAAATCATGCGGCTGGCTTCCTGCGGTTTATAGCCCAAGGCAATCAGTGCCGCAGCGGCTTCTGTCTCAGGATCACCCGCGCGCGGCTCTGTGGTAGCAGGAGATGCCAGCGGAATATCACTGACCGGATTAAACAGATCGCCGCTCAAGCCCTTGAAGCGATCTTTCATTTCAACGACCAGTCTTTCCGCCGTTTTCTTACCTACCCCAGGGAGTTTAACCAGCGCGCTGATTTCTTCGCGCTCCACGGCACTGACAAACTGCGTTGCCGACATCCCGGAAAGGATTGCCAGCGCCAGTTTCGGCCCCACGCCATTCACTTTGATCAGCTCACGGAACAGCGCCCTCTCCTGCTTATCATTAAAGCCGAACAGCAGTTGCGCATCTTCACGGACAACAAAGTGGGTAAAAATAATCGCTTCCTGATTGAGTTCAGGGAGTTCGTAAAAGCACGTCATCGGCATATGGACTTCATAACCCACGCCGTTAGCTTCTATCAGCACCTGCGGCGGCTGTTTTTCCAGAATAATGCCTCTGAGACGACCTATCACGTTGCGCTTCCTTTTACGTAGGGAATGAATGGCTTGAAGTATGACGAGTATATAACATAAAAAAGGCTGGATGAATATCCAGCCTCCTGTTTCAGCGCAATCGTCCTGCCAGCGGGTTTGCTTTCGTCACCGCCGTACGCAGTAGGTTTTGGCTAAAGTGGCAATGCGTAATGGCAATCGCCAGCGCATCGGCGGCGTCGGCCTGTGGGCTGGCCGACAGCTTCAGCAGTGAACGAACCATATGTTGCACCTGCTTTTTATCCGCTGCCCCCGTTCCTACCACGGTTTGCTTGACCAACCGCGCGGCATACTCAAACACTGGCAGATCCTGATTCACCCCAGCGACGATAGCCACACCGCGCGCCTGCCCCAGCTTCAAGGCTGAATCGGGGTTTTTCGCCATGAAAATCTGCTCAATCGCCATACAATCCGGGCGAAATTGCGTAATGATTTCACTGACGCCTGCGTAAATCAGCTTAAGCCGCGTAGGCATATCATCCACCACGGTGCGGATGCAACCGCTACCGAGATACGTCAGATGACGCCCCTGCTGGCGGATAATGCCATAGCCCGTCACACGCGAACCGGGGTCAATGCCGACTATGATTGTCATGATGCTACGATTATCATCGTGCCGCTCCGCCGATTCGCCCGCCTGAATAGCGATTTCTGTTGTGCATTACCGACCTGCCATTACAGCAGTTCAGCCACCTCATCGGAGATCTCACCGTTGTGGTAAACCTCCTGCACATCGTCGCAGTCTTCCAGCATGTCGATCAAACGCATCAGTTTCGGTGCCGTTTCTGCATCCATGTCGGCTTTGGTGGACGGAATCATCGAAACTTCAGCAGACTCCGCTTTCAGGCCAGCCGCATCCAACGCATCCTTCACGTTACCGAATGTTTCCCACGGCGTGAAGACGTCAATCGCACCATCGTCATACGTCACGACGTCATCGGCGCCCGCTTCCAGCGCCGCGTCCATCACCGCATCTTCATCCAGACCTGGCGCGTAAGAAATAACGCCTTTTTTGGTGAAGAGATAGGAAACGGAACCATCCGTCCCCAGATTACCGCCAGTTTTCGTAAAGGCGTGGCGCACTTCAGACACGGTACGGTTACGGTTATCACTCAGGCATTCCACCATGACAGCCGTGCCACCTGGGCCATAGCCTTCATAAATGATGGTTTCCATGTTGGCATCTTCATCACCGCCGACACCACGGGCAATCGCACGGTTCAGGGTATCGCGCGTCATGTTGTTGGACAGAGCTTTATCGATCGCGGCGCGCAGACGGGGGTTAGACCCAGGATCGCCACCGCCCAGACGGGCTGCGGTAACCAGTTCGCGGATAATCTTGGTAAAAATTTTACCGCGTTTGGCATCCTGTGCTGCTTTACGATGCTTTGTGTTCGCCCACTTACTATGACCTGCCATAAAAATCTCCGAAAAAAGCCTGTTCAGGCCGGATAAATAACAAATTCCTCAATCGCCTGCCGGTTGCTCCAGGATTTGGTCAGTTGTGCCGCCTGCGGCACATCCAACCACTGGTAGGCAAGATGCTCGGATAATTGCACCTCGCGCTCAGCAGGTAACGCCAGACAAAACCAGTGTTCGGTATTGTGCGTCACCCCCGGCGCATAGCGACGTCTCAAATGCGCAAATAGCTCAAACTCAATACAGCGCTGACAGTCAAAGAGTGATAACGCTTCCGCGGATATATCAATGTTAACTTCTTCTTTGACTTCACGCTGTGCGGCATATGGCGCCGTTTCCCCTTCTTCTATGCTGCCGGTTACCGACTGCCAGAATTCAGGATCGTCACGCCGCTGCAACATCAGCACCCGCCCGGTATCACGGGCATAGATCACCACCAGAACCGAAACGGGTCGCTTGTATACCATCTTATTCGTTCTCGGATTTTCCATCCTGAGCCGCTTTCCCTTTCACAACCACCGCAATAGCCAGTTCTTCCAGCGAAGCCGGGTTGGCAAGGCTTGGCGCTTCTGTCATCAGACAGGCTGCCGCTGTCGTTTTCGGGAAGGCGATAACGTCACGAATGTTATCGGTGCCCGTCAGCAACATCACCAGGCGGTCAAGACCAAACGCCAGACCCGCATGCGGTGGCGTACCGTATTTCAGCGCGTCCAGCAGGAAGCCAAACTTCTCACGCTGTTCTTGTTCGGTAATGCCCAGAATGCCGAACACGGTTTGCTGCATCTCACCCTTGTGAATACGCACGGATCCGCCGCCCACTTCATATCCGTTAATCACCATGTCATAGGCGTTGGCAATCGCTGAAACTGGATTGGCAGCCAGTTCAGAAGACAGCATGTCGCGCGGTGCGGTAAACGGATGGTGCATCGCCGCCAGACCACCTTCGCCATCTTCCTCAAACATCGGGAAATCGACGACCCACAGCGGTTCCCAGCTATCGTCTTTCGTCAGGCTCAGATCGCGCCCCAGCTTGAGACGCAGCGCACCCAGCGCATCGGTCACCACTTTCGCACTGTCGGCACCAAAGAACAGGATGTCGCCATCTTGCGCCGCCGTGCGATCCAACAATGCAGCCAGTTTGTCTTCATTCAGGAATTTCGCTACCGGGCTTTGTACGCCTTCCAGCCCCTTGGCACGCTCGTTGACCTTGATATAAGCCAGACCTTTTGCACCATAGATTTCAATAAACTTGCCGTATTCATCAATTTGCTTACGGCTCAGTTGTGCGCCGCCCGGTACGCGGATCGCGGCAACGCGGCCTTTAGCATCGTTTGCCGGGCCAGAGAATACTTTGAAGTCGATATCTTTAACCAGATCGGCAACGTCAACCAGTTCCAGCGGGTTACGCAGATCCGGTTTGTCGGAACCGAAACGGCGCATCGCTTCCGCGAACGTCATGATCGGGAAATCGCCCAGATCGACGCCTTTGACGTCCAGCCACAGTTCACGCACCAGTTTCTCCATCACTTCACGCACCTGTGGTGCAGTCATGAAAGAGGTTTCCACGTCGATCTGGGTAAATTCAGGCTGTCTGTCAGCACGTAAATCTTCGTCACGGAAACATTTAACGATCTGATAATAGCGATCAAAACCGGACATCATCAGCAACTGTTTGAACAACTGTGGGGACTGCGGCAGCGCATAAAATTTGCCTTTATGTACGCGGCTCGGCACCAGATAGTCACGCGCGCCTTCCGGCGTTGCTTTGGTCAGCATCGGCGTTTCGATATCCAGGAAACCGTGGTCATCCATAAAGCGGCGCACAAAGCTGGTGATACGCGCACGCGTTTTCAGGCGCTGCGCCATTTCAGGACGACGCAAATCCAGATAGCGGTACTTCAGACGCGCTTCTTCAGTGTTGGTTTGGTTGGAATCCAGCGGCAGCGCTTCAGAACGGTTAATAATCGTCAATGCGCTGGCAAAAATCTCAACTTCACCCGTCGCCATATCTTTGTTGACTTGGCTTTCTGGACGGGCGCGAACCACGCCGGTAAGTTGGATGCAGAACTCGTTACGCAGTTCGGACGCCAGGTTAAATGCATCTTGACGGTCCGGGTCAAAAAATACCTGAACCAGCCCTTCGCGGTCACGCATATCAATAAAAATCAAACCACCCAGATCGCGGCGGCGGTTAACCCAACCGCACAATGTCACTTCCTGGCCCACATGGGACGAATTCAACTGCCCGCAATAATTAGTACGCATCACGATGTCCTTTTACGCATCCGCCAGCTCACACGTTTTCACGGCTCACAGCACAAAAACAGTGGTATTTTCGCTGCGCGGTATGGTTTTTCTGGGTTACTGTCCGGTGAAAAAAGGCGGCTATTATAAAGGATAATAGTCAGAACGATAAGTATGAAGGTAACGCTCTGCGACGCAGTCGCCTACTCTTTTTACGAAATTTCCTTCTCGGTTAACGAAATGTTCACCAATCAGCGTCACGTTGTTGCAAAACAGATCGCCGTAGTTAAACTGGCTCTCACTCTGCCTCAATAGAAGAGATGGTGTGTGTCGTACCATCGCGTTATTACAAATTCGCGTAGCCTGGATAACGACGCGATAATCGACACCACCTTATTGCGGTTCAATAAAATGACGGTGCCATGATGTACATCGGATTACCACAATGGCAACACTCGGCATGGAGTCGACTGGGACTCAACGATCTTGCCGACTACAGCCGCTACTTTACCTGCGTTGAAGGCAACACCACCTTTTATGCACTGCCCTCACCCGAGGTGGTCAGGCGCTGGCGTGATATGACGCACGATGACTTTCGTTTTTGCTTCAAGTTTCCCTCAACGATCAGTCACAACGCCGCCTTACAGAACTGTGATAGCGATGTATGCCTTTTTTATCAATGTCTTGCCCCCATTGAGCATCGTATCGGGCAGCTATGGTTACAGCTTCCTGCCGTCTTCAGCCCAACGCAATTACCCGTATTGTGGCGTTTTCTTGACGCTTTACCGCAGGAGTTTAGCTATGGCGTGGAAGTCCGTCATCCCCTGTTTTTTGCCAAAGGTGATGAGGAGCGTGCGCTGAATCAGGGACTACAGCAGCGTGGCATCAACCGCGTGATCCTCGACAGCCGTCCGGTTCATCACGCGGCGCCAGACAGCGCGGCCATGCGTGAAGCGCAGCGTAAAAAACCTCGTGTGCCAGTACACGCCGTGTTGACTGCGACACAGCCGTTGATTCGCTTTATCGGTAGCGAAACTGAGGAGGAAAATTTGCGCTGGTTCGAGTCATGGCGTAATAAATTACCCCTGTGGCGTGAGGCAACCCCTTTCTTCTTTATTCATACACCGGATATCGGTGATGCCCCGCCGCTGGCACAACTGCTTTGGCCATTACTCGCCGAGATCGATCCGACATTTCCCCCTAAGCCAAACTGGCCGCAACAGGCAACGCTCTTTTAACGTACAGAATTGGACGATGCATTAGTTCATTTAGTTATAAATAACTGTATAACGTAATCCATTTCCGCTAAAAAAGTCTGCCTTTACAGGCGACAGTGGCGTGAGGTAAAGCTATTATTCTGCAAGCCGTTTTCGGTTAGGTCACGGAGTAAAAAATGGTCAGTGCGCTCTATATCGTGCTCGGCGCAATCTTGTTGATAAAGCTGTCGATTGATGTTGTGAAACTCAGAATGCAGTATCGCGTCGCGTATGGTGACGGTGGATTTTATGAATTGCAAACGGCGATCCGGGTACATGGCAATGCGGTGGAGTATATTCCGATTGCGGCGATTCTGCTGGTGCTGATGGAAATGAACGGCGCGCTTATCATCATGATCCATTTTTGCGGTATTTTATTGATTACCGGACGTTTAGTTCATTACTATGGTCTCCGGCACCGCGAATTCGGCTGGCGACGCTCGGGCATGGCGGCAACCTACGCCGCGATCATCCTAATGATCGCCGCAAATCTCTATTATCTCCCCTGGGATCTGGTTTTCACGCTGTATTGATATAACACGCATCCCCTTTCTCTCGGACGCATGCGCATTCTGCGTCCAGAAAGTAAATACGATCGCCTCACACGAGGTGAAGGTCATGCCGTATTCTGCTAGAATACGCGCCTCTTTATTACTCTCAGTACACTTTCCGCCATGCCAAACCGCGATATGCTTTTTTCTGTCCCCATTGCCAATTTGGGTGATTGGACATTCGACGAACGCGTTGCCGACGTATTTCCCGATATGATTCAACGTTCCGTGCCCGGCTATTCCAATATTATTTCAATGATTGGCATGCTGGCAGAACGGTTCGTTCGCTCAGATAGCGTCGTCTACGATCTGGGATGCTCACTGGGCGCCGCTACGCTGTCTATGCGACGTAATATCCGTGTACCGGGTTGCAAAATTATCGCGGTAGACAACTCTCCGGCAATGGTGAAACGTTGCCGCAGTCACATTGATGCGTTCCGTTCCGAAACCCCCGTCGAGATTATAGAAGCCGATATTCTGAATATTGATATCGAAAATGCCTCCATGGTCGTGCTGAATTTCACACTTCAATTTCTGGAACCCTCCCAGCGTCAGGTGCTCATCGAGCGCATTTATCAGGGATTAAACCCCGGCGGCGTGCTTGTGCTCTCTGAAAAATTCAATTTTGCAGACAAAGACGTCGGTGAATTACTATTCAACATGCACCTCGATTTCAAGCGGGCAAACGGCTACAGCGAGTTAGAAATTAGTCAAAAGCGTAGCATGCTGGAAAACGTCATGCTGACCGATTCGGTAGAAACCCATAAAGCCCGACTAGCAAACGCCGGTTTTGAGCACAGCGAGATCTGGTTTCAGTGTTTTAATTTTGGTTCATTATTAGCCGTAAAAGCAGGGGAAAAGGCGTGATTGATTTCGGTAATTTTTATCAGCAAATCGCAAAAGGTCCTCTCAGCCATTGGCTTAACACCCTGCCTTCACAGCTTAGCAGTTGGCAGCAAGAATCCTTGCACGGTAAATTCAAACTCTGGTTTAACTCACTGGAACACCTTCCATCATTGACGCCCACGTCTCTGGATTTAGCCGATAGCGTTACCGCACGCATGGAGCCTGATATTTCTGTCGGCCAGCGTGAAGGCATTGAAAAATTACTGCGTAATCTGATGCCCTGGCGTAAAGGCCCTTTTTCACTTTATGGCGTGAATATTGATACAGAATGGCGCTCTGACTGGAAATGGCAGCGCGTGCTGCCACATATCAGCCCACTGAAAAACCGTCTGATTCTGGATGTCGGCTGTGGCAGCGGCTATCACCTGTGGCGGATGGTCGGTGAAGGAGCCACGATGGCGATAGGTATCGACCCTATGCAGCTATTCTTGTGCCAGTTTGAAGCCGTGCGTAAGCTGCTTGGCGACGATCAACGAGCACACGTTCTGCCACTCGGCATTGAACAACTCCCTGAACTTGCCGCATTTGATACCGTGTTTTCCATGGGAGTGCTGTATCACCGTCGTTCCCCGCTCGATCACCTGTGGCAATTGAAAAATCAGTTGGTCGCAGGGGGCGAACTGGTGCTGGAAACGCTGGTTATTGGCGGTGATGAAAATCAGGTGCTGGTGCCGGGAGAACGCTACGCGCAAATGCGCAATGTGTATTTCATCCCTTCTGCGGCAGCTTTAACGACATGGCTTGAGAAATGCGGGTTCATCGATGTTCGCGTCGTCGATATCTGCACGACAACAACACAGGAACAGCGTCGGACTGACTGGATGATCACGGAATCGCTGGCTGAATTCCTCGATCCTGACGATCCGACGAAAACAGTAGAAGGTTATCCCGCCCCGGTACGCGCAGTACTCGTCGCACGTAAGCCAGAGATACGCCAATAGCCTATGGCTTATCAGATAGGAGGTAAGATCCCCTCACCTCCTATCACACCACGCTACCTACCGCTGCACATTTCTGTTCTGCACCTCTATAGGTTATTTGACTTTGCTAACGCAGTAAGCTCGCAGCGACGTATCACGATTTTTATCATCCAATAACATAGGCTCGCGCCCAGTAATGCGTTGAATGCCGGAATCCCAATGTCGCTATATAAACCAACGCCACCTCCTATCAGGCTGGCGATAAGCGCAGGCCATCCAATATTTTCAGCTTTTTCGGGTAATTCTCCACGCAGACGGCTGTCATCCAGCAACGCACGGCTGCTTCGTAGGACGTAGTAATCAATCAGCATGACCCCAATCACGGGCGGGAAAAACACACCAAGCAGCGTCAGAAAGTCCACAAAACAATCCAAGATCCCCATAACTGACAGCGTGGTGCCAACGGCGCCAATCAGTAGCGTGATTGATTTGTAACCCATCTTGCGCCCCCACATGCCTTCTATTGCATTAGAGACACCTAACGTCGACGAATACAGATTGATATCATTAATACGCAACGTCGAGACAACGACCGCAATCAACCCAATGCCACCCGCCGCTTGCGACATAATACTAACGATATCGGCTGTATTAAGAGCGCGAGCGATCAGGATAGCCAATCCGTTGATCAAAAATTCACCAACAATGATTGTCGACATAATGATCCAGAAGACATGGCGACCGCTGCGAACATAGCGCGTCAAATCTGGCGTCATCAGTGTAGCCACAATACAACCACCCACCACCATGGTGGCACCGGCGCTCACTGAAATCGTCTCCGCGCCGCCCACACCTTGTAATAACTCGCTGAAATTATGCCCAGTGAGGGTCATAACTGAAATGTAGCCCACGACCAGAATAAACAACGGGACAGCAATACTGGCCGTATATCGCAGCGCTTTAAAACCAAACGTCACCAACAGCGTTAAGCACCCCCCCGATAACGCAGCAGACCAGCCGAATCCTAATCGATCGCCCAAGGCAAAATTCAACGATTGCGCAAACACCGCATTTTGCACCCCAAACCACCCGATAAGACTCACCGCGATGATTAACCCGATCAATACCGAACCCAAACGCCCAAACCCACACCATCGAGCCAGCAAGCTCCCTGAAATCCCTTCCCGCATCCCGGCATAGCCAATGCCGAGAGTCACAACACCGAAAATAGCACTACCGATGACGATAGATAAAAAGGCATCATCCAGCGACATCGAATGTCCAAGTACCGCTCCGAGCATGAACTGATCCAATGCCGTCAGCATACCAAGATAGACCAGAGCAACATGCAGTACGGGCATTTTCGCCGTCACAGGCACGCGACTCACCGAGTAATCGTTATTACTTTCCATTTCTCTCTGTCGTCCGTTTATAAAGAGATCGAGCCTTGAACGAGGAAAGCTGGCGGAATATAGCCATGCAATCCCTTCTGGTAGCAATATTCTTCACATTGCCTGAAATTATGTATCCCTAATCCAAATCTTTTATCCCCCAAGGCTCTCGAAGGTGATCCAACATCGTTATTATTTCGCCTAAATTATTCATACCTTATCCTTAGTTAAAAACGACGGTACACTTTATAATAAATTGATTGTCGTTACATAGAGTTGTAACGACTCTTTTTCTATTCCTTCAAACTGGATATGATTATTTTTCGCAGAAAATAAAACATACGTTGTTATTTAATAACTAATTAGCAAGATAATAAATTAAAGGGAGAAATCACGCTATGGAAAGCGCAAAAGACTGGCATCGGGCTGATATTATTGCAAAAACGAAGAAAAAGGGAACATCGATAGCCGAAGTATCGCGTAAGGTAGGATTACGTTCTTCTACACTGGCTAACTTTTATTTTATTATTTGACGTCCAAGCAACGACCTTAAAATTAAAACCGATTGATGTATACAAAAAAAGCCCCAGCAACACGCTGGGGCCTGGTACTTGCCATGCATACCTACTGATATGCGGCGCGGCAAAATTGAAGAATGACGACATCGTGTTTATCGAAATACCGTAACATACTGATATTATGACACATACTGCATTACGCGATCCGTGCTGACCGCCCGTTTCATGGCGGCAACCACATCACCATCTACACAATACTGGCTAAATTCGTCGACTTCCGTATCAGAGCACATCGACACACCAATTTTACGATAACGCATCGGGGATGGCGTCCACTGACCCGCAGAACTGTGCAGTTCCTGGATCCCAGCCTGCTGAAATTTGTGCACGTTAGTCAGTCGCACACCTGAACCCGCCATAATAATTGGACCACGGCTAACCTGTGTTAGTTCACGTAATAACCATAACCCATTTTCTGCTGTTTGCTGCTGCCCAGAAGTTAATATACGTGAGACCCCCAAATCGGTGAGTTGTTCCAGTGCAACATATGGATTCAGGCACATATCGAACGCACGATGGAAAGTCACCGCCATACCCTGAGCCGCCGCCATAATTTCACGCATTCTAGGCAAATCAATATGTCCTTCCTCATTAAGCACGCCGACAACGATACCAGGGAACCCCATCTCACGAATCTGTTCAATATCATATTTGATGGCTGCATATTCCGTTGCGCTATAGCAAAAGTCGCCCCCTCGCGGGCGCACAATCGGGTGAACAGGAATCACGATCTTTTCACGCGCACCCCGTAGTGTGCCGTAGGATGGTGTTAATCCGCCTTCTCGCTGTCCTGCACAGAGTTCAATTCTGTCAGCCCCAGACTGCGCTGCCGTTATCGCACAATCAACGCTATAGCAGCACACTTCCAATTTCGTCATCACACCTCCTCCATGTAAATTCCAAGAGTACTTTTCTTAATTATCGAAGGATCGACGACTCATCACGCCGATTAACGTAATAACTATGGCATTCGCATTCATATTGTGAGGAGACGGGAGTCACAATGAACACGATACATCGCCGAAATAAACATGACATAAACCACAGTTTTATTAATCTCTTCCGTATAAAAGGACATTGGCATAAATAACACGTTATCTTTTAAGCCCACACTACCCCTGACGATTATTCTACGTGCGGGCTATCCGCGGTTTTCATTGCGATGGTATTTCGCTCGCTATCACATCTCGTATATCAACTGAGTGAAACTTTATTGTCACTTTCCCGTTGGTTACTGCCAGCGTTGGATTAGGAATTCGCTCTCTTTCGCCTTGCGGAGAACTGAATTTAAGCTTGATGCCTGGCGTGCGCAGCGCCTCATCAGATAAGCAGGCCAGTGCACGCTGATGCAACGTTTCCACATCGCCAGGCAGCACCAGTTCCACATGCTCCCAGCCTTCATGCGGATAAAACTTTTTCCCTGGCCACGGCAGCTCGATACACGCAACCTGCCAGGGGCCGAATGCGAGGGCATGATCCAATATAAACAAGCAGATTGGACGACCATTGATGTGGTTTTCAGACAACAGACTACCGACGTTCAGTAACGCCGTTTTCCATGATTCCGCTGTCGTATTCTGATGGCAACGCAGTGAAATATGGTCAGCATGAAATGCGCTCAAATCCAGTTGAAGTACATTAGCTAATTCCTGTATCTCTTGCTCAAAACGTGCTAAATCCGTTATCAAATCATGAGGTAACATATCGGGTAACACTCCTCGCCGCTGGTTGCATTATCAATAACCCTATCAGCGATGAGAATATCACATCCTTTACACATTCTAATTAAATTCTACTTTTTCCTCCGGTACATTTATTTACACCTTCGTTATGTCAAGCGCATTAAATGCAAAGAAAACGTAACTATATTGTTTAGTGAATAAACGTAAAAATTCTTATCCCACGTTAATTTACAATACGTCTCGTAATTTATTCTGGGATGAATCTTAAATAAGGTCGTCCCTATTGTACGCCTAATAGGAAAAGTATAGATTTAGGAAGTAAATAATAACGTTGAGATATCATTATGGTCTTACTCATTATCTCCATCGCGCTTCTTGCTATTGCCGCGTATGCTATTTTTCGTCATTTTAAAACTAGGAACTCACATAAAATTGGGGTAAATAATCGATCCAAAAAACGTTAAGACCGCGATTTGTATTTATTTTCATGCCGCATAAAGCATGCGTTTTCTTTTTTTCATGTGTGCCTCACCTTGTTTTTCATATCACTTCCCCCTTTGTTTCCCTCACCGCCGGTGAGTGTTTTTTCACCTGAACATTCCTTTGCCTTTCCCCGTCTGCTGACGAGGAAAGGCAAATATGGTATAAGCAAGGCTTAATTTTTTATTTAAGGTAAACCGGTGAATATTCAGGCTCTTCTCTCCGAAAAAGTTAGCCAGGCGTTAACCGCCGCGGGCGCGCCAGCAGACAGCGAAGCTCAGATTCGTCAGTCGGCAAAAGCACAGTTTGGTGATTATCAGGCCAATGGCGTCATGGCTGTGGCAAAGAAGCTGGGCATGCCACCACGACAATTGGCCGAAAAAGTCGTCCAGCTTTTGGCTCTGGAGGGCATTGCGGAAAAAACAGAAATCGCCGGCCCGGGATTTATTAATATTTTCCTCGATAAACAGTGGGTTGCGAGCCAGGTTGAGAATGCGCTGAATGCGCCGAAACTGGGTTTATCCCCCGTTGAACCACAAACGATCGTGATTGATTACTCCGCTCCTAACGTTGCTAAGGAAATGCACGTCGGCCACCTGCGTTCAACCATCATTGGTGATGCCGCAGCCCGCACGCTGGAGTTTTTAGGCCACAACGTCATCCGTGCTAATCACGTTGGCGACTGGGGCACGCAATTCGGTATGCTGATTGCCTACCTTGAAAAAATGCAAAACGAAAGCGCGAATGAGATGGACTTGTCCGATCTGGAAGCGTTTTATCGTGAAGCCAAGAAGCACTATGACGACGATGCCGAGTTCGCTGAACGCGCGCGCGGTTACGTGGTGAAATTGCAGGGCGGCGATGAATATTGCCGTCAGATGTGGCGCAAGCTCGTCGACATCACCATGACGCAGAACCAGATCAACTATGAACGCCTCAATGTCACGCTGACCAAACAGGATGTGATGGGCGAAAGCCTGTATAACAGCATGCTCCCAGGCATCGTTGCCGACCTGAAAGCAAAAGGTCTGGCCGTTGAGAGCGAAGGCGCAACGGTCGTTTTCCTTGATGAATATAAAAACAAGGAAGGCGAACCGATGGGCGTCATCATCCAGAAAAAGGATGGCGGTTACCTCTACACCACCACAGATATCGCCTGTGCCAAATACCGTTATGAAACCCTGAATGCCGATCGTGTGCTTTACTACATCGACTCTCGTCAACACCAGCATTTGATGCAGGCCTGGACCATCGTGCGTAAAGCGGGTTACGTGCCTGATTCTGTCAGCCTCGAACACCATATGTTCGGCATGATGCTGGGCAAAGACGGTAAGCCTTTCAAAACGCGCGCAGGCGGAACAATCAAGCTGTCGGATCTGTTGGATGAAGCCTACGATCGCGCCCTGAAGCTCATCGCAGAGAAAAACCCACAGATGGAAAGCGATGAGTTAACCGCGCTGGCGAAAGTAGTTTCTATCGGTGCGATCAAGTATGCCGACCTGTCGAAAAGCCGCACTACGGACTACGTTTTCGATTGGGACAACATGCTGGCGTTTGAAGGCAATACCGCGCCGTATATGCAATACGCTTATACGCGTGTCGCGTCCATTTTCAAACGTGCGGGAATACAGGAAGACAGCCTAACACAGCCGATTACACTGCTCGACGAGCGCGAATATGCCCTTGCCACGCGCCTGCTGCAATTTGAAGAAACCATCACCACCGTCGCCCGTGAAGGCACACCGCATGTGATGTGTAGCTATCTGTACGATTTGGCTGGCCTGTTCTCCGGTTTCTACGAGCACTGCCCGATTCTCAATGCCGACAGTGACGACGTGCGTCAGAGCCGTCTGAAACTGGCGCGACTCACAGCGAAAACGTTGAAGCAAGGTCTGGATACGCTGGGCATCGACACCGTCGAAAAGATGTAGTTATCTATCGACTGAAAATCTATTCATTGAAAAAAACGCCATTGGTGCTACCACCAATGGCGTTTTTTATTCCACCATGACTGAGCGCTGTTACACGCTACGACGAGCGAAATCCCGAGGGCGAAATCCCAACAGCGCCAGCGTAGCGAAGTAGGAACCCGCTCCCGCGACCACCACCAGCAGCAAACGCAGGATCCGCATCGTCATATTGCCGTCATCCCACGCGGGCATACACCAGAGCATACCGAGTAACACCAGCGACATCACGATAACCGCAGCCAGCAGACGCACCAGAAAACGCATCCACCCCGGCTGTGGCTGGAAAATATCCTGTTTACGCAATTGCCAATACAGCAGCCCCGCATTCAGACAGGAGGCCAGGCCGATGGACAACGCCAGCCCCGCATGTTGCAGTGGGCCGATAAAGATCAGGTTCATGATTTGCGTCATAATCAGCGTAACCATCGCTATTTTTACTGGCGTCTTGATATCCTGCCGGGAATAGAAACCGGGTACTAACACTTTGACGACAATTAATCCCATCAGACCTACCGAGTAGGCAATCAGCGCCCGTTGCGTCATTAACGCATCAACGGCGCTAAATTTGCCGTACTGGAACAGCGACACCGTTAAGGGCTTAGCCAAAATACCGAGAGCGACCGCACTCGGCAGCGCCAACAGAAAACACAGGCGTAGTCCCCAATCCATCAGACGGGAATACTCCTCATGGTTGCCACTGGCAAAACTCTTCGCCAGCGACGGAAGTAAAATCGTTCCCAATGCCACGCCCAGAACCCCGGAAGGAAATTCCATCAGACGATCCGCGTAGTACATCCATGACACCGCCCCTTCGCTGAGAAAGGAGGCGAAAATAGTGTTGATGATCAGCGAAATCTGGCTAACCGACACGCCTAACACCGCCGGCCCCATCAGCTTCATCACCCGCCAGACGCTCGGATCACGCCATTTAAGGCGCGGTAATACCAACATGCCAATCTTTTTCAGATGCGGCAATTGGTAGCCAAGTTGCAGTAAACCGCCAACCAATACGGCCCAGGCTAGCGCCATTACGGGTGGGTTAAAATACGGTGCGGCAAACAGCGAGAAGCCAATCATGCTGACGTTAAGCAGCGTCGGTGCAAATGCTGGCACCGAGAAACGATTCCAGGTGTTCAATACCGAACCGACCATTGAGGTCAATGAGATCAGTAGGATATAGGGAAAGGTGATCCTTAATAGATCCGAGGTCAGTTCAAAGCGATCCGGCGTCGCGGCAAAACCAGGAGCCGTTACCATAATGACCCAAGGTGCGGCCACCATACCCGCCACGGTGACCAACGCCAGAATCAGCGTCAGCATCCCAGAGACATAGGCGAGAAACGTCCTCGTGGCTTCATCGCCCTGCTGGCTTTTATATTCAGCGAGGATGGGGACAAAAGCCTGTGAGAATGCGCCTTCCGCAAAAATTCGTCGCAGCAGATTGGGCAGTTTGAACGCCACAAAGAAGGCGTCCGTCGCCATACCAGCACCAAAAATACGGGCGACGATCGCATCGCGCACAAACCCTAAAACGCGCGATATCATGGTCATGGAACTGACAGCAGCCAGTGATTTAAGTAAGTTCATTCGATTATATTCTGAACGGTTCAGGACAGATCATTAACCCGTTAAGGTCATCCTGATTGCGAGGTGCGACTAGTCTACGCATTGCGCATGTAATAGCTACCGAACATTGTCATAACTGCTGAAATTTTCAGCTTTTTCCCAGCAATATCCGATCATACGCAGTGACAGCTTCATGGCTGGCTTTCTGCCTAATGCCGATTCATTCTGCTAACAGTAAGGCAAGCTGGCGTTTGAGTTCAGCCACGTCATTTTCCAACGCCTCAACCCGTTCGGCCAACGGATGCGGAATGTCGTTCACGCTTTCCGCTTCAGGAAGCGCAGCATCGCTGGCCTCACCGCTAAACAGGTGTCGATAACGGCTTTCCCGTTTACCTGCTTCGCGCGCCAATCGGACGACAAAGGGACCATCATCGCGCTGCTGCAATTGCTCAAGAGCCAACTCTGCTTCGCTGACATCTGAAAATTCATACAATCGGGCTGCGCGCGTGCGCAGTTCACCCGGTGTCTGTGGGCCACGCAAGAGAAGCGTAGTCACCAGCGCCACTTCCGCAGGCGAAAGCTTCAGATCGCCAAATTCCGAATTGCAAAAACGATGTTCATACTTCACCACACGGTTACCAAAGCCGCTGAGCGTGCGCAGAAAGTGCTTCTTCACCAGTAAATCCAGCGTTTGCTGCACCTCGCTTTCGCTCAGTTCCATCACTGGCTCACGGTTGGTTTTCTGATTGCAGGCGGTGGTGATGCCGTTTAATGACATCGGGTATTGATCCGGCGTAGTGATCTGCTTTTCCAACATACAGCCGATTACGCGGGCTTCACGAGCATCCAATTGGTATTTCATTATTTTCCTTAGCGCGGAGACTTCCATTCGGCGTTAGTCAGCGCGGTTAATACATGATCCTGCCATTTGCCATCAATGAGCAGATAATCCTTCGCATAGCCTTCACGCTCAAACCCCAACCGCGTGAGTAAGTTCCCGCTGCGCTGATTATGCGGCATATAGTTAGCCATGATGCGATGCATATGCTGCTGACGCTGCATATAACGTAACGCGGGTTGCAACGCTTCGTACATCAACCCTTGCCCCTGCCATTTCTGGCCGAGAGAATAACCCAGATAGCAGGCGTGGAACGATCCGCGCAGCACGTTGCTAAAATTAGCCACGCCATATACTTCGTTTTCATTCGGATCCAAAAGGAGAAAGTAATAGGCGCTGCCCTGCTTGTGCATATCGTTAATCACACTCAGCCGCGCCTGCCAGCCCGATGGATAGCAATGGCTGGCATCTCTCACCGGCTCCCACGGCTTTAGGAAATCACGGTTTTCAGAATAGTATTCAGCCAGACGCCAGGCATCACGCTCATGGGCCAGACGCACCACCAGTCTATCCGTTGTCAATTGCACTCTTGCTGGCGTTGAACGGTAGCCAAACATTTTTCCCCCTGCCTCGCCATGTTATCGATAAGTAAAATTTATCGCCGCTAAAAAACAATGATTCCGCATAAGCAGAAAATATCGGTATTTCCGATAATCCTTACTATAACCACATAAATTCATAGACGTAAAATCTTCGTCGCCGAGTTATTGCGCAGTTGAATCGGGAACACCATTTTTTATCGCTGAGATGCTACCAGGGTAACGTTAAATCGATAAAAAAATATTATCCAACATAGGGCTATACCAAAGTCGCATTAGAGTACAAAATAGTCATGTCTGCTATTTTCCTCCTTTCTTCGTTGTGGTGAAACATGCCTCTGATGTCGCAAGCTCGGAGCTTGGGTAAATATTTTTTATTATTAGATAATATGCTGGTGGTGTTGGGGTTCTTCGTTGTTTTTCCCCTTATTTCCATTCGTTTTGTTGATGATCTCGGCTGGGCTGCATTATTAGTCGGTATTGCTTTGGGATTGCGCCAGTTTATTCAGCAAGGGCTCGGTATTTTCGGCGGGGCCATTGCTGACCGTTTTGGTGCCAAACCGATGATTATCACCGGGATGCTGCTGCGTGCCTCCGGCTTTGTTTTTATGGCGCTTGCCGATGAACCATGGCTGCTGTGGCTGTCTTGTGCGTTATCTGGCCTCGGCGGCACGCTATTCGACCCGCCGCGTACCGCGCTGGTCATCAAATTAATTCGTCCACAGGAGCGTGGCCGTTTCTATTCGCTGCTGATGATGCAAGATAGCGCCGGTGCCGTTATCGGTGCTCTCATCGGCAGTTGGTTACTGCAATACGATTTCGAGATTGTTTGCTGGGCGGGGGCGGTCATCTTCGTACTTGCAGCGGCGCTCAATACCTGGCTGCTGCCAGCCTACCGTATTTCAACGGTCAAGACGCCAATACTGGAAGGCTTGACGCGTGTCATTCGTGACCACCGTTTCCTGATGTATGTATTAACGTTGACGGGCTACTACATGTTGGCCGTTCAAGTTCTGCTGATGCTACCCATCATGGTCAACGAACTCGCCGGAACGCCGTCTGCGGTGAAATGGATGTACGCCATTGAAGCGACACTGTCGTTGACGCTGCTGTACCCTATCGCCCGCTGGAGCGAGAAGCGCTTCCGGCTGGAACAACGCCTGATGGCAGGGCTTTTCATCATGTCAGTCAGTATGTTCCCGATCGGGATGACGACGGAGCTGCAAACCCTGCTGTTGCTTATCAGCCTGTTTTACATGGGCTCGATCATCGCAGAACCCGCGCGTGAAACCTTGAGCGCCTCACTGGCCGACGCCAGAGCCAGAGGCAGCTACATGGGTTTCAGTCGCCTTGGATTAGCGCTCGGTGGCGCGATTGGCTACAGCGGCGGTGGTTGGTTATTCGATACCGGACACGCGCTAAATCAGCCAGAGCTGCCGTGGTTCATGCTCGGCACGATCGGGCTCCTGACATTAGCCGCGCTGTATTGGCAGTTCAATCAACGCCACATCGAACCTGCGATGCTTGGTGGTCATTAGTCTGAATTTTACCGACGAAGATACTTTCGTCGGTAAAACCCGCTTAGATTTTCCTAATATAAGCAAACAATAGTTTCATCGCGGATAGTCTCTTCTTTAGAACCATCGGGATAACATCGAAACAAACTCAGATGACGTGACTCAGTTTTACTGCGCGGCTTCATTCTGCTCTTTCGGTGCTATCCTATTGTTTACTCTACGCATCGGACGCACGCTGTTCGCACAGAGTTGTGTTGGTTGTGACTCTGTCACGTTAGTAAACTGCCATATCAGTAAATTGTGCGCGTAAATCGCATCAAGAGGTCAGAATAATGAAAAAATCAGGATGGATGGCAGCCGCCGCAGTGCTGCTTGCTTTTACACTTAGCGGCTGTAATAAGCTCACGCAATATACGCTCAGTGAGCAGGAAGTGAATGAGTACCTGCAAAAACACAATGATTATCAGAAACAACTGGGCGTACCTGGCGTGGTGGATGCACATATCGTCTTGACCGAACTCTCCAGCCAAATTGGTCGGGCAGAACCGGGGAAAGTGACGCTAACGGGCAATGCGAAAGTCGATATTTCGTCCTTGTTGGGCAATCAGGCAGCAGATATGAAGCTGACACTGAAAGCGCAGCCCGTATTTGATAAAACTCAGGGCGCAATTTACCTGAAAGACATGGAACTGGTTGATTACACTGTCCAACCAGAAAAAATGCAGGCAGTAGTGAAAACACTCAGCCCTTACCTCAATCAATCACTAAAAAGCTATTTTGACCAAAAACCAGCTTACGTGTTGAATGCCGATAAGAACACAACAGAGTCGCTGGCGAAGAAGATGGCGAAAGGCATCGAAATCAAGCCCGGCCAGATCGTTATCCTGTTGACTGACTAATGCTGACATGCCGATAGCATACGCTTTGCCTGCTATCGGCATCATTCAGCGCCGAACTATTCTTCTGCTTCAGACTCGTCGTCTTCACTTTCACCCAGTTCATCTCGCATGGCTTCCAGCGCTTCGCGGCACACTATCGCCAACGTGCGATAAAATGCAGTGGTAGCGTGACTTTCCACTTTCCCGAGGAAACGATCGCTCCACGGCAATAAATATTCATCAAACAGGGTAATCTGAGCCGTCGTTTCGTCTTCTTGCGCCTGATCTTCCAGCCATGATGCCGCAAGCAGCAAACTACCGAAATGCCCAACCGCACCATCATTTACTGGCATGCCACGCTGTTGCAGAAAAGTACGAATCTGCGCATCATCCCCATCGCTTTCGTACGAGGAACGCAACGGGGAAACCGAGCCGTTTTCTTTGTCAAACATGGCCTGATAATCCGCGGCTATTGCGGGTAAATCCAAACCTTTTTGCAAACGAGCCAATAAGGCATCCTGCTCCAGCGGCCAGTGCTGTGTCAGCTTCCCTTCTTTAATCAGCGTGAACAGTGGCGTCAGCACAGGATCCTGTGGCTGACGATAAAACAGCGTGCCCAATAGCCGGCACACAATAGAAAATTCGTTCATTCATAACCCTATGTATTTTTTAGTGACAATGTCACAAATTAGCAAACTCGACGATAGCAGGCATTCCACGCTGTTCGAGGAAATCCAACACGCGACAGGACTCACATTTACTATCCGCTCCTGCGAGAAGCATAGGTTCGCCTGCATCAACGTTTGCGAGCCAGCATACCATTTTCATGGGTATTCCGCAGCCAATGGGCGAAATCACAACCTGCAATGAATACAAACGAAACGAGCAGTGGGGAGACATCGCGCTAAAAAAACGAATACGAGGGTAACAACTGGTGAGTAAAGCAACAAATTGCGTTAACTTTAGCTAATTGCACGTATTGGATGCAGAAGTTTGTTGACGCTGTCCAGCAATTTACCTACATTAGCGCCGTTCGCTGACATACCGCGAGACTACGGTGAGGTGTCCGAGAGGCTGAAGGAGCACGCCTGGAAAGTGTGTATACGTGAAAACGTATCAAGGGTTCGAATCCCTTCCTCACCGCCATATTTTGAACAAAATCAATTCATTAAACATAATATTTTGATTTTGTCCTGCATAAAGCCATACAAAAAAGTTCGCGCAGGCGGGCTTTTTTTGTCCCCTAAAAAATTCATACCTCAGGACAAAACGTTAGCATTTTAAACCACAAGGCAATTCTATCTTATTCAAGATGATCACGAACGAATACTGTCAAAACATCTTTTGGTGGTACAACCTTACATTCAGAAAGTAACCATCCCACTGCCCCACGATGGTAGGTTCCATGTAAAACAACATGATTCAACATATCTACTTTTTTCATACATCCAGGGCTACCCAAATAATACCCATCAATACAATTTATTCATATTTACCAATCATCTCACGTAGAACATATAATTAAAAACACCATGTGATATTAATCACTCACTATTTCATCTGATATTCTCCGGGTGATTTATTAGTATATTACCTGTTAAGTTTTATTTCTGTTAAGGTCGTGCTGATGAATAGGCCGTTCGTGAGCAGCATAACCCTACCGCGCCGTTCCACATGAACGAATGAGGCTTCCTGCTCCACTGCTGAAGCCTCCAGATTAAGAATCTTACAGAAGACGTTTGCAATGCATATCTTTTTAAAGAAAATTTGATTCCAACGGTTTTTTTAAACACACTAGTCTGTAGAATTAATATTCTACGCGTGTCTGATCTTAAGTGAGGCCGAAAGTGAGACAAGAAATCTTAGTTCGTTCTTTTTCTATTTCCCTTTTTATTATTCGTCGAACAGAAAGCGAGTGTAGGATTCTTTTATTAAAGCGTCGCGGTAGCACACAACACGGCGAATGGTGTCAAATTGCGGGTGGTGTGGAACCAGGAGAAAAAGCATGGCAGACAGTACTACGTGAAGCCAAAGAAGAAACTGGCTTAACGTTAAGTAACTTGTATTCTGCTGATTACTGCGAACGATTCTATGAATCAGATAGAGATGCGATCACTCTCGTTCCTGTTTTTATTTCTTACGTGTCTAACAATTGTAAAATAACACTGAATGAAGAACATAGTGAATATTATTGGGCAACATTTTCCGAGGCATTAAAAAGGTTACCTTTTCCCGGACAGCATATGGCACTAGAATTTATTCACAGGTTCTTTATTGAGCAAGAGCCAAATAATAGGTTGAAAATGCCATTATAATAACTATCCTCCGGGATAGTTGGTAATACCAGTCAGCTAACCGACTGACTGGTATTATCTTAACGCGTTAGTTTCGTCTTTAGACACATGAAACGACAACATTCAATCAACGACCTAAATCCTGCCATTTTGTTTCTAGTGTCTTGCCCCTAGCGCCAGATAGCGGCCTGCGGATTCATCAACGCGGAATTGTTCAACGGTGCGTGATAGATCCTGCGCTTGTTCGCTCAGCGAGTGCGCTGCGGCCAGCGCTTCTTCAACCAGCGCGGCATTTTGTTCCGTGCTCTGATCCATCTGCGATATCGCGAGATTAACCTGCTCAATACCGGAACGCTGTTCTGCGCTCGCAACGCTGATCTCTCCCATCATCGATGTTACGCGGTGTACGCTTTCAACAACTTCGCTCATGGTCGCGCCAGCCTGCTTCACGAAATCCGTCCCCTCTTCAACCTTGGCAACAGAATCATCGATCAAACCTTTAATTTCTTTGGCGGCGGAGGCCGAACGCTGCGCCAATGTACGCACCTCACTCGCGACCACCGCAAAACCACGGCCCTGTTCACCCGCTCTTGCGGCTTCTACCGCCGCATTGAGCGCCAGAATATTCGTCTGGAAAGCAATACTGTCAATGACGCCGATAATATCCACAATTTTGCGCGATGATGAGTTTATGGAATCCATCGTCACGACGACCCGATTGACAACATCCCCACCGCGAACGGCCACATCCGACGCCGACACCGCGAGTTCATTCGCATAACGCGCATTGTCTGCATTCTGTTTCACCGTCGCGGTGAGTTGTTCCATCGCCGCTGCCGTCTGTTCTAATGCACTGGCCTGCGACTCAGTCCTCGCAGACAAATCGCCGTTACCCGAAGCGATCTGCGTTGAAGCGGTAGCAATGGAGTTTGTACTGCTGCGCACCTGATTAACCAGATGAGACAGGTTGTCGCGCATCGCGCGGATGGCGTAAAGAATGCTGGTTTGATCGCCCGACTTCGTTTCAACATCAACGCGCAAGTTACCTTCCGCGATTTCGCGTACAACATCCACCGCATACTGGGGTTCACCGCCAAGCTGGCGCATTAGCGTACGGAGCATATTCCATGCAAGCACAGAAATAATGAATAACAGAACCAGCCCTAAGGTCAATAAAATCAAGGCATTATGCCAGAATGTTTGTTGGATATCGTCGATGTAATCACCGTAGCCAATCGTCCAGTCCCAAGGCTCGAATTTGATGACAGCATAAAGCTTCTCAACCTTATTCTGCTGCCCCGGACGCGTCCCTTCCGCGATCACGGTGCCAACCGTCTTGCCCTGAAGTGCAGCACGATAGCGTTCCCCCGCTTCTTTACCGCCGTTCGCGTCGACGATGCCAATACGCTTGGGGTTAGGATGAACATAGTTCACGTCATTCGTATAGCCACGCACGAAGAAATAGCGATCGCCTTGATGGAAACTGCTAATTGCCCGTTTGGCTTCTTTCTCTGCTTCCTCGCGGGACAATTGACCACTTTTTTCAAGGTCATATGACTTTTGTGCCGCCGAATGAGCCAGTTGAACCAGCGTAGAAAGCTGACCAGTACGTTCGCTCATCATCGTGTTATAGAGCGTATTCAGCGCCACAGAAGATAAAATTAACATCCCTAATAAGGTCGTACCACATAGCAGTGCAATTCTGGTTCGTAATTTCACGATATTCTTCTCTCTAACCTATTTTCAGAAAATTCTGAGTAAAAAATTACACTACATTGCCGCCTTGAGCCATACCATCCAGGCAGGAATGATAGATTTTTAACAGAAAAAGAGAAAAAAACCCTCATTCAATCAACTTAAAGCCTAAATCGCGCAATAACGAATCAAAAAACAGCTAAAAATGATTGAAATCGAAACAAAAGAGTCAATCGCGTGACAGAAACAACAAAGCACTGGATCGATCTCGAAGGCCGATATCGTTGTCGATCGCATTGGTCGATGGGGTATACCGATAGTGTGGGCGTATGTCGATGGTGTGGATGGATCGCGTCGGTTGGGAGATCTCTGTATCGATTGAACAGAGGGAAACAGCATCAAGGCATTTAGCCCCCCCTAAAAGCAAAAGCCTCCGCAAAAGCGGAGGCGTTCCCTCTTATGACAAGGCCGACTAAGCGGTAACAGCCCTGTCCTCCATGGCTTTTCGCCAGCCTCCCAACCAGTAAGACCGGGCATTAATTGATTGATAAGGACAAAACTCTTTTGGTCTACCGACGATACCAGCTTGATAACCGCGTGAATGAGCCCGTTCCAGGCGATCGCGTTTCTGTCTCTTCATGCCTTATTTCCCTCATTATTTATCTGGTGGAAAGAAAACAATGATTGCTTTATAAGCAACCACAGACTATCAATACCGATTCTGTCACCAAAGGTCAAGGCGCAAAATTCACGCCAGTGTCATATTTGTGATCCAAAATAGGAATTTTCCCTACTCGATAACAAAAAACACTAACCAATTGAAAACAATAAAAAACCTATAAAAATGTAATGCAATCACAACATTACGCCTTTAGAGGCCTGATTTTTTTGAACCGCCGTTGTTGCGAACCAGCATCGGGTAATACCGAACATGGGCAACACTTAGTTAAGCATGCCTGCCTGCTGGGCAATCGACTGGGAAACCTGCTGCCAGCCTTGTGCCAACGTTCTTACCAGCGCATCATAACCATCTTCCTTCTGTGGCAACATCAGGCTAAAGGGGCGTTTGAATACTTTCTCCTGATAGGTCAGCATCCATTCGCCACTGACGATAACCTTGCCATCATAACGGCCATGAAAGCCCGTTACAGACACATTCAGCACCGCCTGATCGTTGCCTTGCGGCTGCGTCGTTACCACCCAACCAGGCAGCCTCTGCCCCAGATTAGTCACCAACGCCTGCTGTAATTGCTGATCCAACGGGCTGGCCCACAGGTTATTACTGGCAATCACGTACTGCACATCATTAGTCTGGTAGACCAGCCCTGCATTGACGAGATAATCAGCCACGCTGACATGTTCCACCCAAAGCGGATGCCCCTGAATCACCGTCCCCTGCGTGGTATGGGTATCCGCTATTGTCGGCAACTGATAATACGTTTTCTGCGTGTTGCTACTGCTGCACGCGCTCAATACCAGCGCTATCGCCAGCGTCCATCCTTTCATCATTATTTTGCCCTCTTAGGCTGAGGATCCTGGCTACCAGAAGCTTCAAACACCAGTGCATTGCTCTTTTCGTTCAGAGTACGCAACACGGGCTGTAGCTCTCTCAGCACCTGATCCAAACGCTGCATATCGGCCACCATTTTGTTATAAGCGGGTGAACCGGGCTGGAAGCCTTTCATACTGCGATTCAATTCAAGCAGGGTTTTCTGCATGTCTTCCGGCAGATCCTGCATCGCTTTGCTGGACGTAATCTTATTCAACGTCGCCAGCGTTTTTTGCATTTCACGCAACGTTGCCTGGCTTTCCGTGAGCGTTTTCGTGGCTTCATTGATCATCGGGTTCAGCGGCAGGTTATTAACTTTATCCAATACCGCCATCAGCTTCTGCTGAATCTGTGAAAGACCGCCGTCAATGGTAGGCAGAACCGGATAACCGTCCATAACGAACAGCTTTTTATCCACTTTTTCTTTTGGATAAAAATCGAGATCGATATACAGCGCTCCTGTCAGAATATTTGCCGACTTCATGGATGCCCGCAGCCCAAGCGATTGGGCCTGCTTCAGATGCTGTTCAAAATCAACCGTCTCGCCAATCTTCTTCTCAAACCGATCGGGTTCAATACGAATCAACACCGGAATGCGATAGTCATCATCCAGGTCCTGTTTCATATTACGTGGGAAAAATGGCGCTTCGGCCACCGTACCCAGGCGAATACCGCGGAATTCAACCGGCGCCCCCGCCTGCAAGCCCCGGATCGATTCGCTGAAGAACAGCAGATACTCTTTATATTCAGTGTATAACGAGTCCTGAATACTGCGCTGGTTATCAAAGAGTCGGTACTGCGCCATGGTCTGGGCGGCTTCACCCAGTTCCCATCCGGCAGGGACATCAAAGCTAACTCCGCCGCTAAACAGCGTCGTCAGCGATCCCATTTCGACACGCATGCCCTGTGCCGACATATCGAACGCCACACCGCTATCTTTCCAGAAACGGACATTGGTCGTCACCAGACCGTCATACGGCGCAGAGATAAACAGTTGATAGCGCATTTTGCGCGCTTTCGGATCGAATTCACTGGTTTCTACCGACCCGACCCGATAGCCGCGAAACAGCACCGGATCGCCTGCATTCAACTGACCGGATTGTTCACTGTCTAGTATCACTCTGATGCCTTTCGCATCCGGCGAGGCCAACGGCGGTGAATCCAACAAGGTAAACTCATATTTATCCTCTTTGTGGGCACCGGGCTGTAGCTCAATGTAAGCACCGGATAAGAGCGTCCCCAGACCGGAAACGCCTTCCCGACCAATTTGCGGTTTCACTACCCAAAAAGCAGAGTCCTGTTTTAGCAGTTTATCCATCCCGTCATGCAGGCGCGCTTTGATCTCCACCCGATGGAGATCGTCACTCAGCACTACGCTCTCTACCACCCCAACATCGACGCTACGACTTTTGATGGCGGTTTTTCCCGCTTCAATGCCCTCGGCGTTGCTGGTAATCAGCGTAATTTGCGGCCCCTGATGGCTGAAATGGTAAAATAGTATCCATGCACCGATCAGCACCGTGACAATCGGCACAATCCAAACTGGCGACCAGCGTTTAATCGTTTCTACATCCGCAACGGCATGATTATCGTTCGCCAACGGTAGACTCCTTATGAAGAACATCATTGCGACGATCCCACAACAAGCGGGGATCAAACATCATCGCGGCAAACATGGTCAGAATCACCACGGCCGCAAACAATACCGCCCCAACGGCGGGATAAATACTCATCAGGCGACCAATACGCACCATCGCCGACAGAACGGCAATCACGAACACATCAATCATCGACCAGCGCCCGACGAACTCGACCATCTCATAGATGACATGCATCCGCTCGCTGTCTTTCGTGTTTTTGGTTTTGCCATTGGCCTGCCAGCACAGCCAGCCTAACGCCAGCATTTTTAGCGATGGCACCATGACGCTGGCGACAAAAATCACCAGCGCGACAGGATAAGATCCCATCCCCCACAGCAGAATGACGCCCGACATGATCGTCGATCCCATACGATCGCCGAAGGCCTCCGTCACCATGATCGGCAACAGATTTGAAGGAATATAGAGCATCACAGAGGTAATGAGCAGAGCGAGCGTCCATTGCAAGCTGTATTTCTTGCGCGCATGTCCATGTGAGTGACAGCGTGGACAGATTAACTGGTGAGCGGGCAGGATAGCGGTGCAACATGAACACGAACGCAGCCCTTGTGATAACCCACTTTTCCCCAGGATCGGCAACGCAGGTAACGCGGGCGGCGGCACAATATCATTCCACAACCCGCGGCGATCAATGCTTTGAAAAGCCAGTAGTTGTAACAGGCAAAACAGAACAAAAGGCATAAAACTGGTGCCGATGCCAATATCACCATAGGCCATCAGTTTGACAAAACTGACCAGCACACCAGCCAGAAAAATTTCTGCCATTCCCCAACTTTTCAGGTGGAACAGCACCTTGCCCATGTATTTTTTCAACGTCAGCGGTAGCGAGGCATGCAGGCACAGCAGAATGAGGGTCAGCATGCTTAACGCGGGAACCAACTGAACAAAAAGCATAAACAGCGTCGCGACGCTGGCATAGTTTTCCGCCACCATCACTTTAGGAATTTGTATCAGGGTAATTTCGCTGGTGATACCCGCCACACGCATAAAAACGAAAGGGAAGAGGTTTGCCAGCAATAGCATAAACAGGGCGCTCACCGCGTAGCCAACTGTCCGTTTACGCGGTTCCGTTTGTCGGCTGGTTAGCGCGGTTTTACAGCGGGGGCACGTCGCCTTCTGTCCATACAATAGCTCAGGGAGTTCCACCAGCAGGTCGCACTGCGGGCAAAGTATATAGTCATCATGGTGATGCTCGTGTTGAATATTACAGTCATGCCGATCGTGATGGGAACACACACGTTCTCTCCTTCAAAATTCGTCAGCTTCTGACTGAAAGCATCGTCACCAATGCCATAAGTGCACAGGTAAAGTACATCGTGCGGTGATAATGGGTAGATCGTAAAGACCGCTGTAAATACGTCCTGTACGCTCGGATTGCGCGGATATGAATCTCATCCCTGAGATTCACCCTTTCAGGGCCGTCGCTAGCGACGTTCAAAAACGTTCCTGACGTTTTTGTCCATGGCGCAAACGCTTTACTCTTCTATCCCATTATCACCGTTCTCGTTCGAGAAATAAGCTTGCCAGAAATCTGAATGAATTAGCCGTTTTTCTGTGCTTCCAGCGCTTCCCAACGTTCAAAACAGGTTTCCAGCGCGCTTTCCGCCTCTGCCAGCGCGCTTAAGACCTGCTGCGTCTCTTCCCGTGGGCGGTTAAAGAAACCAGCATCATTCATTTGCGCTTGTAGCGACGCAATTTCCTGTTCCAACTGCTCAAGGCGCAGTGGTAACTGTTCTAATTCGCGCTGCTGATTATAACTTAATTTCCCAACACTTCGTTTCGCGAACGGGGCGGCGCTTGGTGCCGCCACGGGTGCGGCTACCGTCGGAGCCGACGTTGTTCGCAGTGGCGTTGCCGTTGCCCGCTGTTGTTGCGCATCGTAATAACCGCCGACAAAACGGGAAATCTTGCCTTCGCCTTCAAAGATCCAGCATTCGGTCACCGAATTATCGACGAACTGACGGTCGTGGCTAACCAACAAAACCGTTCCCTGATAGCTTTCGATTAACTCTTCCAGCAGTTCCAGCGTTTCCACATCCAGATCGTTGGTTGGTTCATCGAGAATCAACAGGTTACTGGGCTTGAGGAATAAGCGGGCCAGCAGCAGGCGGTTACGCTCGCCCCCTGACAGCGCTTTTACCGGCGTCATGGCGCGTTTCGGATGAAACAGGAAGTCCTGTAAATAGCCTAACACATGGCGTGAACGCCCGTTGACCATCACTTCCTGTTTACCTTCCGCCAGATTGTCCATCACGGTACGTTCTGGATCGAGTTCAGCACGGTGCTGATCGAAATAGGCTACTTCCAATTTCGTACCGCAGTGTACGCGCCCGCTGACGGGTTGCAGATCACCCAGCATCAATTTTAGCAGCGTGGTTTTACCGCAGCCATTCGGCCCGACCAGCGCAATCTTGTCACCGCGCTGTACCTGAGCGGAGAAATTGTGCGTCAGGACTTTCTTCTCACCCGAGGAACCCTGATCAACCTGATAGTTGACCTCTTCCAACTCAAACACAATCTTACCGGAGCGAGCCGCTTCTTCGACCTGCATTTTGGCCGACCCCATCACTTCACGGCGCTGGGAACGCTCCTGACGCATCGCTTTCAGCGCTCGCACGCGGCCTTCGTTACGGGTACGACGGGCTTTGATGCCCTGACGGATCCACACTTCTTCCTGCGCCAGCTTGCGATCGAACTCGGCATTTTGCAGATCTTCCACCCGTAGCGCCTCTTCCTTTCCTTCCAGATATTTGTCGTAGTTGCCCGGCCAGGAAACCAGCTTGCCGCGGTCGAGATCGACAATGCGGGTCGCCATATTGCGAATAAAAGAACGGTCATGGGAGATAAAGATAATGCTGCCTTGAAACGTTTTCAGGAAGGTTTCCAGCCAGTCAATCGTCTCGATATCCAGATGGTTGGTCGGCTCATCCAGCAGCAGCACGCGTGGTGAACTCACCAGTGCTCTGCCGAGCGCGGCTTTACGCAACCAGCCGCCGGAGAGCGACGCCAGCGGCGCATCGGCCGACAGACCAAGCTGTTCCAGCACTTCGTGAATGCGGCTTTCCAGTTGCCACAGCCCCTGATGTTCCAGAACGTCCTGCAACTTCGCCAACTGGTTCAGGTTCTTTTCACTCGGATCGCTTTCAACCAGACGCAGCATGGCGTGATAATCTTTCAGGTAACCCGCCTGTGCGGCGACCCCTTCGGCGACAAAATCAAACACGCTGCCAGCGACATCACGCGGCGGATCCTGCTGCAACCGCGCGACAATCAGATCTTGTTCATAGGTGATGCGACCATCATCCAGCGCGATCTCTTTGGCCAAAATTTTCAGCAGGGTCGATTTGCCCGCCCCGTTGCGGCCAACCAGACAAACGCGTTCATTCTCTTCGATATGAAGTTCGGTGTTATCCAACAGCGGCGCATCGCTGAACGACAGCCACGCACCTGAAACACTGATTAAAGACATCGGTTACTTTTCCTCACCGGCATGCGTCAGCAGCCAGCAGTTATGAATTTGACGATTACGAGCAAAATCCTGTGATTGAGTCTGTGCGGTAATTTCTTTCGCGTTCAGCCCCAGCGCGGCCAGACCAGCGCTATCCATCTGGAAGCCGCGTTTATTATTCGAGAACATGATGGTGCCGCCACGGCGCAGCAGGCGTTTGAGATCTTTCATCAACGCCAGATGATCGCGCTGGACATCAAACGATTCTTCCATACGTTTGGAGTTAGAGAAGGTTGGCGGGTCGATGAAGATTACATCGAACTGTTCATTCGCATTATGTAGCCATGACAGGCAATCCGCCTGAATCAAGCGGTGTTGACGTCCGGTCAGGCCATTCACCCGCAGGTTTTTCTCTGCCCATTCCAGATAGGTACGCGACATATCGACGGTGGTCGTTGAGCGTGCCCCGCCCAATCCGGCGTGCACACTCGCCGTGCCGGTATAGGCAAACAGATTGAGAAAATCTTTGCCGCCGCTCATCTTACCCAGCATTTTGCGGGCGATACGGTGATCGAGGAACAAGCCAGTATCGAGGTAATCGGTCAGGTTGACCCACAGTTTGGCACCAAACTCTTCCATCAACAGGAAATCGCCTTTCTGCGCCAGTTTTTCATACTGGTTTTTACCTTTCTGACGTTCACGGGTTTTCAGCACCAGTCGGTTCGAGGGTAATTCCAGCACGCTCAGCGTCGCGTTAATCACATCAAACAGGCGTTGACGGGCTTTTTGCGCATCAACCGTTTTCGGCGGCGCATACTCTTGTACGACAACCCAACTGCCATAGCGATCGACCGCGACATTATATTCGGGCAGATCGGCATCATAGAGGCGATAGCATTCAATGCCCTGCTGAGCCGCCCATTTTTCCAGCTTGCGCAGGTTTTTACGCAGGCGGTTGGCAAAGTCTTCTGCGATTTGCCCCGCAGATTCACTCTGTGTTTCCGCCAACTGATAATTTTTTTGCACACAATCCAACGGGCCATTTTTCGCCTTGAATTGACGTTCCGCACGCAATTGCAGACAACTCAGCAATTCCGGCGACGCACTAAACAGCGAGAGTTGCCAGCCGCCAAAATCACTTTTCATCTTACGACCCAGCATATTATGCAAGGCAATCAGCGCGGGTTCGCTTTCCAGACGCTCACCGTAAGGTGGGTTACTGATAACCGTGCCTTTCGGGCCTTCCGGCAACGGATTTTGTAGCTGTGCGGCATCTTTTACGCCAAAAGAAATCAGTTCAGCAACGCCTGCGCGGCGTGCATTGGCTTTGGCGATATCAATCACCCGACGATCGTTATCAGACCCAAAGAAGCGTGAGTCCGTTGTCTGTAACCCCTGACGAGCACGCACCTGCGCTTCTGCGGTCACTTCGCGCCATAGTTCAGCATCGTGTTTTAACCAGGCGTTAAATCCCCAGTGTGTACGGTGTAAACCGGGGGCGCGATCGGCAGCCATCATCGCCGCTTCAATCAGTAATGTACCGGAACCACACATCGGGTCGACCAGCGGCGTCCCGTTTTGCCAACCGGAGCGTAACACAATCGCCGCCGCCAGATTTTCTTTCAGCGGTGCCAACCCTGCCAGATCGCGATAGCCACGCTGATGCAGCCCTTCGCCGCTTAAATCCAGTGCGACGCTGGCTGTATCACGCTGTAAAAAGACGTTAATACGAATATCCGGCTGCTGCTTCGCCACATCGGGCCGCTGTCCGGTTTTACGCGTGAAACTATCCACAATCGCATCTTTAACTTTTAATGCGCCATACTGACTATTGCGGATATCTTCATTGGTGCCGGTAAAATGCACGGCAAAGGTTTTATCGATACTAAAGATCGTTGACCAGTCAATCGCCTGTACGCCCAGATACAAATCCAGGTCGCTGTGTACCTTGAATTCATTCAGTGGTAGCAGAATGCGCGACGCCAAACGGCTCCACAGCAGGCTCTGGTACAGCAGGCGGTTATCACCCTCAAAATGGACACCACCCTGCACCACTGTACAGGACTGCGCACCCAACGATTCGAGTTCGCTTTTTAATAACTCTTCCAGTCCCCGCGCCGTGCTGGCAAACAAAGCATTCATGTCGTCACTATCACCAAAAAATAGATTCATAAAAGAAATTGAGGCGCATTATAGCTAATCCGCGACGCTTGTCATAAAGTTGCCGTTTTACTTTGGCGAGGAATGGGTTAGTGATTGGCGTAACGCGGCTTTATATTCATCCGGTAAAATCGATGCGGGGGCTGCAACTGTCCCACGCGGTAGCTTCTGCCAGCGGTTTAGCTAACGATCGCGCTTTCATGATTACGGAGCCTGATGGCACCTTTATTACTGCCCGCCAGTATCCGCAGATGGTGTTATTTACCCCCGCCTTGTTACCCGATGGGCTGTTTATTACCGCACCCGATAGCCAAAGTGCCAGCATTCGTTTTGCCGACTTCACCGCAGCACCGCAGCCGACAGAGGTGTGGGGAACACACTTTACGGCACTCGTCGCGCCTGACGCCATCAATAGCTGGCTAAGTCACTATTTTCAGCGCGCCGTCCAATTGCGCTGGGTGGGCAATGCGCCGTCACGGCGGGTTAAACATTATCCCGACGTTCCCCTCGCCTTTGCCGACGGTTATCCGTTTCTATTAATCAATGATGCTTCATTTCAGGCGTTACGCCAACGTTGCCCTGCCGGTATTAACATCGAACAGTTTCGCCCCAATCTGGTAGTGACGGGGGCGGAAGCCTTTGCCGAAGACGGTTGGAAGACCATTCGTATCGGCGAGGTGATTTTTGACGTCGTCAAACCCTGTAGTCGCTGTATTTTTACTACCGTCAGCATTGAACGCGGCCGTAAGCACCCGTCAGGAGAACCGCTGGCAACGCTGCAATCATTCCGCACGGCAGAAAATGGCGACGTGGATTTTGGGCAGAATCTGGTGGCGAGAAACACGGGCATCATTCGCGTCGGCGACACGCTTGAAGTGCTCGCGACCAAACCGCCACGCCCTTACGGTTCCGGTCAGGTGGTCGAAAGCCTCAGTGTGCCAGAAAAAAGCGCACAGGCCGTCACCCTTCATTATCAGGGAAAAGCGTTAGCCGGGAACAATCAGCAGATTTTACTGGAACAGTTGGAGCAGCAGGGCATTCGAGTCCCCTATTCTTGTCGTGCGGGACTGTGTGGGTGTTGTAAATTGACGTTAGTGAGCGGAGCCGTTTCTCCACTGAAACAAAGCGCGATCAGGGCAAACGGGGAAATTCTTACCTGTAGCTGTATTCCACAGAGTGACCTTCATCTGCAATAGAAAAGCATCTGCTCTGCAATAGCCAAAGAAAAGCCAACGCACAGGCAACTTGAAGTCTGACGGATATATGCCAAGAGTTAGACGACCTTGGCATACTCGAATGCGGATGCACTTTCCCCCCGCACACTTTCCCACTCCGCGCTATTCTGCACAGCCGCAGGCATAAGTCTGTCATGCATGATTTTTATGGCATCACCCAATCCCATCGTCTTCCCGCTCAGTGACAACTGTTCTTGCGCCAGCAAACAAAGGCAGGCTTTATCCCCCGCTTCCGCCACCAGAAAACAGGCGGTTTCATGGGTTTCGGTTAGCTGAACCTGAACCATATCCCCCGCTTGCGGCGAGTACGTCACGGCATTCGGCTGTTGGATAAAATGCCAGCTTTTCGGCATTAACGGTTTGAGGAATCGACTGGCCACCAGTGCGTTTAACACTAATTCACCTTGAAGATCGCGGTGCAGCGCCGCTTTCTGGCATTTGTCGTTATAGGTAAAAAATAACGCGGCATCATCAACACAGAATGCACATTCATTGAAAGCATCCGGCGTTAACATTTTAGACGGAAAGCGAGAACGAAATAACATGCCGTTAGCCAGATCTAACATCAGGCGATCGTGTTCAGTATCAAAATACCAGCGCCAGTTATCGTCAGGTTTTAACTTCATATTATTTACCCTTCGCTTTTATAGTAGAAATATCAGAAATGGCTGATTGTATTTTCTTACACCGCAATAATCGTTCATCATCCTAAACGTCGCGGTAAGCACATCAGACACCCGTTGATAGATTATTTACGCAAACGGATAAAATATAGACTAGCTGGGGGGATAAATAAACCCCCAGCGAGTAATGAAAGGAATTTCGGACTAAATATGTGTAACGATATCTTTAATCAGACGCGGCCCATGGAAAATAAAACCGGAATATATCTGTACCAGCGATGCGCCAGCCGCTATTTTTTCGCGTGCGGCGACCAGAGAATCAATTCCGCCAACGCCAATAATGGGTAAACGACCCGCTAACTCCTGTGACAAACGGCGGATAATTTCCGTGCTGCTCGCCTGTAACGGACGGCCACTTAATCCCCCCGTCTGCCCACAATGATTTAATCCCTGAATCAATTTTCTATCGAGCGTCGTATTCGTGGCAATCACCCCATCGAGGTGATGACGCACCAGACTATCGGCAATTTGGATCAATTCTTCTTCAGAAAGATCCGGCGCGATCTTTACCGCCACGGGAACATATTTCTGATATTTTTCTTTTAATTCTGCCTGTTTGTTCTTTATCGCCAGCAAAAGATCGTCCAGCGCTTCACCGTATTGCAGGCTACGTAATCCCGGTGTATTGGGTGAAGAAATGTTGATCGCGATATACCCTGCGTGCGGATAAACCTTATCCATGCAGATCAAATAATCGTCTTTACCTTGTTCGACGGGCGTATCTTTATTCTTACCGATGTTGATCCCTAATACACCGCCAAAGCGCGTTTGCTTCACATTCTCGACCAGATAATCTACGCCTTTATTATTGAAGCCCATCCGGTTGATCAACCCTTGCGCTTCCACTACGCGGAATAATCTTGGTTTATCATTACCAGATTGTGGGCGTGGCGTTACCGTCCCTACTTCAATAAAACCAAATCCCATTGCGCCTAATGCATCAATACATTCGCCGTCTTTATCTAATCCCGCCGCCAGACCAAGTGGGTTTTTAAAAGATAGCCCCATGCAGGTAACCGGTTTAGTCGGAACGGACTGACGGACGAGAAATTCAAAAGGCGTGTTGGTAATACGGCGTAATTGTTGGAAGGTCAGCTCATGTGCACGCTCTGGATCGAGCTGAAACAAGGCTTTTTTGATAACGGGATAGAACATATTGTCTCCTGAGATCCCTATCGCAAAGGTATCTTGCCTACGCTGAAAGTAAGCAATAGTGGATTACGGTTTAACTCACGGTCGGAGATGGTAGTTCCATCTCTGCGGAAAGTAAAACGTTTGCGGAAGTGGAGAAATGGCCTGAGAGAATGTCACACGCGGCAGAATACCGCGTGTGACGGAAGGATAAGTGTGGCTGGATTAGTTTTGCAGCGCCTTAGTGATCTTCTCAAACAGATCGCCAGACAGATTTTCTAACGTCTTCAACTGCTCCAGCGCCTGACGCATTTGCGCCTGACGTTTAGCATCATAGCGTTTCAGGCGGATCAACGGTTCGATCACTCGGGCCGCGACCTGCGGATTGCGGGTGTTCAGATCGCTCAGAATCTCTGTCAGGAAGCGATAGCCGCTGCCGTCTTCGGCATGGAAAGCCGACGGATTAGCAGCCGCAAACGCCCCCACTAAGGAACGCAGGCGGTTAGGGTTGTTCAGGCTGAATGAACGGTGTTGCAGCAGTTCACGCACGCGGCTCAGCACATCGGCTGCCGGGCTGGTGGCTTGCAGCACAAACCATTTATCCATCACCAAACCATCCTGATGCCAGCGGTTATCAAACTGCGTCAGCAGTTCATCACGCACTGGCAACTGCGCCTCCACCGCGGCGGATAGCGCTGCCAGCGAGTCGGTCATATTATCTGCCTGACGAAACTGCGTCTGCACCAGTTTATCGGCCTGCGCTTCATCGCTGAATGCCAGATAGTGCAGGCAGACATTGCGCAGCGCGCGTTTACCCATATCCGCGTGCTCAATGCGATATTGTGGTGCCTGATTCGCGTGGTATACCGCTAGCCACTCATCCGCCATCTCCTGCGCCATCGTGCGCGTCATGCTCTCACGAACGGCCGCGATCGCGGTAGGATCGATGACGTCAAACAGCTCGGCAATCTCATTTTCGCTTGGCAATGTCAGAATCTGAGAAGCCAGCATCGGATCCAGTTTTTCATCCAACAGCACGCCACGGAACGCATCGATGACATGCATCGGTACAGAAAGCGGCTGCTTCTGTTGATAGCGAGAAACGTTCAAACGGATATAGTTAGCCAGCAGGCTTTGCGCGGCGTCCCAACGCGAAAACGCATTGCTCGCATGACGCATCAGGAACGTCAGTTGCTCATCGCTCCAGGCATAGTTCAGTTTTACCGGCGCGGAGAATTCACGTAATAAAGAAGGAATCGGGCGGCAAGGAACCGTATCGAAAATAAACGTCTGCTCGGATTCAGTCACATTCAGCACCGACGCCAGCAGTTGACCGTCTTTCTGGAGCGGGATGACCTGCCCTTGCGGAGTGTACAGTTCAATATCCAACGGGATGTGCAACGGCAATTTTGGCTGTTTATCGGCACCGACGGGCGTTGTTTGGCTCACGCTCAGCAAATATTGTTGCGTTTGCGGATCGTAATCATCACGCACGGTCAAGACCGGCGTACCCGATTGGCTGTACCAGCGGCGGAACTGCGTGAGATCGACATCGGAGGCATCTTCCATCGCCTGCACAAAGTCATCACACGTCGCCGCGCTACCGTCATGACGCTCAAAATACAGACGGATGCCTGCCTGGAATTTTTCCTCGCCTAATAAGGTATGCATCATGCGGATCACTTCCGAGCCTTTTTCATACACCGTCAGCGTGTAGAAGTTATTCATCTCGATCACCTGATCGGGACGAATCGGATGCGACATCGGGCTGGCATCTTCGGCAAACTGGGCACCACGCATCACGCGCACGTTATCAATCCGGTTCACCGGGCGCGACCCTAAATCGGAACTAAATTCCTGATCGCGGAACACCGTTAGCCCTTCTTTCAGGCTTAGCTGGAACCAGTCGCGGCAGGTGACGCGGTTGCCCGTCCAGTTGTGGAAATATTCATGGCCGATCACCGCTTCAATATTCAGATAGTCTTTATCCGTTGCGGTTTCTGCCTTAGCCAGCACGTATTTAGAGTTGAATACGTTCAGCCCTTTGTTTTCCATCGCGCCCATATTGAAGAAATCAACGGCGACGATCATATAAATGTCGAGATCGTATTCCAGACCGAAACGCTCTTCATCCCACTTCATCGCATTCTTCAGCGACGTCATCGCCCAGCCAGCACGATCGAGATTGCCGCGGTCAACGTACAGTTCGAGTGCAACATCACGGCCAGAACGCGTCGTAAAGCGATCCTGAAGCACATCAAAATCGCCCGCCACCAGCGCGAACAGATAAGCCGGTTTGGGGAACGGATCCTGCCACTCGATCCAGTGACGCCCGCCCTCCAACTCCCCTTGCGTTATACGGTTACCGTTAGAGAGTAAATAAGGATAGCGGGCTTTATCTGCCGTAATGCGCGTGGTGAATTTCGCCAGTACATCCGGCCGGTCAAGATAATAGGTAATGTGGCGGAACCCTTCGGCCTCACACTGCGTACAAAGCGCTTCACCTGATTGATATAGCCCTTCCAGCGCGCTATTCGCGGCAGGATTGATTTCGGTTTCAATACTGAGCGTAAAACGAGCAGATAATTGTGTCAGCAGCAACCCGTCATCCTGCTGCTGATAATGTGTCCACGGTTGTCCATCAACACTCAGAGCGATCAGCGTCAGCCCTTCGCCATCCAGCTTCAACGGCGCGCCCGCGTCCCCCTGTAACACCACCTGACTAACGGCTTTTACGCGAGTTTTTTCAGCATCGAGATCGAAATCCAATGCAATGTCGGTAATGGTGTAATCCGGCGCCCGGTAGTCATGGCGATATTTTACTTGCGGCTGTTGATTCATATAAAGTTCCACCTCGTCATAAGCATCAAAGATCAAGTCTAAGCCTGTTATCTTAATGTTACCACGACAAAATAATGAGGATAATCACCGTATCCTACTTCACTCCTGCGCGTCTCGCGATGTTGTCGTAATGTAATAAATAGATAATCAAGGTATACTGGCCGGACATTGCTGATTGTCCCGATGGTGGATATGCATCTCACGAGGATGCTGTAACGCATTATGACTTTGCACACTTCCCCGATTCTACACTCATTGCTGGATACCGATGCCTACAAGCTGCACATGCAACAGGCCGTGTATCATCACTATTATGATGTCGACGTTGCGGCAGAATTTCGCTGCCGCGGCGATGAGTTATTAGGCGTTTACGCCGATGAGATAGCCCATCAGGTTGACCTGATGCGTTTCTTGTCCTTGAGTGACGATGAGTTTACCTATCTTGCCTCTCTGCCATTCTTTCAGCAGGACTATCTCAACTGGTTGCGGAGTTTTCGTTTCAACCCACAGCAAGTTTCGATCAAGAATCATGCTGGCAAGCTGGATATCCGCATCACCGGACCGTGGCGTGAAGTGATCTTGTGGGAAGTTCCCCTGCTGGCGGTGATCAGTGAAGTGGTACATCGGCATCGTTCCCCCGACGTCACCGCCGCGCAGGCCGTCGCTCAACTGTCTGCCTCACTGGAGAACTTTCGCCAGCACAGCGCGGCGCTGGATCTCAGCCAATTCAAGCTGATGGATTTCGGCACCCGTCGACGCTTTTCTCGCGATGTTCAGCAGACGATTGTTACGGCGCTGAAAGCTGACTTTCCTTACCTCATCGGCACCAGCAATTATGATCTGGCACGCCGTTTGGGCATCACGCCTGTCGGTACGCAAGCGCACGAGTGGTTTCAGGCTCATCAGCAAATTAGCCCAACCTTGGCGAACAGCCAACGCGCCGCGCTACACATGTGGCTACGTGAATATCCCTCACATCTGGGGATTGCGTTGACTGATTGCATCACCATGGATGCCTTCCTGCGTGATTTCGATTTACCATTCGCCGAAGCCTATCAGGGGTTGCGTCACGATTCCGGCGATCCGCTCGATTGGGGAGAAAAAGCGATTGCCCATTATCAGCGCCTGAACATCAACCCGATGAGCAAAACGCTGGTCTTCTCTGATAACCTGAATCTGGATAAGGCGCTGGCGTTGTATCGTCATTTCTGGCAGCGCATCAATCTGGTATTTGGTATGGGCACACGCCTGACGTGTGATATCCCCAGCGTGAAGCCGTTGAATATCGTCATCAAATTGGTGGAATGTAACGGCAAGCCAGTGGCAAAGCTTTCTGATAGCCCGGGTAAAACCATCTGTCAGGATCACAACTTCGTGTGTGAGCTACGCAAAGCGTTTGACTTACCCCGTGTGAAAAAGGCCAGTTGAGGCTTTCCTTATACCCTAAATCATTCGAGTTTCAGGACAAAACGTTAGCGTTTTGAACAACGCAAAGCGTTGGCCCTTTAGGGCGAGGCCCACGCGAGTGGGCCGGATCGCACATGCAACGTGATGTATGACGGGTATTGACCAACTTTGCAGCAGATTCACTCACATGCGCGAAAACTTCTCGTTATTACGATGATTTCTGCTTGTGTCCTGTTGCATCGCAAGTAACATAGCAAATGGCTCGGATTGGGCCATTTGGCGTTTTAACCACGATATATTTCTTAAACACGATTAATTAAAGAGAGAATTTTATGAGCGTAGTGCCTGTAGTCGATGTACTGCAAGGCCGTGTCGCCGTTGACAGCGAAGTCACCGTGCGCGGCTGGGTACGTACCCGGAGAGATTCTAAAGCCGGTATCTCCTTTATCGCCGTTTATGACGGCTCCTGCTTTAATCCGTTACAGGCTGTCGTTAATAATAATCTCTCCAATTATCAGGATGACGTACTGCGCCTGACCACCGGTTGCTCCGTTGAAATTACCGGTAATGTTGTCGCCTCTCCGGGCGAAGGTCAGAGCTTCGAGCTGCAAGCGACTCAGGTTAACGTTGTCGGCTGGGTTGACGATCCCGATACCTATCCGATGGCGGCGAAACGCCACAGCATCGAATACCTACGTGAAGTGGCACACTTACGCCCGCGCACGAATCTGATTGGTGCCGTGGCGCGCGTTCGCCATACGCTGGCACAGGCGATTCATCGCTTTTTCCACGAAAACGGTTACTTCTGGGTATCCACCCCGCTAATTACCGCCTCCGACACCGAAGGTGCAGGCGAAATGTTCCGCGTATCTACTCTCGATCTGGAAAACCTGCCGCGTACCGAACAAGGTAAAGTAGATTTCAGCGAGGATTTCTTCGGCAAAGAAGCGTTCCTGACGGTATCCGGCCAGTTGAATGGCGAAACCTACGCCTGCGCACTGTCCAACGTCTATACCTTTGGTCCAACATTCCGCGCGGAAAATTCCAACACCAGCCGCCATCTGGCCGAATTCTGGATGATTGAACCGGAAGTCGCGTTCGCCACGCTGGATGACGTCGCGGGTCTGGCTGAAAACCTGCTGAAATATGTTTTCCAGGCCGTATTGAACGAGCGTGCCGATGATATGGCGTTCTTTGCTGAGCGCGTCGATAAAGAAGCCATCACTCGACTGGAAAAATTCGTCAGCTCCGATTTCGCACAGGTAGATTACACCGATGCCGTTGAGATCCTGCTGAACTGTGGGAAGCAGTTCGAGAACCCCGTTTACTGGGGCGTTGACCTCTCCTCCGAACACGAACGTTATCTGGCCGAGCAACACTTCAAAGCCCCCGTTGTGGTTAAAAACTACCCGAAAGACATCAAAGCTTTCTATATGCGTATGAACGAAGACGGTAAAACCGTTGCCGCGATGGATGTGCTGGCACCCGGCATCGGTGAAATCATTGGCGGTTCTCAGCGTGAAGAACGTCTGGCGCAGTTGGATAGCCGTCTGGAAGAGATGGGGCTGAATAAAGAAGACTACTGGTGGTATCGCGATTTACGTCGTTACGGTACGATTCCTCACTCCGGCTTCGGTTTAGGTTTTGAACGATTGATTGCCTATGTTACTGGTGTACAGAATGTGCGCGACGTGATTCCTTTCCCACGCACACCACGCAACGCCAGTTTCTAAATAAAAATTTAATATAAGTAAAACAAATATCTAGAAAAGAAGAGTCGGATTTTCCGGCTCTTTTTTTTTGATTTTTGTTATGCCTCAGAAAGTTCCCCGATATTTACATTTAGATACATATTATTTCTATTTGTTACTCGATTACGAACTTTGTAGCATCTTTAGAGTGGATTAACGAGCGAGTGAATGGAAAACTGCGTTCAGACACAGGAAGACACCAAACTTTCAGGAATAGTTCTGTAAAGAATTATTTATGGCAGTGGCAGGTGTCTCAATAACACCAATGAGGGTAATAATGATGAAACGCAACATTCTTGCAGTAGTAATCCCAGCTCTGTTAGCCGCTGGCGCAGCCAACGCTGCTGAAATCTATAACAAAGACGGCAACAAGCTGGATCTGACTGGTAAAGTACATGCTGGCTATACTTTCAATAACCAAAGCGAAGAAAACGCAGACAACACCTATGCACGTCTAGGCTTTAAAGGCGAAACTCAGATCGCCAACGACCTGACTGGTTATGGTCGTTTTGAATACAGCTTTGATGCTAACTCAACTGAAACTTTTAATGGTGGGGCGGGCAAAGAAAAAACCCGTTACGCCTTTGCTGGCCTGAAATTTGGTGATTTCGGTTCTTTCGATTACGGTCGTAACATGGGCGTAGCTTATGACGGTCTGGCTTATACCGATGTTCTGCCAGAGAATGGTGGCGACAGCGGTATCACTGATACTATCACTGGTCGTATCGGTAACGCAGCAACTTACCGTACTACTAACCTGTTCGGTTTAGTTGATAATCTGGGTTTCGGCCTGCAATACGTTGCTAAAGACGAAGAAAAAGATGATAGCGGCGTAGCAATTGACAGGTTGGATCGTCGCCACGGTGATGCATGGTCAACTTCTCTGTCTTATGAGTCTGACATTGGTGTAGGCGTTGTTGCTTCTTATGGTTCTTATGTACGTACAGCATCACAACAAGGTGTTGCTACTGGTGCTGTTGGCGGCGCTAAAGCTGACGTATGGTCTACTGGTCTGAAATATGACGCGAACAATGTTTATCTGGCAGCGACTTATGGCGAAGCCAATAACTTCTACAGAATCAACGGTAGCAACGGTATCGCTGATAAGAGTTCAATTTTTGAAGTTGTTGCTCAATACAACTTCGATTTCGGTTTGACGCCAACTCTAGCTTATGTTTCTCGTAAAGATAAAGTTGATAGCGCAACTGCTAGCAACACGGGTCGTAACGACTACGCTGTGAAATATGCAAGCGTTGGTGCAACCTATGCATTCAACAAAAACTTCTCTACTTATGCTGAGTACGACATCAGTCTGCTTGATAAGGACAACGCTTATGGTATCGAAAACAATGATGTCGTAAACGTCGGTGTTGTTTACCAGTTCTAAGTTGCCAGCATAACGTAACGAGCTCATCGTTCGTATTGCATAAAAAGACAGAGCTTCGGTTCTGTCTTTTTTATTGCGCATCAGGCAACTATCATCATCAGCTATCGTAGATACATCGAAAATGCCTCTCGCGTTTTTTGTTCCAGCTTTACACCACGCTGCACCAATTATTCTTGCCTCACCAGTCTTTTATTTCGTCTCTCTCCTTCTGACTATTATTTCCCTTTCTTTTTGACATCAACGGTTGGCAAAGCCTTTTACTGACGGTACTCTGGAAATTCTTACTTCATCTCAGTTATGGAATATTCTGGCAATGTTTGAAAATATCTCTGCCGCACCGGCCGATCCTATTCTCGGGCTGACCGATCTTTTCCGCGCCGATGACCGCGCGAATAAAATCAATCTGGGTATTGGTGTCTATAAAGATGAAACCGGTAAGACTCCGGTACTGACCAGCGTAAAAAAAGCAGAGCAATATCTGCTGGAAAATGAAACCACCAAAAACTATCTGGGCATTGACGGCCTGCCAGCATTCGGTCAGTGCACGCAGGAACTGTTGTTTGGTAAGCAGAATGCCATCATTACCGACAAACGTGCCCGTACAGCGCAAACCCCAGGCGGAACGGGTGCGTTGCGCGTTGCGGCGGATTTCATTGCCAATCAAACATCTGCAAAGCGCATTTGGATCAGCAACCCAACCTGGCCAAATCACAATAACGTTTTTTCTGCTGTCGGTTTGGAAGTCTGCCAATATGACTATTACGATGCCGCAAACCACGCGCTGGATTTTGATGGCCTGCTAAACAGCCTGAACGCGGCACAGGCGGGTGACGTGGTGCTGTTCCACGGCTGTTGCCATAACCCAACCGGTATCGACCCTACCGCTGAGCAGTGGGCTACGCTGGCCGAACTGTCGGTAGCGAAAGGCTGGCTGCCGCTGTTTGACTTCGCCTATCAGGGTTTTGCCCGTGGCCTCGAAGAAGATGCGGAAGGCCTGCGACTCTTCGCCGCGCAGCACGATGAATTGATCGTGTGCAGCTCGTACTCTAAAAACTTCGGTTTGTACAATGAGCGCGTCGGTGCCTGTACGCTGGTTGCCGCTGATGCCGCAACGGCAGACAAGGCATTTAGCCAGGTGAAAGCCGTTATTCGCGCAAACTATTCTAACCCACCGTCACACGGCGCGACCGTTGTTGCAACCATTCTGGGCAACGACGCGCTGAAGGCAATTTGGGAACAGGAACTGACAGCAATGCGTGAGCGCATTCAGCGTATGCGTCAGTTGTTCGTCAATACGTTGCAGGAAAAAGGCGCGAACCAGGATTTCTCCTTCATCATCGACCAGAATGGGATGTTCTCATTCAGCGGCTTGACCAAGGAGCAGGTTCTGCGTCTGCGTGATGAATTCGGCGTGTATGCGGTGAACTCTGGCCGCATCAACGTTGCGGGAATGACCCCGGAAAACATGGCACCGCTCTGCGAAGCCATTGTTGCCGTACTCTGATCGTTTTACGATCAAAAAAGCCGACACGATGTGTCTAATGCTGTTCACTTAAGTGTGAATTTAGGGGGAAACACGGTGATGAGGTTCCCGCAAGGATACCTCACACCGTGGTCGCCCCCGGTATCTCGACCTTTAAACGATCGGCATTAACACGGTGTGTCGGCTTTTTTCTACTCTGTTACGAATCGCTCGCTACCAAATCGCAGCATCTTCACGTAAGAAAGGGTTGGTTTTACGCTCATGTCCCAATGTTGACATCGAGCCATGCCCCGGAATAAAGGTCACATCGTCACCCAGCGGCAGCAACTTATTTTTGATGGATGCCATCAGCGCCTGATGATCCCCTTGAGGAAAATCAGTACGCCCCACACCGCCATTGAAAATGACATCGCCCACCTGTGCCAGACGCGATTCTGCATCAAAGAAAACGATATGACCGGGCGTATGACCAGGACAGTGGAAAACTGCCAGCGTCGTCTCTCCCACGCTGATCTCATCACCTTCCTGTAACCAGCGCGATGGCGTTAGTGGCGCACACTCTTCCAGACCAAACATACGACTTTGTGCCGGTAACCCTTCCAACCAGAAAGCATCTTCACGCTGTGGGCCAATAATCGCGACCTGATAATACTCAGCCAATTCTGCCGCCGCGCCGACGTGATCCAGATGGCCGTGCGTTAACAAAATCTGCTTAACCGTAACGCCAACCTCTGCAACGGCACGTTTGATTTTTTCGGCATCGCCACCGGGATCGACAATCGCAGCTTCATTGGTTTTTTCACACCATAATAACGTGCAGTTTTGACTAAATGCCGTCACTGGGACAATCTGATATTTCATATCACTCCATGTTGAATAAACCGAGCGGCCTGCAATACGTTAGCAAGCCGGATCAAAAAAGTGTCGCACTGCTCTGGCGAGTTACCAGCTACGAACCGGGCCGGTATCGATGTGAACAAAATCACTGCGGGGATAGTAGCCAACGCCACCAGCACGCATCTTCATGGCGGCTTTGCGAATGTTGGCCAGTTGAACACCTTCAATGTGGAAATCCATCGCCTGCCCTTTCGTGTGGTAGCTCTGCTTTGCTACCCCTCTGCTGTGCGCACGTAATTCATTATTGGTATCGACCGCACGATAACCTGAGATCAACTGCACGGGCTTGTTCGTCCCCAGCATCACCTGTAAACGATAGAGTTGATCGAAAAGTTGAGGATCAATGGTTTTGACTTTATTCGCACGATAATCGCGGAAAAAATGATTCAGGCGGGAAAGTTCTGACTTGTTATACCGTTTGCCATCAAAGAATTCCGTTTTCAGCCGCTCTCCGGTGTTCAGGTTATTCAGCGTCAAAATTCGTGGTCGGGGTGTAGATAACGTTGCAAATGCCTGACCGGGAAGCAGTGCGATACCCAACGCGGCACCACCCAGTGCAAGCCACTTACGGCGATGATTGTCAATGTGATCCATAGAACAAGTACCCTGGCTAAAAAACGGTATAAAAGAAGGTGTAAAACACACCGCCTTGAACCTTAACTGCCAGAGAAAAGTGAGTCAACCCGCTTTGCTTACAGGTTTGCGGGAGATCGCATCGATCCCCCACAGAATGACAAAATACCAATACCACTAATGTCCGTATTTTCAATACTTACTGAAGCAACAGCCCTGCTTTGGACAGCACTTTCGTCCCGGCGCGGGCGGTATCATCATAATTGTAAATATCTGTACGGAACTGCGGCCGACCATCTTCAGCTACCCACGCGGTCAGATAATAGAGATTGACCGGAATCCGATGTTTCATTGAAACAAAGGTCGTATTTCCCTGATCCAGGGTGGAAGATATGCGACTGTTATTCCATCCCGCATCCTGCAATAGCAGGTTAGCCAGTTCTGACGCCTTATTGACGCGCACGCAACCAGAGCTTAAAGCACGGATGTCGCGCTGGAACAGATTATGATTCGGCGTATCATGCAGATAAATCGCCTCTGAGTTCGGCATATTGAATTTATAACGTCCTAACGAATTGTTAACCCCAGGCGCCTGACGCAGGCGATAGGGGAAACGCTCCGCCGACACCCCTTGCCAATCGATCATTGAAGGGTCAATGGCCGCGGCATCCTGGCTCCAGTCAGATAACACCGTGTAGCCATGGCGCTGTAAATAACCGGGATCGCGTACCACTTTAGGGATGATATCCTGACGTGTCAGCGTAGTAGGGACATTCCACGGTGGATTGACCACCACGTTATACAGCGAGCTGCTCATTAACGGCGTCTTGCGCTTGGGCTGTCCGACAATGACGCGCGACGATAAACGCTCGTTACCATCCTGATAATAGATCAGCGAATAGTTGGGGATATTCACCATAATACCTGTCTGAACATTATCCGGTAACAGGCGAAGACGCTGGATATTCAACGCCAGCAACGTAGCTCGCATTTGGGGTGAAACATTGAGCCAATCGCGCGTGCGTTTACCAATAACACCGTCATCTTCCAACCCTTGCCAATGCTGGAAACGTTTAACCGCCTCCACCAGTTCGCCCGTGTAGCGATCGTCTATGCTCGTCCCGCTATCGACCAGCGGAGTCTGCCCAGTCTCTACCGTCGTCGCTGCGGTACTTTCATTAAACAGCGTAATGTTCTCCGTTGACGACAACATGCCAGTACGTTGCAGAATTTCACGCAAAACGACCAGTTCACGGCTCTGCTGCTCCGGGCGCAGAGACTCCGTCAGATTCAGGTTCGGCCACGGGCGGTTGTCCGTCAGCATCGTTTTCAAGGCTTCATGCATTTTGGCGTATTGCGAATGCTGCGGTTTCAGTGAAACGACATAGGCCGCACTGGTGCCGGATTTCACAGCTTGTTGCCATTGAGAAACAATACTAAGCGCAGGCGATTGCAAACGATAAGGTACACTGCTGTACAACCAGTCGTTACCGTTACGTTCTACACCAGAGACGAACTGCAAATACCCTAGCATCGCATCTGATAACACGACATCACGCGCAAACCCGGTCAATTGCGGGTCGGTCAGCCAGGTTACCCAGGTGGTGAACTGTGGTTGTACGCCAGCTATCGCTAATTCGGCAAGTTGCTGTTGAAACTGTTGAACCGCGCGATTATCTTCCCACATAGGTTGCATCTGACTCTGGGAATAAAGTGATGATAAATCAGAGAGATAATATGCCGTCATGCCATGTGGCAGCGCTGCCAGCAACCTCGCACGACTACTTTCTACAGAAATCACGCCCGCGCGTTGTGACAAGTCAGAGACCACCGTCGGAGATGCCGCCAGCACCGAAAACGAAGGAGACAGGCTTCCGACCCAAATACACCCGACGCGCAACAGCAATTTTACCATTTTTCGCTTATGTAACAAAAACATCCATTTATCCCCTGTACTCATTAATCACTATGCTTGCACGACAATCCACGCTGAACATGGAAATAACAAACCGAATTCGCGGGTATACCGTCACACCAGCGTAAGCGCATTCTTTCGTTTTCGATCGTAAAAAAACGATAAAGAATGAAATATGATCATTTTTATATAGCACCCGTTATTACGGCACGCGCATTTACAAGGTACAACCACGAATCTTCCTGTGGCATACCATCGTTTTATCGTCAGTATATAAAGAGAAAAATATTTTTGCTTCTTCTTCTGATTATTATCTTTCAGGTTCGATGAACTTATTCACGGTCAGTGTGTCTCTGCGCAAAAATAAAGCCGCTTAAAAAAGCGGCTTTATCAGCATAGCGGAAAATAACAGCAAGATTTACAGCGACGAAACGTGCTCCTGCGTCTCTGCCCCTTCCGTTCCGAACCCACGCAGCCCAACCACATGGACATGCTCGTTGTTCTGATAAACTTTACGCACCAGTTTATAGGTGGTTCCCTTTTCGGGGCTGATATTTTCGGGTGCCGCGATGACTAACTGCATCTCCAGACGATCGCAAAGCTCAAATAGCGTCGCAATTGATTTGGCATCCAGACGCGCCGCCTCATCAAGGAAAAGCAGACGGCACGGAATAATATCTTTACCGCGCAGACGCTTAGACTCTTCTTCCCAGCTCTGTACCACCATAACCAGAATCGACATCCCAGTACCAATGGCTTCCCCGGTAGACAGCGCCCCACTTTCCGCTCGCAGCCAACCATCCGCGCCACGGTTAACCTCAACTTCCATCTCAAGGTAGTTTCGGTAATCCAGCAGTTCTTCACCGATGGTCTGCGGCGTGCGCTGCCCCATATCAATTTCAGGATTCAGGCGCTGATACAGTTTCGCCAGCGCTTCCGAGAAGGTCAGACGGTTGCTGTTAAACAGATCCTGATGCATATCCTGCTGCTCGGACAACACGTTGAGCAACGTGGTATGGGTTTCGCGCACATTGACGTTCAGACGCACGCTCTTCACCTGACCAAACGCCACCGCTTGTAGCCCTTGGTTCAGCATCCGAATACGGTTTTGCTCACGCTGGATCGTTTTACGAATGATATTTGCCACGCTACGCGAACTGATCGCCAACATCTGCTCACGCGCCGTCAACTCTTCGGTCAGGCGGTTAAGTTCGATTTCCATCTGCTCAATAGCTTCTACCGGATCATCGGTACGGATAATATCCTGACGGATACGCTCGCGCAGATGCTGGTAAACGGCGATGTAGAACTGAATTTTGCGCTCAGGCCGTTTCGGATCTTCAGAAAGCCGCAGCACATCGCGCAGGTGTTCGTTATCCGCTACCGCCAGACGCAGCGCACCCAATGCCTTATCCGACATGGAGCGCAGTTCATCACCTTCCATATACGCCAGTTCACGGCGGTGCAGACGACGCTCGACGCCGTTGTCTTTTACCAATCGCATGACTGCACACCAGCCCGCTTTTGCGGTCACAACCTGTTCGCGCATCTGGTGATAATCACGCTCCAGTTTGCGCAATTTCTTCTGCAAGCTGTCCATTTCCGCCTCACAGAAGGTAATCTGTTTTTCCAACTGATTACGGCGTGAGCGGTTAGTGCTTAATGCCGCGTGCAATTCATCACGACGCTGGCGGGCGCGTTCTTCGGCGTCTGCATCTGCGCGCACGCCAATGTCCTGAAGCTCCTGCGTCAGTTCTTTCAGCATATCCTGTTTGGCGTCGTAAGAACTTCTCAGCGACGCCTGAACTTGACTGTACTGCGTCAGTTGCGCCTGATGCTGGCGTAACTGTTCGCGTGCTTTTGTCCGTTCAGCCTCAGCCTGTTCCAAACGATGGCGCAGTTTGTCATTCAGACCCGCATTTTCACCCAGCATCCCAGCCGAATCGGCATAGCTGAAGTGCGCGCGGCGCTGTACCACCTCAGTCAGTGCAAACGCCTGCTGCTTTGCCTGACGCTGTGCGTTCTGCGCCTGAGTATAATCTTCCTGCAACTGCTCATGCTGCTGCGGATCGCTTTGCAAGACAGAAACCAGCGGTTCCAGCTTCGTCAGCGTCGCCCCGTGCTGTTGAATGAAGCGGGCAGATTCCTCGGTTTCATCCAGCTCCGCACGAATCTCTTCCACGCGATCCTGCAACGTCTCATCACAAAGCAGGTTAATACGTGGGATCAGTTTATTTAGCTGTGCGCTGGCTTCTTTCGCCTGATCATATTGCTGGCGCTGCTGCTGGTTTTCACCATCAAAACTCGCCATAGCACGATCCAGTTCACCACGACGCGCGCTGAGCGTACGAATTTCTGCTTCAGGATCGTCATCAAAAACAACAGCCAGATGTGTTCCGATGAAACGGCTGAAAGACTGGTGCAAGCGCTGCGTTTTCTGCACGTCAAATGACAGCGTCGCGTACTGTTCCGCCAGCGCTTCTCGTTCATTACGCAGGCTTTCCAGACGCATTTCCCGCGCGGCGCGACCAAACAGCGGCACCTCAGGGAAGCGCGAATAACGCCACTGGCGCTCCGCCACTTTCACGACCACAGCGCGTTCCAACTCTTCAACGGCAAACACACTGTCATCAAACGACTGCGGATCACCTTCAATCAGATACAAATCTTCTGGGCAGTCTTCCAGACCTGCAAGTTGATCGCGTACCAACGAGAGATCGGCGACCACTATCGCATGGCGGGACGGGCCATACAGCGCAGAGAAGTACGGCGCATCATCCAATGTCACGTCATCATAAATTTCAGACAGCAGCACGCCGCCAAAGCGTTCCGCCAGCGCATTCAGGCGCGGATCTTCGGAACCACCGGGCTGACTCAGCCGTTCGATCTGCGCTTCAACCTGCCGCTTGCGGGAGGCAATATCGTCACGTTCCACCGTGGTTTCACGCTCACGCTCCAGCAGTTGCTGCATGCATTCCGTCACCTGACGGCTATCTTCAAACGTTTCGCCGCTCTGCTCGCTTAACTGCGTCAGCATCTCCTGTGCGGCCAGCCAGACGGGCGCACGCGCCGTCAGCTTCTGAATGCGCTGTTGGGTTTGCTCCAACTCCTGACGCAGCGCCATACGGCGCTCACCCGCTTCCGCCACCAGCGCTGATAGCGTTTCGATCCGGGCATCAAGTTCTTGCTGGAGTGATTCCAACGCTTCCGGTTGATAATCCTGACCGTTGCGTTTGTTGAAATCCTGCAATAACCGCTCGGCATCCTGCTGCTCACGCAGGCGCTGCTCCAGTTCCGACAAACGCATCCGCAGCGGCTGTACTCGCTCCGCCTGATAGCGTTGCGAAGAACTGTCGCGCAGCAGGTCGCGAGCGACCTGCCAGGCCTCATTGCGATTCACCGCTCCCGCAATCTTGCTCACCAGTTCATAGGCTTGTTCGAACTGACCGTGCGCGGCCTCTGCCACGCTCAGTTTCTGCTCCAACATCAGCAGAATCTCTGTCGCTTCCTGCTCTTTCGCCTGATAGCTGTCCAGCCACTCATCAGCATTATCGGCGGTCAAATCCGGCAACTGGCACAGCGTGCGAGCGCGCTCCAACGCCTGCTGCGCCTGCTGGTACTGAATGGCTCGCGTTTGCTGTACGTCCAGCGCTTGCTGATAATCGGCAAGCTGACTTTTCAGCTCATCCACTTCCAGTTCGGCGGCATCGGCACGCTCTTCGTTTTCTGCCTGTTGCTCTCGCGCTTCTTCTACCACTTCATTCTGTTCTTCGAGGCGGTAGCTCAACTCTTCCAGATCGGCGTTATAACGCTCGATTTTTTCCTGCTGGCGCATGGCGGTCTGCACCAGATTCAGGTGATCGCTGGCTGCCTGATAATCGGTTTCCAGATCGCCTTCGGCACCGCTCTGCTCCGCCAGTTCCCGCGCCATTTCGACATGACGGTACTGTTCGCTCGCCAGTTGCTTACGACTGGAGAACAGGTCACGACGCAGTTCCAACGCGCCATCCAGATGAATACGCCGCTCGTTGGCGTGCCGCATGTAGTCAGCAGCGACATAGGAGGTTGCTTCAGAAATCAGATGCTTAAACAGATCGCGATCGGACTGGGTGACGCGGATTGCTTCCAGCGTCATGCGGTTTTCACGCAGCGCCGCTTCCATATCCTGAAACGCTTTACGCACCCCGCTGTTTTCCGGCAACAGGTAGTCACGCAGCGAGCGCGTAATCGCACTGGAAATCCCGCCGTACAGCGAGGCTTCAATCAGACGATAGAACTTGCTGCGATCGGAGGCAGAACGCAGGCGGCGCGGCACCACTCCCAGATCAAACATCAACGAGTGATAGTCGGTGATAGAGTTAAACTGCTTAAACTGAACGCCTTCCATCTCCTCGACGCGATCTTTCAATTCCTGCAAGGAGAGCACGCGCGCCTGCCGATCGCCGACAACCTGCGTCAGGATTTGCGTTGGCTGGATGGACGTCGGTAATCCCTGAATGGTGAAAGGCTTGATATCAACTTTACGATCACGCCCCGCCACCTGCTGGAGACGAACCCCAACCAGCACACGTTGATGACGCGAATTAACCACGTCCAGCGTGGAATAGCAGACGCCTGCGCGCAATTTACCGTGCAGACCTTTATCGCGTGAACCGCTGGTCGCGCCCGCCTCGGTGGTGTTTCTGAAGTGCAGAAGCGTCAGGTCAGGGATCAGCGCTGTAATAAAGGCCGCCATCGTGGTGGATTTCCCCGCACCGTTACCGCCGGATAACGTCGTAACCAGTTCATCCAGATCGAAGGTGCGAGCGAAAAAGCCGTTCCAGTTGACCAGCGTTAGTGAGCGAAATTTACCGCGTTCAATCATTCCTGTTCATCCTCAACACGTAAAGCCTACCCCAGTAGGAATGGGATAGTCTCTTATTCATCCTCGCCCGTTTCTGGCGTGGTCTCATCGGTGCGATCGTTATCGTCACTGTCATCTTTCAGCGACAAACTACCTTCAACAGGCATCGCTTCACCCTCGCGAATCATGCGTAGCTGTGCTTCGCGGGCATCATCGCCACTGCGCACATCCGCCCCGAAGCGGAACACCGACTCGGTAATTCTGAATTTGCTGCTGTCATTGCCCATAAAGTAGATCATGCCCAACCGGCGTAAGCGGTTCAGCGACGTTCTGACTTTTTCCTGCAACTTTTGTCGATCCAGATCGGAACCGGTAGAACGTTGATTCACCAGTTTCAGCAGTTTGCTTTCATCCGCCAGGCTCAGCAGTTCTTCATAAAGCTCCTGCTGGCTGAAAATGCCTTCGTGCGCCAAACGCTCCGGGCTAAGATAGAGATAGCAGAGGATTTTCCCTACCATCATATCCAGCTCAGACAGCACCGAACGCGGGATCAGCGTGGTAGATCGCGGCCGCAGATAGAAAAACCCTTCCGGCGCGCGGATCAATTCCACGTTGTAGCGGCTGTAAAACTCCTCCAGCACCTCCTGGAAATCCATCAAAAAGACGTGGTTCTCCAGTTCTTCAATGCCAATATGACGCCCGGCGCGCAATTGGCTGTCCAGCGCCGGAAAGAGGTTATTCGACAGCGCGGTTGCCAGCTTCACTGGCATAAATTGTTCAATATTTGTCGATGACATGGGCCTGCACCTTGGCTCCGTAATCATTGATCGCCTGCCACAGTGCAGGCAATCCGGTGAAATCTGTTTCGGCAACGCCCAGACGTACAGCCTGGTCGACCACGATTCGGGCAACATCAAAATGCCGCGAGCGAGGGTATTGCGCGAGGTATTCGCGCATTACTTCGCTCAAATCAAGCGGAATCTGTTGCGCTTTGTATTTATGCAGCGCCTGCTCGACCAACGCGATCAACTGCTCGCGCATTTCACTCAGCTCTTCGTATTCTAACTCCGGCGGCAGTTCACCGGTCACTTCTTCACTACGTAGCATCAGCTCTTCGTCACGCATGTCCAAGAGACGATCCGCGTTGGCGAACGTCAGCGCCCATGGGTTGTCAAAGTAGCTTTGCACAGACTGGCGCAGCCGCTGGGCAAAGACGCGGTTTTTATCCATATCAATCGCGGTACGAATAAACTTATGTACGTGGCGGTCATAACCAATCCACAGGTCTATCGTCTGCTGCCCCCAGCTCACAATGCGATCGAGTTTGTTTTGCAAGTCAAACACCAGCTTGTCGACAAACTCCAGATTATGTGGGTTATTCATTATCGCATCCTGAATACTCAGCAAGCTCGCCTGTAACTTATCGCCTGCGGCTTCAAGCGTATCCTGCAATTCACGCAGCGTAGACGACGTTTCCGTCAGCAATTGTTCACAACTGCTGATCGCCGCACGCCAGTCTTGGTTTAACAACGCCGCGATATCATCTTTAACGCCCTGTTGCTGCTCATCCATTACGCGCTGTGACAGGTCGATGCTGTCAAAAATTTCAGCAACGGAATATTTCAGCGGCGCAAACACATTGCGATGCCAGTGAAACTCATCGCCGCCTTCTTCCGCCGCATCGGCGGCACGGCTGAGTTCTTGCGCCACGATAGAAAGCTGCATGGAAAGCCGCAGCGTAGAGAATTCACGCTGGCGGATGTAATAATCGGTAATCCCGATCCCCAGCGGCGTCAGACGGTAAATCGCATTGCCTTCCGCCTGCTCGCTGGTAAAACGGTTAAGCAACCGCTGGCGCACCAGATCGTTAATCGCGTTATTGGCGCGAACGGTAATGGTTTCGTTCGTCTGATCAAACCCCTGACTCACATGACGGAAGGCATCAATCAGCTCACCTTCACTCATCTCGCCATCCATACGTTCGCCGTTAAGCGTGGCAATCGCCATCAAAAACGCCAGGCGTTCAGTGGGGAGAGAAATGGAGAAATCATTTTTTCGTGCCCAGGCGACCAGTTCGGGTACAGTCTGGGAAAAATCACTCATAATGCATCCTTCAAATGGGGTTTATGCGCCATGACATGGATATAACGGCCCAAACTCACAAAAGGCTCTTGCCGACAATATCGCTGCTCAAGCTCCAGAATGTCGTCAAATTTATCAATTTGTTGCTGCTTATTCTGCAAGTAGTCATGAAACACACGCACGCCAGTTTTGCCGCTAATGGTCAGCCCCATTTCATCAAGCCAGCCGTACACCTCTTGCGGATCCAGCGGGTGATCGGGCGATAGCGAACGCCGTTTACGCTTCGGCATGCCGGCCTGAACATAATCAAAGTTGCCCAGCACCATGTTACGCATTAACAGCCCGTGATGGTTATAAAACATCAAAGACAGCGCGCCCCCCGGCGACAGGCAATTATAGAGTATTTTCAACACCTGCTGCGGTTGCGCAACCCACTCCAGCACCGCATGGAACAATATCAGATCGGCAGGGCTTTCCATATATTGCGCGATATCCTGTGCGGCACACTGCACAAAACGCATGTTGTGGACGACACCCTGCGCCGTTGCCGCGTGTTGGGCGCGCTGAATCATCTCATTGGAAACATCGCACAACAATACCTGATGTCCTAAAGCCGCCAGGCGGCAGGCCATTTGCCCTTCACCGCCCCCGGCATCAAGGATGCGTAAAGGCCGGGCCGGAAGTTGAGCCAAAAGATCGCTCAGATCCTGCCACAACACCGCCTGCCGAAGTTTCCCTTTCGTCGTGCCATAGATATTCTGAGCAAATTTTTCGGCGATATCGTTAAAATTGCGATCCTGCATCAGTCATTGTTCCGCATCATATAAACGGGGGAGGCTCGTGCAGCATATGTCTGCGCGATGCGATTTTTCCAGCCTGCCATTTTGGCACAGGCTGGCTTAGAATAAATGTCCTTGCCGCATAATCTCTTCCCGGATGCGGATTTTTCACTCAAAAGGAATGCAATTTTATGCTTTTTACACTCAAAAAGTTCGTCGGTGGCCTTCTGCAACCGCTGCCATTGCTATTGCTTTTGATGGGTGTTGGCCTGCTGTTGCTTTGGTTTACCCAACGGCAGCGTACGGGGAAAATGCTGGTACTAGCCAGTTGGCTGATGCTTACGCTGCTCAGTCTGCAACCTGTAGCCGATCGGCTCTTGTTACCACTGGAATCGCAATATCCAACCTGGCAACAACCATCACAGGCAGACAAAGTGGACTACATTGTCGTGCTAGGCGGGGGATATACCTATAACGCAGAGTGGGCACCCAGTTCCAATCTCATCAGCAATAGCCTCCCTCGCGTCACGGAAGGTATTCGCCTTTATCATGCCAACCCCGGCGCAAAACTGATTTTTACTGGTGGCGCCGCGCAGGATAACCCCGTCAGCAGTGCGAAAACGGCGGCGCTGGTAGCAGAAAGCCTGGGCATTCCTCAGCAGGATATTCTCATTCTGGATACGCCAAGGGATACGGAAGAAGAAGCCGCAGCAACCGCAAAGATTGTTGGCGATCGCCCTTTCTTACTCGTGACGTCTGCCAACCATCTGCCACGTGCGATACGATTCTTCCAAGCCCGAGGGCTTGCGCCAATTCCCGCACCGGCGAATCAGATGGCGATCACCTCTGCGCTCAACCCGTGGGAAAAAGTATTCCCTTCCGCTTACTACTTATCGCACAGTGAGCGGGCCTGGTACGAAACACTCGGCCGTCTCTGGCAGTCACTGAAAGGGATCACGGCGACACCGCATGACAGCGAAAATCCGCAGACTCACTCCAGCCAGGGAGACAATTCGCGGGAAGCCACATCAAACAGTTGACGATCTAGCTGGCCTGTATGGATATAACGCGATACCGCTTCCCAAATGACATAGAGCCAGCGCCGGTAGACAAAGGATTCGGCTACCGGTGCCTGTTTCAGGTAGTGATACAGCAACTGCTCTGGCATGCCGGACTCACAAAGCCGGAAGAGTTCATACTCTCTGGGTGCCCACAGCATCATCCCTGGATTAATCATCGCCAGTAGCTGATCGCTCCGCGCATCCTTCAACATGCTACGCAACGAAAGATTCCCGTGTACCAGCACACAGCCATCCTCAAAATCTTCAAACAGCAGCGCTAAACACTGGCGCGAACGATAAAGCACGCTCCGATCCTGTTGTGTAAGCTGCGGTGCGCTGACATTCAGCAGCGTAGACCACAGCACCTCCAGCCTTTGTTGATACCAACTGAACCAATCGTTGTCCTGCGTGCTGTCCACGGAACCGACACAGCCATGACTATCAATACGGTGCCAGGCCAGTACGCTCTCAACAATTTGATCCATCAGCAGCGTCCAGCGCTGACCGCTTCTTGGCGGGACTTCCACCGACACGCCACGTAAGCGCTCGATGAGCAACAGTTCCCGATAAGGCTGCTGCTGCGTCATCACCAGCCCATAAACGGTTGGCAAGCGCACATCGCCTTCACGCGCCAGCATGGAGAGTTTATAGGCCTCCTGCTGTGCCACGCCCTGACAAACATAGCTTTTGGCTAACAATGGAATGGCGTTGCCTTCTTTATCATACAAGGCATACAAATCCGCATAGGGCTGTTCGCTTATGCGCTCAAGTCGGCTGAGGCTTTCCCCCAATACCGTGCTGAGTTCCGATTTCAACTGTTCCATAAACGGCGATACCTCAGTTGAGCCAAATGGCTCCATCCACCATGATGCGGCGAGCGGATGACAAATTCTTCAACGCAGATCAATAAAAAGGGATCAATGACGTCAGGAATAATCCCTCTGCCAGCGTTATTATTGCGATCCCCCGGTTGCTGAACCGGGGGATCGTGACTGACAGGCTAGTGTATTAACACGCCTCCATTATTCGCGTTCAAAGGCCCCCAAATCCGGCGCGGATCCTTTATAAGGTAGTTTGACATCTCCCCCCTTGTTGATCAGCGCACTACCCGCAGCAAGATGCAGACTCTTCAACACAGGCAGGCTACCGTCAGCCTGACGTGGCGCATCCCATCCGGTCACGGAAACGCTCTCAAAGTCAGCATCGGATACCGCGATTTTCAGATCCCACGAGTTATAGCGCATGTTCGCGCCCTCCGAGAACGCCAGATCTTTACCTCCATGAGAAACGTTATTGCGCAGCGTACCCAACCCAATGGCTTTTCCATTAGCATCAATACCGCGAATACTAAAGTTAGGGTTATTTTTATAGCCCGTATTGTTAAAGAAATCGTTCGCTACCGGATGGTGGTTGGCATAAAAACCAGCCGCCTTATTTAAAAACGCAACCGAGTTACGCACGGTATGTTTCACCGCATTTGCCACGTAGACGCCACCGTAACCGCCGATTTTAAAACCATTGCCGTTACCTGCCGCCAGTGATTGTGTCGTACCCGGTAAATAACCGTGCGACCATGCCCAGGAATTTTCAATCAGCACCGGAGAATAAGCATTAATTAAATCGAAGCCATCATCGGAATTTGACCATGCCCGGCAACCACGGAAAATATTACCCGGCTGATTAGCAGGGATATGCGCCCCAAAGCCATCACCGCTTTGACCGGCGCCATTCGATGTCAGAGGATCATAATTATGGTGAGAGTCGCTATTCAATACCAGATTATTGCTTCCACGCTGAATAAACAGACCTGTACCCATAATATGATGGATGTTCAACTGCTCGAATATATTATTGCTGCCTCTTATCCACACTCCCCAGGATTCATGATTCAGGTTGTTGCGCTGCGGAACACCGGTTATTTCCAATCCTTTGACAGAAACCCAGTCTGCAACGACGTTAAACCCTTTAACACGGCAATCATCCTGCATTTGGCTGAAATCAAAAATAGGCACTTCTCCACTATGCGCCCAATACTCAATGCGTTTGCCTTCAGTACCGCTCTTATTCAATGTGATCGCATTCACCACGTCAGTACGTGTCGCACAGACGTTAAGCCCTTTGGTGAACACGTATTTACCGCCACGGATCCATAGACGATCACCGGGATTTAATGTCTTCTGTGCGCGGTCGATGGATTGCCAGGGGGAGTTTTTACTGCCGTTATTCGCGTCATTGCCGTTGGGTGCCATGTAATAAACCGCTGCGCTGCTGCCTGCCGCGGCCCCCATTAACATACTGCCGAGGAAAAATGTTGTGATATAACGTTTAGCATTCATATTATTACCGTCCTTAGTTGAAATAAAAAAATGCCATGCGAAAACATGGCGAATTGATAGTAGCATTTAACGATGAAAATAAAAGTTCCGTTCGCGGCAGGCACATTAAAAATAGGAATGGATAATGCGTGGAATAACGCGTTACGACGTTATTTGCGATTTTTAAGAATATTTATCTGAATATGAACTTAATAATTTAAAAATAGTGTGCCCTATTAAAAAATACCGCATGGGGAACGTCTATTCCGGTAAGAATAGATCCCCCATGCAGTATTCAGTCGTGGGCCTCATCGGTATTATTGATTCGCCATGATGTGTCGCACACGAGCCAGGTCTTCTGGTGTATCCACGCCGACACTCGGAACCGCTTTGGCAACCGCAACGTGGATCTTCTCGCCGTACCACAGCACACGCAGTTGCTCCAGTAACTCAATTTGCTCCAATTGGCTCGGAGCCCAATTGACATAACGACGGACAAAGCCTGCACGGTAAGCATAAATGCCGATATGGCGTAGGAAATGATCGCCAATGGTTTCCTTAGACTGCGCAAAACGCTCTCTGTCCCAAGGGATCGTCGCACGGGAAAAATACAGCGCATATCCCTCGGCGTCGGTCACTACTTTTACCGCATTCGGGTTAAACGCTTCTTCGCTGGTTTCAATCGGCACAGCCAACGTTGCCATTCCCGCTTTACTGGCGGCGAGATTTTCCGCTACCTGACGAATGATAACAGAAGGAATAAGTGGTTCGTCGCCCTGAACATTAACAATGATGTCATCATCAGCAAAACCATAGCGCTCGATCACTTCCGCCAGACGCTCTGTGCCAGAATTATGATCGGCGCGGGTCAGACACACCTCGCCACCCGCTTGTTGTACCGCAGCCTCAACATCAGGATGATCGGTCGCCACAATAACGCGCTGTGCTCCCGATTCCAGCGCCCGCTCCATCACATGAACGACCATCGGTTTACCGTTAATATCTGCCAATGGTTTACCCGGCAACCGACTTGACGCAAAACGCGCAGGAATGATCACGGTAAAGGTCATTGTGTTATCTCATCAGCGCCAAGTTTACGTGCTTCGTTTTCCAGCAACACAGGGATACCATCGCGAACCGGATAGGCCAAACTATCGACCTTGCATATCAGCTCCAGTTTCTCTTTGTTAAAATACAGCCGATCATTACAAACTGGACAGGCAACAATCTCAAGTAAACGGTGATCCATGCTTCCTCCATCTTTAGCCGATCAATAATCGGCATGTTCTTTCTCGCTATGGCAGCGATATCATAGGCGATACTCACAGTGAGTATCTAAGACCGTGGTAACAGACCCAGTTACGATCTGCTATTCGCATTCTGGTTAAGTACATTTTCCAGCTTGTCGAGTAACTGTGTTCCGTAAGGTTCAGCTAACACGGCATCAACAGGCAGATACCACCAGTTATCCTGAGCAAACGCCCTACATTTTACGGCATCTTTTTCCGTCATCAGCAACGGTTGCTGGGTGCCTTGAGTCAACGTTGCAAGCTGTTCTGGCTGATACGATTGATGGTCAGCAAAGGGAACTTGGCGGGCAATACTGACCCCGGCATCACGCAGCGTTGCAAAAAAACGCGGAGGATGTCCGATACCGGCCATCGCGACAACATTATGCAACTGGTTCAGCGCACGGGACTCACCAGAAAGTAAATTCACTGCCATCCCCGCGGTTAATGCCATGCCTATCTCGTTTGCTCGAGGAGTACCGCCGTTAACAATGACCGCATCCACCGACGCCAGACGACTTTCTCTCTCTCGCATCGGCCCCGCAGGCAACCACCATCCGTTACCGAAACGCCGCATTCCGTCAACCACAACCAGTTCGACATCTCTTGCCAACGCATAGTGCTGTAGTCCGTCGTCGGTGATGACCACATCTAGCGTATGTTGAGCCAATAACGCGCTCACCGCTTCACTGCGACGAGGTGCCACCGCAACCGGTGCTCCTGTGCGTTGGAAAATCAGTACAGGCTCATCACCTGCCTGCGCCGTCGTGATCGATTTATCCAGCAGTAGCGGATAACGTTCCGCTTTCCCGCCGTAACCGCGTGATACTACGCCAACGCGATAACCTCTGCGCTGCAACTGTTCGACCAACCAAATGACGACTGGCGTTTTCCCATTGCCGCCCGCCGTCAGATTCCCCACTACCACGATCGGAACAGGAGAACGCCAGCTTTTTCGCCACCCTAACCGATAGCTCTGGCGGAGCAGAAAAGTGACAAATCCGTATAACCACGCAAGCGGCAGTAATAGCCAATAGAGCCGTGATTGTCCAGACCAGATACGCTCAATCATTCGCCAAACTGCATTCTATGAAGTTGTGCATAGGCGCCATTCGTCGCCAGTAGCGCAGTATGATTGCCACGCTCAATAATTCTGCCATCTTCCACCACCAGAATCTCATCGGCTTTTTCAATCGTAGAAAGGCGGTGCGCAATCACCAACGCGGTACGATTTTTTTGCAGCTCTTCTAACGCTGCCTGAATCGCGCGCTCAGATTCCGTGTCCAGCGCTGAGGTAGCTTCATCTAATATCAGGATCGGGCTATCACGCAACAGCGCACGAGCAATCGCAATACGCTGCCGCTGACCGCCGGAAAGCATCACACCATTTTCACCAATGACCGTATCCAGACCGTGTTCCATTTTATTAATGAAATCCATCGCATACGCCATTGTCGCCGCACGTTCAATCTCCTCACGGCTATAGTGCTCGTTGCGGGCATAGGCAATATTATTCGCTATCGTATCGTTGAACAGATGTACGTTTTGAGAAACCAGCGCCACCTGATTACGCAAGGAAGACAGACGATACTCACGCAAATCATGACCGTCGAGCAGAATTTCACCTGATTGGATATCGTAAAAACGCGTGATCAAACTGGCGATCGTCGATTTGCCTGAGCCAGAGCGACCAACCAATGCTACCGTTTTACCCATAGGGATATGCAGACTGATATTATTCAGCGCCAGATTTTCTCTTCCTGGATAAGCGAAATTTACGTGGCGGAATTCGAGGTCGCCTTTTGCCCGTTCAATCACCAATTTACCGGTGTCACGTTCCTGTTCCATATCCAGAATGGCGAACAGCGTTTGACAGGCTGCCATTCCGCGCTGGAACTGTGCGTTGACGTTAGTCAACGATTTTAACGGGCGCATCAGGGCGATCATGGAAGAAAACACCACCGTAATCGTCCCGGCAGTTAACGTCTCCATCACGCTGGGGAAACTCGCGGCATACAGCACGAATGCCAACGCCAGTGACGCAATCAACTGGATGACAGGATCGGAGATCGATGAGGCCGATACCATTTTCATGCCCTGCTGACGCATCCGGTTACTGACCTGATCAAATCGCTTGGTTTCAACCTCCTGCCCACCAAACATCAGCACTTCTTTGTGACCTTTTAGCATTTGCTCCGTGCTGGTGGTGACATGCCCCATGGTGTCCTGCATGTTTTTACTGATATTACGAAAGCGTTTGGAGACCATGCGCATGGCGATTGACACGATCGGTGCAATCACAATCAAAATGATGGAAAGCTGCCAACTGTAGTAAAACATCAGAACAAACAGGCCGATAATTGACGCGCCTTCCCTGACGACCGTAATCAACGCGCCAGATGAAGAGGACGCGACTTGTTCCGAGTCATAGGTAATACGGGATAGCAGCGTTCCGGTTGATTGCTGGTCGAAAAACGCCACCGGCATGCCCATAATATGAGAGAACAGGCGACGACGCATATTCATCACCACTTTGCCCGAAACCCAGGCGACACAATAGCTGGAGACAAACCCCGAAGCGCCTCGCACTAACATCAGCCCAATGACGACCAACGGCATCCATAGCAATACGGAACGTTCAGCTTTGCCAAAGCCTTCATCCAGCAAAGGTTTAAGCAGTGAGAGCATCAGCGTATCGCCAGCGGCGTTAATGATGAGTGCGATTGCAGCAGCAGCCAGCCCTGCTTTAAAAGGAGAGATCATCGGCCATAGGCGGCGAAAGGTCTGCCAGGTGGAGAGATCTTTATCATTCAGCATGTAGTGAACCTGAAGCGGGAAGAAATAGCCGACCATTTTACTCATTATACCGCTCGACGCCAAACCACTGATGATACCAACGAGGCGATATCTGTTCCCTGAACCGCAGAATATGCCATGAATTGCTGAAAAAACGCGCACTTAACTGCCCAAAGGATGCGGTATCAAGCCATGAGTAACCGTATTGCCGATATCGATCGACAATCTTTACTGAAGGCAGTCGCCACGGGTTATAGCGTGCCGTAGAAGCCATAACGAATTCGGCATTGACCGCGCGGATAAAGGGGGGTGATGACGAGGTTTTACTGCCATGGTGAGGGATTTGTAACAAATTCGCACGCAACTCACCACGTTCTAACTGAATCAACGCCCTTTCCGCTTCCGATTCCAGATCGCCAGTCAGTAAGAGACGGTTTTTCCCATCATCAACACGGATAACACAGGAATCGTTATTTTCCGCTTTTTCTGCCAGCGCTAGTGGCCATAGCACAGTAAACGTTAGCCCCTGCCAACGCCACCTCTCGCCGCGTTGACAGGGACGATGATTCATTGATCGGGTTGCGCTATATATCGTTGCCTCTGGGTAAGCGGCCTGTAGCGTTTCCAGCCCCCCGATATGATCCCTATGGCTGTGACTCAGGATAATGTTCTCCACATCGACGCCTCGCCATCGCAGGTAAGGTAGAATTTCCCGCGTCGCCATATCTCCCCCTTCCCAGCGGTTTCCCGTATCGTACAACACCGCTTTCCCACGTTGTTCAATCACGATTGCCAAACCATGACCCACATCCAGCATGTCCACTCGCCAGTCCGGTTCATCACGCTTTATACGAAAAACCAATAACACGAGAATCAGTGCGCCAACACTCATAGGATGAATTCGCCACCAGCTAAAACGCCCTATGACGACGGCGCCCCATCCTGCTGTGCTCATGAGCAGCAGCGATGCATCAAGATAAACCCACCCAGTCTGTAGATACGTTAATGGAGCGAACATCACACGCAATGAAATATCCGCCACCCCCCAAAGTATTCCGCTCAGCGGTGCAAGCACCATCGTGCTCAGTGCCAACAAAATAAGCGGCGTGGTGACGAAAGAGACAATCGGCACCGCCCAAAGGTTAGCAGGAAGCGATGTGATGCTAACACCGTGGAAAATATGAAGTTGCAAGGGCAGCAATAGCAACGTCATTCCCGCTTGCAGATGGATCCAGCGCAGCCAGAACCACCGTCGCTGCGTTTGTAGCCGATGAGGGAGCGGAGCCCACTGAAACCAAAAAACTAGCGATGCCACTGCAAGACAAGATAGCCAAAAGCTGTCGGACAGAACGCTCAATGGGTCGCTGACCAGAATCAATGCGACACACCACAGCCAGACTTGCCAGGCGGTGCAGCTACCCCCCCACATTTTTAGCCCCACCCATACACTGAGCGCCAGCGCCGATCGCACCGCAGGCGGATTGCCTCCTGCCAACCAGACATATCCCCAGGCAACCACGACACTCGTCAGTAATGGGAAACGATAGCCAATCCAGCCTACAGGAAAGCCATACTGTACCCCCCGTGCAATTCCCCACCCAAGCAGACCCGCAAGTACAATATGGAGGCCAGAGATCGCCATCAAATGCATCGTGCCCGTATTCTGAAGTAACGCCTTGAGTTCCGGGCTAACCGTTTTCATTTCACCAAATGTGAGCGCCAGCAAAATAGAACGCCACGGCAAGCCATGCACCTGCTGTTCCGCTTGCAAGATAGTCCGTTGACGAAAATCACAACGGTTATCAACCACCGTTGCCGCCTGCACATGACCCGACAACGGTTGCCGTTTAGCTATTGCCCATCGCTGGCTATCAAAACCGCCTTCATTTAACCGACTGTGGATCGGGCGAAAATTGGCTGTGATTGACCAGCGTTGACCACTGCACCAGGGTTCCATCGCTGGTGAGAAAGCCAGTTGGGCATACAGAGGAGGGAAAATCCGGCGCTGATTTATCTCTTCCAGCCGAACCGTGATCCACTCATCATTATGTTCACTGAATCGAATGCTGTTTATCGTTATAACAGCGTTAACCGCTCCCTGCGTGAAACGTTCAATTTGCAGCAGCAGAGCTTGGGCGTTCAACGTTGCCCAGAAAAAACTCACCGCGACAAGGGCGACAAACCGTATCCCTACGTGGCGGTATCCTACAAACATCACACAGACGGACAGCCCCATGCCCCACCATAGCAACGTTTGCGCAGGGATCTGCGGTAAAAAAAGCAGCGGCAAGATACCCAGCACGATCGCCCAAGCCAGATTATTTACTAACATCTTCCATTACCATGACACACCTGCCCACGTTCCCTGAGATTCGTGCAGGCATATTGCCGTACCTCAAACACAGACGACAGAAAGAAAAACGCAAGAAGGAAAGCGCCTCGCAAGAAAGCGGTTCAATTGCAAAAGATGGCATCAGGAATGCGGGCGGGATGCCAATTATCGGGCATGCGGCAGGGTTACTGGTGAGCAAACCATAATGGCCGAGGCATGATTAACCCCATGGCGGTTAAACAGATGGAGGAAGGATTATCGATGTCGGAACCAAAAGAAAAAAGGACCGCCGCAGCGATCCTTTTACCGTAGAGCATTGCACGTTAGGTTACTTAACTTCGCCCATCGCTTTCAGCTTTTTAGACAGTTCACGGCGTTCTTTCGACAAATCGGCGTTCTTGATGATGTAATCATCCACACGGTCTTCATAATCACCACGCATGTTGGCGATAATATTTTGCACGTCCTCAATGGACATGCCAGGTTTCAGATATTCGCTCAGGTTGTCCAGCAGCAGAACGCGCTTCTGGTTATCACGAATTTTCTTTTCGTTATCGACGATTTCACGCTGAAGCTTGTTTTTACGACGAAACATACGCACGAATTCCAGCACATCCTGGAAACACGGCTTAGTATCCTTATCCATCTTTTACCCTTACCTTAAGTCATACATAAATTCGTTATGTATTCACCATACAGGTTATACCCAGCGTCTTTCAAGCAGTGCTTACACCCTACGCGCTAACAGCGCGTTGAGCGGATAATCTGTCACCGATAATATACGGCGATACGCTGATTATGCACCTCTTCAATCGCCACGTCGGTATCGAAAATATCTTCCAGTACCTCGGACACCATGATGTCCTCCGGTTTTCCCGTGTAGATAATCTGCCCTTTGCGCATTGCAATAATGTAGTCCGAATAGGCGGAAGCAAAGTTGATATCGTGGATAACCAGCACGATGGTTTTACCTAGTTCATCGGCTGCACGGCGAATCTGCTTCATCATCGCCACCGCATGTTTCATATCCAGATTATTCAGCGGTTCATCCAGCAACACATATTCCGTGTCCTGACACAGTACCATCGCGACATACGCACGCTGACGCTGACCGCCGGAAAGCTCATCTAAAAACCGATCCTTCAATTCAGTCAGGTTGAGGAAAGCCAACGCGGCGCTGATACGCTCACGATCGTCAGCGTTCAGCCGTCCTTTGGTGTAAGGATAGCGCCCGAATCCCACGAGTTCCGCCACTGTTAAGCGGCTGGTAAACTGATTTTCCTGCCGCAGGACGGACAAACATGTGGCGAGCTTGTCGCTTGGCGTAGCCATCACGTCCATGCCGTTAACCTTTACTTGCCCGCGATCCGCCTCAAGCAAACGACTGATGATGGACAACAAGGTCGACTTTCCTGCACCATTGGGGCCGATAATCGACGTGACGCCACCGCGCGGCACTGTCGCGGTGACATTATTTAATACCGTAACGTTATTATACGTTTTAGTTACATTGTCGATCTCAATCACACGGAAACCTTTTTCAGTAGCAACACAATAAACAGCGATCCACCCACAAACTCGATAACGACCGACAGTGCCCCGGACATATCCAGCAGATGCTCAAGCACCAGTTGTCCACCAACCAGTGAAATCACCCCCAACAGGAAAGCCGCGGGCAGTAGCAGGCGATGCTGGCTGGAACCCATCACTAAATAGGCAAGATTCGCGACCATAAAACCTAAAAAGGTCAGCGGGCCGACCAGCGCCGTTGAGATAGCCACCAGCACGGAAACCAGCAACAGAATGATCGTGACGCTACGTTTGTAGTCGATGCCAAGATTAATCGCGTTGTTACGCCCCAGCGCCAGCACATCAAAGCGGAAACGCATGCGCCAGATCACCACGGCGACCACCAGCGTAATCACAACCGACAGCGCCACCAGTTCAGGAACGGTGCGAGTGAAGGTGGCAAACATCCGCCCCTGTACAATAGCGAACTCACCCGGCGTGAGCAGGCGCTGCATTAAACCGGCCATACTACGAAATAGCGTGCCGCAGATAATCCCAACCAGCAAAACCAGATGCAGGTTATTGCGGCTGCCGGTAAACAGCCAGCGGTACAGCAGCGCAGAAAACAGAACCAGCAGCAGCGTTTCAAGCACAAATTTGCCTTCAATGCCCAACCCCGGAATACCGCTAATCCCGAACACAAATACCAGCGATGTCTGAATCAGGATAAACAGGGCCTCAAACCCCATAATCGAAGGCGTCAACACCCGATTGTTCGTCACCGTTTGGAACAGCACGGTCGAGGCGCTGGCGGCAAAAGCGACCAGCAGCATCGTCGTCAGCATCAGCCCACGGTGCGCCAAAATGTAGCGTAGATTGCTGCCCAGATTGATCGTCATAAACAGCACGATGACCACGACAGCCGCCCCTGCCAGCCACAGCAAGCGTTGCACCGGCGCTAAACCTGCGCGCTTTTCGCTGATGGCTCCGGTCAGCGCCGTATTACGTTCATTGACTGACATGGCGTTTCTGACTTAGCAATAAGAGAAGGAAAACGGCAGCGCCAATGACGCCAAGAATCACGCTTACTGGAATTTCGAAAGGATAGCGGATCACACGGCTGATAATATCGCAGCACAGTACCAGCCCACCGCCGAGTAGGCACACCCAGGGGATCGTTTTGCGCACATTGTCGCCCAGCATCATGCTGATCAGATTTGGCACAATCAGCCCGATAAAGGGTAGGTTCCCCACCACCACCACCACCACGCCGCTGACGACAGCGATAATACTCAGCCCCATCATCATTACCTGCCGGTAATTAAGGCCGACATTAACGGAAAATTCGCGCCCCATTCCTGCAACCGTAAAGCGATCGGCGATCCAACAGGCCACCAGCGTTAACACGCCCACCAGCCAGAGCAGTTCATAGCGCCCTTGTAAGACACCGGAGAAATCACCCGACTCCCAACCGCCAAGCGCCTGCAACAGATCAAAATACATCGCCCCAAATGTGGTGATTGAACTGATAACCGCCCCCAGCATAATGCCCACCAGCGGCACCACCAGCGCCGATTTCAGCACGATCCGCTGGAGCAGCATCATGAACAGGAAGGTGCCCGCCAACGCAAACAGACTTGCCACTATCATCTTGGTGAAAATTGTCGCACTGGGCACGGCAATCATCACCACCAGTAAACCGAAGCTGGCTGACTGTGTGGTCCCAGCCAAAGACGGTTCGACAAAACGGTTTTGCGTCAGCAACTGCATGATAAGACCGGCGACACTCATGGCACTGCCTGCCAGCAACAACGCCAGCGTACGGGGAACGCGGCTGATAAAGAAGATATCGCGCATTTCTGGATCGTTCCAGACGGCCTGCATAGTCAGTTGTCCTGCCCCAACAAACAGGCTGACAACGATCATGCAGGCCAGAAACAACAGACCCAGCGAGTAGTAAAAAGGCTTCATTGATTCTGCCGTAATCTGCCGTTATTTCTTATCCAGCGCATCGCTGACGGTACTCACCAGGTTTTTATAGCTTTGCAGCCCACCAGCGATATACAGCGAGGCAGACTCCAGGTAGATCACATGGTTATTTTTCCAGGCATTGGTTTTGTGAATCAGTGGGTTATCCAGTACCTGTTGGGCAGATTCCCCACCTGGACGGCCAATCGCACTGTCACGATCGAGGATGAACAACCATTCAGGGTTCACACTCAGCAAGAATTCTGATGTGACCACGTTGCCGTGACGCCCGGAGTCAGGGAACTCCGTTGCTGGTTTGAACCCCAGTTCATCAAACACAAAACCAAAGCGCGATTTGGGGCCATAGGCAGACATTTTCCCGCCGCTGACCATCAGAACTAACGCATTGCCTACCTTTTCCGTTTTGGCGCGCGTTTGAGCGATCTGCTGTTTAAATTCTTCAATCTGTTTTTTCGCTTCGTCTTCTTTGCCGAAAATGGCACCCAGTTGCTCAGTACGCTGGATAAAGCTCGTCATAAACTGGTGTTCATCCACATCCATTGAGATCGTCGGGGCAATCCCGCTCAATTTGTCGTAAGCATCACGCGTGCGCCCACCGGCGATAATCAGATCAGGTTTAGCGCTGCTGAGCGCCTCATAGGCAGGTTCAAACAGCGTCCCGGCGTTCAGGTAAGTATCGCTGTTATATTTTGATAAAAACGCAGGCAGCGGCGTACTACTTTTCGGTACACCGGCAATACCCTCAACGTTCAGCGCATCCAGCGTGTCCAGCACGGCGGGATCAAACACAATCACTTTCTTCGGCGGCTGTGGCACCTGTGTGGTGCCCTGTGCATGCTCAATGCTGATCGTGTGGCTTTTTTCTGAAGATGATGCCTGCTGATCGCAGCCAGCCAGGACAAACATCGATGCCAGTAACGTCGCCTTCACTGCAAACGCTGCATGTAATCGCACCGCATTTAACCGCATAAGTGTGTCTCCATTTCGCTATTTATTGCCGAATGCCTCGTAGAACACCCGACGAGGCAATAAAGAATTTAATTATCATTCGCATTAAAGCAAAAATTGTAACCGAATGGACACACTCATGCCTAGCGATTATGTCTACCCTCCTCTTGATGTAAGTCAGAGAAGTGATGTAAATCAGGAAAGCGCCACAGGAAAGTCGATTCAATGGTATCCTTGCCACTTTCCTGTCTGTTTGCCTGACGTCAGGCTCAGCGCATACACGTAGCTAACTGCATATATGGCCGAGAAAACACAACCCACTTTTTTCATTCATGACTACGAAACGTTCGGCAAACATCCCGCGCGCGACCGCCCCGCGCAGTTTGCTGGTATCCGTACCGATATGGATTTCAATATTATCGGTGAGCCGCTCGTCATTTATTGTCGTCCGTCGGATGATTACCTGCCGGAACCGGAAGCGGTGATGATCACCGGCATTACCCCACAGGTCGCGCTGGCGAAAGGGGTCAATGAGGTAGAATTCGCCCGCCAGATTCACGAGGCGTTCAGCGTGCCCGGCACCTGCATTATGGGCTATAACAATATTCGCTTTGATGACGAAGTCAGCCGCAATCTTTTCTATCGTAACTTCTACGATCCTTACGCTTACAGTTGGCAGAACGGTAATTCTCGTTGGGATTTACTGGATGCACTGCGTGCCTGTTATGCTCTGCGACCAGAAGGCATCGTCTGGCCGGAAAACGCTGACGGGCTGCCCAGTTTTCGCCTTGAACATCTGACAAAAGCCAACGGCATTGCCCACGAACACGCGCATGATGCGATGTCCGACGTTTATGCCACCATCGCCATGGCCAAACTGTTCAAACAGGCGCAGCCCAAGCTATTTGACTATCTGTTCCCGCTGCGGAACAAAAACAAAATCTCCGCACTGATTGATATCCCGCAGATGAAGCCGCTCGTTCATATTTCCGGTATGTTTGGCGCGGCGAGAAGCAACACCAGTTGGGTCGTGCCGCTCGCCTGGCACCCGGATAACCGTAATGCGGTCATCATGTGCGATCTGGCTGGTGATATGACGCCGCTGCTGGAACTGGACAGCGACGCATTACGTGAGCGGTTATATACGCGGCGGGATGCGCTGGAGGCCGATCAGAGCACGGTGCCGCTCAAGCTGGTGCACATCAATAAATGTCCGGTATTAGCGCCAGCCAATACGTTGCGACCAGAAGACGCAGAAAGAGTAGGTATTGACCGCCAACGCTGTCTGGATAACCTGACGCTGCTGCGTAATAACGCGAGCGTTAGAGAAAAAGTGGTGGCACTGTTTGCCGACGCGCCCGCTTTCGCCGCGCCTGATGATGTCGATTTGCGGCTGTATGATGGTTTCTTTGGCGATGCTGACCGCATGGCGATGAAAATAATCCAGGAGACCGCACCGCAGAATCTCCCTGCGTTGGATCTTACGTTTGCCGATAACCGTCTGGAGCCACTGTTTTTTCGTTATCGCGCACGTAATTTTCCCGGCACGCTGGACGATCGCGAGCAGCAGCGCTGGCTGCAACATCGGCGGGCGGTGTTTACGCCAGAACGTTTGCAGGACTATCTGTCAGAACTCAATAACCTGTATCAGCTTCATGAAGACGATAAAGAGAAGATGGCACAGTTAAAAGCGCTTTACGCCTATGCACAAAAGCTGGTGGGATAAGGCACAAAAAAGCGGAGCACAATGCTCCGCTTTTCTCTTTTAGGTAAGTCGTCAGTTTATTTAAACGGGTTCTTCGCTACATTGCGGTACTGGCTGGCGGAAGCTGCGCGTCACAAACGCCAGATACAGCAGCCCGATAGTTGCCCACACCAGACCCAGCGTCATGGAACTGGCTTCCAGATTCACCCACAGCGCCCCCACCGTCAACGCGCCCAGCACGGGCAGCACGAGGAAGTTGAGCGTGTCTTTCACCGTACGGTTACGGCGCTCACGAATATAGAACTGTGAAATAACCGACAGGTTCACGAACGTAAATGCTACCAGCGCACCGAAATTAATCAGCGCAGTCGCCGTCACCAGGTCGAACGACACCGCAGACAGGGCAATCGCACCAACCAGTAAGACGTTCAGAGCAGGCGTACGCCATTTCGGGTGGATATAACCAAAGAAACGCTCAGGGAATACCCCATCACGCCCCATTACATACATCAGGCGAGATACGCCAGCGTGTGCAGCCATACCGGATGCCAGCACGGTAACGCAAGAGAACACCAGAATAACGGACTGGAAGAATTTACCCGCAACGTACAGCATGATTTCCGGCTGAGACGCATCCGGCTCTTTAAAGCGAGAAATATCCGGGAAGTACAGTTGCAGAAAATACGCCACAGCAACAAAGATCACGCCGCCGATCAGCGCGGTCAGGAAGATGGCTTTGGGGATCACCCGGCCGGCATCCTGCGTTTCTTCCGACAGAGAACTGATACCGTCAAAACCCAGGAACGAGAAACAGAGAATAGTTGCCCCGGTGATCATCGGCACCACATGGGCGTTCTCAGACCAGAACGGACGCGTGCTGGTCAGCGTACCGGCACCTTCTCCCAGATAGACACCGTGAATCACCAGCCCGAGGAAGACCGCCATGATAGCAACCTGAACCACTACGATAATGGCGTTCAGGTTCGCAACCAGACTGATACCACGCAGGTTAAACAGCGTCATTAACCCAACCAGCGCCGCGACAAAAATCCATGACGGGACGCCAGGGAAAATCGCTTCAAGATAGATTTTCGCCAGCAAAATGTTGATCATCGGCATGAACAGATAGTCCAGCAGCGATGACCAGCCAACCATAAACCCGACATGTGGGCTGATCGCTTTTTGCGCATACGTATAGGCAGAACCAGCAGACGGGAAACGTTTTACCAATTTGCCATAGCTCAACGCCGTGAACAGAATCGCGACCAGCGCAAACGCATAGGCGGTAGCGACGTGACCGTCGGTCAGTCCAGATACGATGCCAAAGGTATCAAAAATGGTCATCGGCTGCATGTAGGCCAGCCCCATCATGACAACAGGCCACAGCGTAAGCGTTCTTTTTAACTGAGCTCGTTTTGCGCCAGCAGGCTGGGAGGTTTCAAGAGACACGGCGTTCACCTCCGTTCATCACGGTGGAAGCATACGCACTGGAAACAAATGCATGGATACAGGGCCAGCCTGAATCACGATGAGAAGAGGTAGCTGAGACAGCACCAGAAATAACTTGCGACGGCGTCGCGCCATAACCAATGCTTTGACAGCATAAACCGGCGGGCACCGGTGCGAAACTGACTAATTGACCCATTCTTCCTTTCCTCACTGTGCTCACAGGCACACACAAAATTATCTATCCGGATCGTTGTCCGGCCTCTTTCGTTGAAGACCCTATGCCCAGTACACCAGAGCCACAGAGAAGGTAGAAAACCACACCAATACCTCTGTAACTTGAAGTATGACGAGCATAAATGTAAAAAAATAACCGACGCTATTAGACGTCGGTTATTTGCAAGGCGCGTATTCTGCACCAGACGATCTCATCTGACAAGGCTCAGAGAACGTTGGAAACAATTTATTTGCTCTCATCCTATGTTAAACAGCATGCACTGTTTTTTTGCATGAAAAACAATCACATTTAACACCGCGGCTCGAATTATTTAGGGCAAATAAGTTAATTATCGTAATAAAAAACGTTGCTATTATGTGTGAAGCCCAAACAAAAACTTGTACTTAAAACTTATAATTCCTGAAACCGCTTTTTCTTTTCGTTTTGTAATCTTTCCAGTTCAAAAATCACCTGCTGGAGATCACGCTCCTGTGCCGCATTTAGTGAAGGGAATTTGAAACTCAGACGCTGCGTCAGTTTCACCTCACCTTTATTATCGACCACCTTCACCATTGCCTGACCGACGAACTGCAAATCGACGCAGAAGAAACCGTGGTCGGCAAGATCCATTTCCACGCCCTGAATGATGTCACCTTCGGTCAACAACCCGGTGGTATCACGGTCGGTATACAGGCTCAGCCCCCCTAAAGAGATATCTTTGATAGTGAACTGGAAAGCACTCTCATCTGGCAGTTCGCCACTACAGGTTAGCGGTGGCCACAGTGGCGTATTGATACGGAAATAGGTTCTGCGTTGGATAAGATAAAGGTATTCAGGGATCTGCGCGCTAAAGGCTGGCAACCCATCGTAATCCACGGTTTTCGCAATTTCGGCATTAAATTCGACTCTCGCGCCAGCAGGCTCGGCAACGAAAGACATCATGCCCGCGTACAGCGCTCGGCTGTTCTCTCGCTCAACGCCACCAAGGTCAAAAACAAACAAATTATTATCGGGCTCGACATCAAGAATTTTACTGATGAACTGTCCGTGAGAATGATGAATCATCAAAGACGTATCATTCTTTTTTAATTCACGCAAGGTTGCACAGATAGCCAGTTTGTTGCGCTTAACAAACTGCTCTTTCACATTTTCATTCACCGCTTTCATCCCCACCATTATGTCAATGGCTTATTTGATGCACGCCTCTCCGCAACCCTTCAATTTAAAAATTAATTGTTCAATTCAAACAACTTAATTTTATCTCGATAGAATCATACGGAATGCTTGAAATCACACGATACAAACTGGTGAAAACGTTATCGGTAATGTTCTCAACTACTTTAGCGGAATAATAGGAAAAAGTGATCAGGGAAGACAAATAATATGCCTCTCCCCTGTTCCTTTGTATGGCATGTGTGACGTTATTCGGTAGGATACTGATACAGCAACCAGGTCAGCGCCAGTAAATCGGCACTCCCGCCAGGACTAAGATTTCGCGCAATCAACGCCTCATCCATCCGGTTCAACGCCTGGCGATTTAGCGGGCCAGCCAGTAATTTCTGCGCATAGTCTTGCACAAATGCCAGGCCGTCCATGCCGCCGCGTGAAACGACATTGGTGTCAGGATTGTGCGCCATCAGCACCAACAACGTCTGTAACAACGCCGTTTCTTCATCAGAACCGTCAGCTATCGCCTGCTGTAACGCAGGTAACGCGTACTGGCATACGGTATTGAAACCGCTAGCAGCTTCTCCCCTCGCGCCCGTCAGGCCATGACGTTGAAAAAGATGCTCACCCGCCGTTGCTGCACCAGCGCACGTCTCAAGCTCCTTATGCACCAGATCGTGGCACATGGCGGCAACGCTGTCGCACAGGCTACGCTGTGTCACAGGCTCTCCCCGCCCTGCCAGCCAACCGGCGGCGGTGCACAGCAGGCCAAATGCGAAAATTCCACCTTTGTGGGTATTCACGCCTTTCGTCGCTGACAACATCGCCTGCTCGCAGGCGATGCCAATAGGTCGAACCTGAGACAGTAACCGTGCCAGAGGTACACGAGCATGCTGATAACCCGCGTCGGTAAAACGGCGAAACCAGGGAGAAATCGCCTGAATGCTGGTCTGAAACAGCGCCACATCCATATCACGATGCGCACCATTATTGGCACGATCCACCAATCCGGGCTTTGGCGTCAGCATCACTTCCATCGTCAGCGCCTGCGCGACTCGCCGATCAATATCCGGTAACGGAGCACATTCTCGATACTCACGGGCGACGGAACGAGATGTCGTAACCGACCGTACACTGTCAGGCTGGCGTAAAGTAGGCATGGACTTTTTCCTCAATGTGCTCAAGCAGCTCAGGCAGCGAATGGCGACGCGAACGGCTACAGGCGTGTGCCATTTGATCGCACAATAAGCAGGTACGCCCGCTATGCGCCAGCATCGTTCGGCCAATCGATCCCTCTTCCGGGCTGAAGATGTCAAAATCCCACAACCGACCTAGCTCATGGTTGTCTTCCAGCGCAATGGTCGCCGCTTTCACCGACAGCGCATCTTTGGTGATCGCCCACAGCCCTTCCGCCCCCGTTGCCAGCCAGAATGTTTGCTGTTCCAGCACCGTCCAGCCTCGCGTCTGACACAGCGAGGCAAATGCCTTGATGGCTTCCGCCATCACCTGCCGATAATCGTCGTTATCTTTTATTGGCCCCGGCGTAACCAACGTCAGCGATACCAACGTCGCACCGTGCCGAACGAGCCATTCTTGCTGGCGACTGGCGCGGCGCTCCTTCGCCGCGAGTAAGGTTTCAAGCGAGATGGAAACAGCCTTTGTCATCATCGATTCCCTCATGGGTTTGCCGCTTATTCGTCGGCTTCTTTCACCTGACGAACGACGTCAATCACGCTGCCATCGCGATAGCGAATAACGCCGACGATGCGATCGTGAAATTCGATAGCACGAGGTTCGCCAACCAGTTCAATCGCCCGCTGATACAGCGCCTCAATCGTCATCACCGTCAGCCCTGCCTGTTTCAGACGTTCAGCGACCTCAGGACGTGCCGGATTGACGGCAATACCGTGATCGGTCACCAGTACGTCAATGCTTTCTCCCGGCGTAACGCGGGTGGTTACCTGACGAACCACCGTTGGAATACGGCTACGAATCAGCGGTGCCACAACAATCGTCAGGTTCGCTGCCGTTGCGACATCACAATGCCCGCCGGATGCGCCGCGCATCACGCCGTCTGACCCCGTGATCACGTTGACATTAAAATCGGTGTCAATTTCCAGTGCGCTAAGAATCACCATATCCAGTTGATCGCAGCAGGCCGCTTTCGAACTCGGATTGGCATACACGTTAGTGGAAATCTCGACATGGTTGGGGTTCTTCGCCAGCGACGCCGCCGCATTGGCATCAAAACACTGGGTATCGATCAGTTTTTCGATCAGCCCTTTTTCATGCAAATCGACAATCCCGCCCGTGATCCCACCGAGGGCAAAACGGGCCACGATATTCTGCTGACGCATTCTATCTTCAAGAAAACGCGTACAGGCCGTTGAAGCCGCACCAGAACCGGTCTGAATAGAGAAACCGTTTTTGAAATAGCCGGCATGTTCAATCACGTCTGCCGCGGAACGGGCGATCAACAATTCACGCGGGTTACTGGTGACGCGCGCCGCACCAACGCTGATTTTGGCTGGATCGCCGACTTCATCCACCTGAACAATGTAATCCACCTGATCTTGCACGATGCTGGCTGGCATGTTCGGGAACGGCACCAGACTTTCCGTCAGCAGCACCACTTTTCGGGCAAACTGCGCATCGACCATGGCATAACCCAGTGAACCACAGCTTGATTTTCCGACGGTGCCATTGGCGTTACCAAATTCATCGCTGCACGGTACACCGAGGAAAGCGACATCGATATTCAGTTCACCGCTTTGCAGCAGGTGCACGCGACCGCCGTGGGAGTGAATCTGTACCGGTTCTTTCATTAATCCGTGGGAAATAGCATCAGCCAGTTTGCCACGCATTCCAGAGGTGTATATCCGGCTGACTACGCCTGCTTTGATGTGCTCAATCAGCGGGGCGTTACAGCTCATCAGCGAACTGGAGGCCAGCGTCAGGTCGCGAAAACCCATATGTGCCAGCGTATCAACCACCCGATTAATGACTTTATCGCCTTCGCGGAAGTGGTGGTGGAAAGAGATCGTCATGCCATCTTTCAGGCCGCTGTGGCGAATCGCCTCTTCGAGATCGGCACACAGTTTGCGCTCATGCTTTTGGGCGACATCATTCAGCCACGGTGTATTCTGATTGGCGTTGACGAAAGGTTGTAGATGACGTTTTTCCGGGTACTGCTGTTGCAATGCTTCAATAAAATGACTCATTATCTAATCCTGTGATTCCTAAGAGCGGCAATTGCGGTGTAAACACGCAACGGCTATTTACGAACGCCGGAGGCCTGAGCACGTTCCAGCACTCTTCTGGCGTGGTTGATAATCGGCCCATCGATCATTTTCCCGTTCAGGGAAATAACGCCCAGTCCCGCACGCTCGCCCTCTTCGGCGGCTTTGATCACCAAATGGGAATAGTCCACTTCATCCTGTGTAGGAGCATACGCGTTGTGTAACAGCTCAATCTGGCGTGGGTTAATCAGGGATTTGCCGTTAAAGCCCAGCTTGCGGATAAGATCGACCTCTTTCAGGAAACCCGCATCATCATTCACATTGGGATAAACCACGTCGAAAGCATCGATACCAGCAGCACGAGCTGCATGCAGCACCGCGCAGCGGGCATAAAATAACTCGGTGCCGTCACCGCGCTCCGTCTGCATATCCATCACATAGTCAAACGCCGCCAGCGCAATCCCGATCATGCGTTCGGAAGAGCGGGCAATAGCAACGGCATTAATCACGCCTACCGCAGACTCAATCGCCGCCATGATGCGCGTGGAGCCCACTTCGCGACCGCAGGCTTTTTCGATACGCACCAGGTGGCGTTCCAGTTCATCCACATCGTCAGTGGAATCGGTTTTCGGCAACCGAATAACATCGGCACCGCCGCGTACGGCTGCTTCGAGATCCAGCAGACCAAACGGCGTACTGAGCTGGTTAATGCGCACCACGGTTTCAATGTCGCGATACATCGGATGCTGGAGCGCATGGAAAACCAGCAAGCGTGCCGTATCCTTTTCCCGCAAGGACACCGCATCCTCCAGATCGAACATAATGGAATCAGGCTTATAGATGAATGCATTGGACAGCATGGCGGCGTTGGCACCGGGGAGAAACAACATACTGCGGCGAAGTTTATTCATTATAATTTCTCCCATTCAATCTGCTGGCCGTCTGTGGCACGCAATACCGCGCTTTGTACGCGAGCACGGATGACACAATCCAGTGCGCCTTTGTCATCCACAATAATCGTCCCTTCTTCTACGCCCAGATCCTTCAGCGTGTCATTCACGACCTGTTTGATTTGGTGGCCGAACTGTTTGATCACTTCGCTGTTGATGACCACGGTGAGCTTCCTGTCTGCCGGTGACACTTTGACCAGCAAATCGCTGGATTCAAAAGTGCCCGCCAGGGACTCCTTAATAATCTTCATAGACTTATCCTGATTAATTTTAATTACGCGTATTCGGGTTCGTAATAGTGCTGTAAATGCTCAAACGTTGAGGCTGGCACGATGTCCTGAATACCGCTGTACTGCCGAAGTTTGAGTAATTTCCTGACTTCCGAAGCGGAGATGGCCAGTCCTGAGGTTTGCCGTTTACGTTCAATTTCAACCACGCTTAACGCCGGGGCAGATACGGTCTGGTCGTTCTCCAGCCAGTAGTGCATATCCTGGTTGTACTGGTACGTCACCGGGCAAAAGGGTTCGGTGCCGACAAAGCGTTGGGTAATACCCAGTGCAGGTGCGATATATTTCCTGAAAATGATTAAATCCAACGCAGCATGGGCACGCGTTATCAGCTTCTCTTCCTTCAGGAAATAGCCGGGAAACGTCGCTTTAGAAATCATGTAGTTCGAACCGGCATGTACCGTCAGATTGGGGATATGTTCCACACCGCGCTGCACCATCTCCAGACGTTCACTGAACGGGAAAAAGGACACGTCTTCCCGTACCACGAAAACATGCAGCCAATCGCACGACTGCGCCGCATGTTCCGCCAAATAGCGGTGGCCTAATGTGAAAGGATTGGCGTTCATGACAATCGCGCCGATGTTTTTCTCAGTTCGCGCCGCGAGCGGCTCAGGATGCGCAAACGCGGCCAAAGACTGACAATACTGCTTAATGCCAATCGGTGTATTTTCCATCAGCACCGCGCGGTCCTGATAGCTCGCCAGCGGATAGAAACCACATCCCCGGAAGATGTCGACATTGTCTGGCTTGGTATAGAGAAACAGGTGAAAGTGGCCGCGCTGTGCCGCCTGTTGCATCACTTCATTCACCACCTGCACGCCCAAATTGAGGTGGCGGAATTCTGGATCGACCGCGACGCACTTAATCGTGTTGGAGGCCAAACCCGCACAGGCGATCAGCCGTTTGCCCTGTTTGCCAACTACAACGATGTCAATATCGTCATCCATGCCGAGCTGGCAGTGTGCGAGGAACTGGCGTACTGCATCCCTCTCCGGCTCCCGAAAGCGCACATCCAGCGTGTCAAAAAAGACGGAATCATTGGCATACATCACGGTTCTTCCTGCAACTCGAATTATTTAGGGCAATCATTGCGGGCTTGCCGGTTTTAACACCGGCAGCGTTGTTTTTGCATTGGTACTTAGTGCGCGGCGACTTCAGCCACGATCGGAGTCGATTTCAACGGCGCGGCGGCATCCACTATCGTGTTACGCAAATGACCAATGTTTTCAATTTCCACTTCAATGCAGTCACCCGCTTTCATAAACAGTGGCGGATTGCGTTTTTTACCCACGCCGCCCGGTGAACCGGTGATGATCACATCGCCCGCACTCAGTTCAGTGAAGGTACTGATGTATTCAATCAATTCAGCGACTTTGTGAATCATGCTGCTGGTATTGTCGTCCTGCACCATACGGCCATTCAGATAGGTACGGATTGCCAGCACATGCGGGTCAGGAATTTCATCCGTGGTGGTCAGATAAGGGCCAAACGCCCCGGTTTTCTGCCAGTTTTTACCGGCGGTAAACCAACTGTGCTGCCAGTCACGCGCCGAGCCATCCATGTAGCAGCTATAGCCCGCGACATGAGAAAGTGCGACGTCCTGAGAAATATTCTGCCCGCCTTTACCGATAATGACCGCAAGTTCGCCTTCATAATCAAATTCACGGGAATAATGCGGCTTGATGACGGGCGTCGCGTGTCCGGTTTGCGAATCGGCAAAACGTACAAATAAGGTCGGCGCAGGGTTCTCTTCATTAAATTCCTGCCGTTTAGCGGCATAGTTCATCCCCACGCACAGTATTTTTCCTGGTGCGGTAATAACCGGTAAGAATGTGACATCTGCGACCGCAATATCTGGCGTACTCATGATGAACTCATCGGCAACATGTAATGCACTCTGTGCCAGTAATGCTTTCAGGTCGGGGTAACGGTGGCCAATTTTACTGCCGAGATCGATTAATCCCGTTGGCGTATAAATGCCGTAACTGTCCTTACCGTTATAACGATAGCTTGCAAGTTTCATAATATTTCCTGTGCAAAATAAACCCACACGCAATGGCGGTTTTTATTTCGTTAACTCAACACTTTCTTCAATACAATTCGTCTTCGACTCAGCGCTTTTTATTTCTGAATAACATCAGACTAAAAAGTTGGCGAGTACCAGTAGTGCAACGGAAACGTTAATGGCACCACCGATACGCGTTGCAATCTGAGCAAATGGCATCAGCACCATACGGTTACCGGCTGTCAGAATCGCGACGTCACCTGTACCACCTTGCCCACTCTGGCAGCAGGAGATAATGGCAACATCAATCGGGTGCATACCGATCTTTTTACCTACCAGGAAGCCAGTCCCGACCAGCGTCACCACGGTAGAAACAATCACCAGCAGGTTTTGGATCGTGAAGGCATTGACCAATTCCTGCCACGGTGTAATCGCGACACCAACGGCAAACAGAATCGGATAAGTCACAGAAGTCTGGAAGAACTTGTAAACAACCTGGGACCCTTCCAGCATTTTTGGTGAAACGCCGTGAGCCAGCTTCACCAGTACAGCAGCGAACAGCATGCCAACCGGTGCAGGCAGGCCAATCACTTTGTGACCGAGCATACCGATCATATACAGCAGGATGGCCAGCAGCGCGCCAGAGGCAATGGTCGTCACATCGGCTTTACCGCTAAAGGCCGGCGCAGGTGTGCTGCTTTCGCCGTTATCCAGGTTATTACCTTTATTCGGCATGAGTTCGCCTTCACCGGTCAGGTGTGGATAACGTTTACCCAGTTGATTCAGAACACCGGCAAGAATGATGGCAGTCAGGCTACCGAGCATGACGATAGGCAATACGCGCCCCAGAGCAACGCCCTGATCCATATGCAGGATCGTGGCATAGCCGATAGACAGCGGGATAGCACCTTCACCGACACCGCCCGCCATGATTGGCAGAATCAGGAAGAAGAAGATTTGGAACGGATCTAAACCTAACGCCATACCGACGCCCATGCCTACCAGCATCCCGGCCACTTCACCACACAGCATCGGGAAGAAAATACGCAGGAAGCCCTGAATCAGCGTCTGCCGATTCATACTCATGATGCTGCCGACAATAATGCAGCAGATATAGAGATACAGAATGTTGGTACTTTTGTAGAACTTGGTCGTAGACTCAACCACAACGTCCGGCAGCAGGCCATAATGCACCATCGCTGAAGGGATAAAGGTCGCACAGATTGCCGCCGCGCCCATCTTGCCAATAATTGGCAGACGCTTGCCGAATTCACCACAGGCAAACCCGAAGAATGCCAATGTCGCTACCATCACGACGATATCGCTCGGCAACTTGCCATTCAGGCAGTCGATGCCGATTAATACCCCCGCCAGCACAAAAAGTGGCACAGGAATAATACCTACTTTATAGGTATCCAGAACATGCCACCATTTTTCCTTCAATGAGGTCTTCCCAGACGCCTCATTATTTACAACAATATATGAATCATCAGTTGTACTCATAGCTCAGTCCCCGTTTTATTTTGTCTGCGCATCATAGGGGGCAGAGACCTATTATTATGTGATTCTCTTCAAATTAAAAAATGAGTTTTAAAGGCGTTTATGGTTTTTATGGTTTTTATTATGAAAATCCTTACCTTTCATTTAATTACACAAATTATAAATCGAAATAAAGTTTAAGGTTTCTATGGATTTTATGGTTTTTATTTCCTAAAAAGCATCATGTTGATAAAAAGTAATTAAGTTGTTTATTAAAGAAAAAACTTTCGTTTGTTTTTTTACTTATTTTCCTCATCATAATGTTTACCCCCTATTTAAACGTGCCGCTGCTCACAAGTTTTTTCCTCTTACTCCATTCTGATTATCATTCGTGATAAATTAAGCCACAGTTTTTCATCCACCATCAGGCTTGCACGTATCATGAGATTAAGGCTTTCGTTTCATATCAAATTGTTTATTTATTTGATTGTCTTCTTCTCTTTGTTACTTTTTATGACTGGTATTTACTATTATCACGATATCGATAAGCAACTGTATTCTGAACTGGGTACACGCGCACAGGTGCAGGCCAGAGAGATCGCCATCATCCCGTCGCTGATCGAATCAGTAAAAAATAAGGATATCCGTCAGATAGACACGCTCGTTCAACAGTTGAAGCTGCGCAGCGATGCCAGTTATATCGTGATTGGTGATAATCAGGCACGTCATCTGTTTCATTCTCAAGATAGCGATCTGGTCGGTACGCAGATGGTAGGGGGGGATAACGTTGAAGTGTTAGCGGGTAAAAGCATCATTACGGTGCGCCGAGGCGGCATTGGCATCTCACTGCGCAGCAAAGCACCGATTATGTCTGACGGCCAGGTTATTGGCATTGTTTCCGTTGGCTATCTGAAAACCCACATCGATAGCCTGACGTTCAGTAAACTGGCGCATATCCTGCTGGCGATTCTTGCCATGTTTGTCGCACTGTTTATCTTTTCATGGTGGTTCTCACGCAACCTGAAAAAACAGATGTTCGGTCTCGAACCTCTTGAAATTCGTATGCTAGTCCGGCAGCAGAAGGCACTACTCGAATCGATCTACGAAGGGGTGATTGCCATCGATAAGCAACACCGTATCGCCGCCATTAACCATGCCGCCAAAGAGATCCTTGGGCTAGACGCACCTTCTCATTTGTTACGGGGTGAACCCATTGATACCGTGATTAAGCCTGTCCCCTTTTTCTCCGGTGAGGCGATGTGGAGTAGCGACACTCACGATGAGATCTGCCGCTTTAACCACGCCACGGTCATTGCCAGCCGAGTGCGAATTATGCTGGAGGATGAACTTCAAGGTTGGGTCATCAGTTTCCGCAGTAAGAGCGATATCCATACGCTCAGCATGCAGCTTAGCCAGGTAAAACGCTATGCTAACAGCCTGCGCATCCTGCGCCATGAACAACTGAATTGGACCGCGACACTCGCTGGTTTACTGCACCTGAAGCGCTATGACGAAGCGATCAAATATATTGAAGCGCAATCAGAAAGCGCACAGGTGGTATTGGATTTTGTTTCCCGCCGTTTTTGTTCGCCAGCACTGTGTGGGCTGCTGCTGGGCAAGTACGCGACGGCACGGGAAAAAGGCATTGAGATTGTGTTCGACCCACGCTGCCAGCTTACCCATATTCCATCGGCACTCAGCGAAACGGAGCTGATGTCCATCATCGGCAATTTACTGGATAACGCCATGGAAGCCACATTAGCCAGCGCGGCGCCACATTATCCTGTCGAGGTGTACATTTACGACAGCGAACAGGAACTGGTCATTGAAGTCGCCGATCAGGGAACGGGGATCGATCCGGCGATCGCCGATAGCCTGTTTGAAATGGGCGTGACCAGTAAAACACAGGGCGACCATGGGCTGGGGCTGCATCTGGTCGCCAGCTATGTTAATCAGGCACAGGGCATGGTCGAAGTCTCGGCCAACCAGCCAAATGGCAGCATATTTTCCCTCTTTATACCAATATCAGCCAAATAATTGGCGTTGCCTCATATTAAGCACACAGGCCGCTTGAGGTATAACGGGGACTAGATTTTTTATACTTTAGATACTAACAGGGATTCACACCATGCAGCACACTGAACATTTCGATGTCTTAATCGTTGAAGATGAAAGTAAGCTGGCGAAGATTCATGCTGAATTTATTGAAAAAAATTTCAATCTGCGTGTCGTAGGGATTGCCGCTACGCTTTTGGAAGCCAAAAAACTCCTTCAGCAATACAAACCGCGTTTGATCCTACTGGATAACTATTTGCCCGACGGTGAAGGGGTTTCGCTGATTGAAAGTCAACTGCTGAAAGGGATGGACTGCTCCGTCATCTTTATCACCGCGGCAAGCGACATGAATACCTGTGCTCAGGCGATCCGCTGCGGTGCCTTTGACTACATTATCAAACCACTTTCCTACCCGCGGCTGCGCTCTTCGCTGGAACGATTTATTCAATTCGTGAAGACTCAGGACACATACAAGATTGTCGATCAGCAGAACGTCGATATTCTTTATCAGTTGCAATCCTCTGGCGCAGCGCCCTCCTCGTCAGCAAAAGGTATTGAGGAGAACACACTGGGGCTGATTAAGCAGATTTTTGCCAGCGATGGGGGTCAGACGCTCTATTCTGTCGATGATATCGTCGAAAAAACCGGGCTGAGTAAAACGACGGCACGCCGCTATCTGGAGTTTTGCGTTGAAAATCAGTTTCTCGATATCGAAATGCAGTACGGAAAAATCGGCCACCCACGACGCCTGTACCGCACCAAAAACACCCGTTAGGTGTCTCAGCGCCCGATGGCGGCAATGCTGGCGGCCATCTGGTATCCAGCACGAACAGTGTTAAGACAAAAATTAACCATTCGTTATTTTTATCTCAATTTTATTTCAATTTATTTCAAAATGCCGTTTATTTCTCCCTTATTTTTAAAAATTAAAAAAACAATCACAATTTTTTGGGTTTATTCTTAATACGCTTAATATATCACATATTGGTAATTAAACCTGCCCATGCTGGGCAGTTGTCCAGCCGTGAGAGATAATCCTCACAAATTATTATTAGTTTTTTCTCCCACACTAAAAAAAATCGCCATAAATCCGATAAGCATTATGGGTCTACCGTTATTAATGCGTTACCCGACACCAGTAATTCATCCCCGGAGAGACATTATGTTCTTAACCAAAAAAATCAGAAATCTTAAAATATCCCAAAAACTTTATCTTGGGTTCGGGGTCATCCTGCTACTGGTAATCATTGCATCACTACTCAGCGCAGGACGCTTCCGAGAAATTCGTGATATCTATGGAAAAACCAACCTTATTTACAACATCAATATCGAGGTCTTTCAGGCCAAAATAAACCGCCTGAAGTATTTTTATTCATATGATGAGAAATCACGCGAAACCATGGCGGGTTTCGTTAAACACGCATCAGAATTAACCACTGAAGCAAAAACGCTCTCATGGGGGCCGGAAGGGTTAACGCTTATCAATGAGCTAAACCAGAATCTGACCGAATTCCAGAACGCCATTACAGAGATGGGGAAAGCTACACAGCGCGTGGTAGAAAACCGCGACAAAATCAGTGCTGCCAACGGGCAAAATATTATTGCGGATTTTTACACCAAACTGCGTCAGCAACCTTCCGATAGTGCAACACAGCCTCAAATAGAGGATCTGAGCACGCAGGTTGCAGAACTAAAACAGGCATCATATGAGTTGCAGCTCAGACAAAATGCCGACGCCGCGAAGAGATTTGATGAAGTTTTTAGCCGTTTTGACAGCCGCTATCAGGCCACCGTTGCAATGTTGACGCCCGAACAAAAGGTGGTCGTAGATGGCCTGCGCAGCTATGCCGCCAATTATAAAAAGCTTAATAACGACTACTTTCAAAGCGTCAACGATCTGAAAAAAGCAGAAGACGGCGTGAAGGTCGGCGGGGATAAAAGCAGCGCCTCGATTAAAGCGATTATCGCTGTCGTCAAAGAAAGAAATGACACGTTGGCCTACGGTTCCGCTACCATCACGATGCTGATTGGCCTTATCGCCGTAGTAATTGGTATTATCATCTCACTGCTGATTACCCGTCAAATCACCCGTCCCGTGATTCATAACCTCTCTCTGGCAGAAAAAATCGCCGCAGGCGATCTGACCTCAACGATCGTCGCTGACCGTGATGATGAACTGGGTCAGTTAACCGCAGCAATGGGGAGAATGAACGAAAAGCTGCGCCATATGATCAGCGATGTACGTGACAGCGTGGACAGCGTTTCCACTTCTGCTGCCAAGATCGCCGTAGGTAATAGCGATCTTTCCTCACGTACCGAGCAACAGTCTGCTGCGGTGGTTGAAACCGCTGCCAGCATGGAAGAACTGACATCAACCGTTAAAAACAACGCCGAGAATGCAAAACAGGCGAGCCAAATCAGCACCGAGGCTTCGCAAAACGCTCACAAAGGCGGCGAAGTGGTGCGAAATGTCGTGGATACCATGTCTGGCATTTCAGAAAGCTCACGCAAGATTGCCGATATTACCGCCGTGATCAACAGTATTGCATTCCAGACCAATATTCTGGCGCTTAACGCTGCCGTCGAAGCCGCGCGAGCCGGGGAACAAGGTCGTGGGTTCGCCGTGGTTGCCAGCGAGGTGCGCACGCTCTCTCAACGTACGTCTCAAGCGGCGAAAGAGATCGCCAGTCTGATATCCGAGTCGGTGTCACGCATCAACATGGGCACACAGTTGGTCGCCAATGCAGGAACCGCAATGGATCAGATCGTCTCCTCCGTTTCACGGGTTAACGACATCATGGGGGAAATCGCATCCGCCTCCGATGAACAAAGCCGTGGCATTGAGCAAATTTCCCGCGCCATCAGCGAACTGGATACCACCACACAGCAAAATGCCGCACTGGTGATGGAATCGTCAATCTCCGCTAATTCGCTGGAGGAACAGTCAGTTATATTGGAAAGTATGGTCGCTAACTTCCGCCTGTCTGAGCACGAGGGGCGTAAACCCAAAGCGAATACCCCACGTTTGCCGTCACAGCAGAAGCACCTGCCACCTGCATCAAAACCATCGCACGACGACGGCTGGACTACTTTTTAACCTCAAACAGCCCAGCCCTGTTGCATCAGGGCTGGATTTGGCAACCAAAATCTTGTAATAAATAAACCGTCAATAAGTATTAGACGACGGTTGTGGTTATAATCGCATAAAAAATCATGCATTTGCACAACACACTTTGACATCCATCACAAAATGTCATTATCCCTTAATCTGACACTAACATCGCAATAACATAGCCCGATAACTTATGGTAGTTAGCAATAAAATTGTGAATAATATTTTACTAAAAAGCGTCATACATGGAGAGTTATAATGCAGCATCTTGCTAGTCGGATTCGTAACACAAAGATCTCACATAAATTGTATACAGGATTCGGCATTATTTTATTACTTGTTATTATTGCTTCGACACTCAGCGCAAAGAGATTTAAAGACATTAAAGATATATATGGAAAGACCAATCTTATTTATAGCGTCAACATTGAAGTTTTTCAGGCAAAAATAAATCGTGTTAAATATTTTTACGCCCCCGATGAGAAAACAAAAGATATTTTGGCGAAATTTGTCAAGAGTGCGACAGATTTAACTGACAGTGCGAAAAATCTGGCCTGGAGTAATGATGAATTAGGCCATATCAGCAATTTAAAAGGAAATTTAGAGGAGTTTCAATCCTCTGTTTCCGCGATGTCCACCGCTACACTCAAAGCGGTTGGCATTCAGGAAAAAGTCAATCTCTTGCATGCACAAGCGACGTTAGAGCCATTGGCGCAGACCTTTCATGACACCTCTTCATTCCCCGATAATGATGCTTATTACGCTATTAGCAAGCTGGCTTTTTTGTTAAGTGAAGTACAAAAATCAAGCTATGCGCTGCAAATAACGAAAGATGAGAACACCGTCACCGCGCTGAATAATCGTTATGCAGAAATGGAGTCAGCCTATCAGGCATTACCCATTTTACCTGCTGACTTGAAAAACCAAGCTGACGCATTACGAAATTACGTTAAGCAATACCAGCAGCTTAATGCAGACTACTTCATCGCTTTCGATGACGTGAAAAAAGCAGAAACACGGGTCATGCGAGCAGGAACGAAAAGTAGTGCAGACATTAATGCGTTGACCGCCATCATCAAAGCGAAGAATGATGAACTGGCCAATACCTCCACCACTATTACGATAATTATCGGCCTCATTGCCGTCATTATCGGTATCATCGTTTCAATCTACATCACTCGGATTATCACCAGACCCATCATCCATAACCTGTCGCTGGCGGAACACATTGCCAGTGGCGACCTGACGACGACTATTCATACCGACCGTCACGATGAACTGGGGAGGCTGACCCACGCGATGGGGACGATGAATGAACAGTTACGCCACGTTATTTCCGAAGTACGAGACAGTGTGGGCAGCGTCAGTCAGTCGGCAAGCAAAATTGCCACAGGCAACAGCGATCTGTCTTCACGTACCGAGCAGCAATCAGCCGCCGTGGTTGAAACCGCCGCCAGTATGGAAGAACTCACCTCGACGGTGAAAAACAACGCCGACAACGCCAGACATGCCAGCCAGATCGCCGCAGATGCTTCCAAGAACGCCCTCAAAGGTGGCGAGGTCGTGAAACAGGTTGTGACAACCATGGACACTATCGCCGCCAGTTCCAAAAAAATCGCCGATATCACCAGCGTCATCAATAGCATTGCTTTCCAGACTAACATTCTGGCATTGAATGCGGCGGTAGAAGCCGCACGCGCGGGTGAACAAGGACGCGGTTTTGCCGTCGTAGCGGGTGAAGTTCGCAGTTTGGCACAGCGCAGTGCGCAGGCAGCTAAAGATATCGCAGCGTTGATTTCGGAGTCAGTCGAACGCACTAATGCGGGTAGTCATCTTGTTGCACTTGCTGGAGATACGATGGGGCAAATCGTCGATTCGGTTTCCCGCGTGAACGACATTATGGGCGAAATCTCATCCGCGTCAGAAGAACAGAGCCGGGGAATTGGACAAATCGCACAGGCAATCAGTGAATTAGATACCACGACTCAGCAGAATGCCTCGCTGGTGATGGAATCTTCCATTGCGGCCAACTCGTTGGAAGAGCAGGCTGTGCTGTTAGAGAAATTGCTTGGACATTTCCGCGTGCCTCAATCCGACAGTCGCACGGCGGCACATGCGTTAACCTCCCCACCACGCCATGCGTTGCCAAAACGCGTGCCAACAGCAGATAAAAAAGCCGCGTCATCAGAAAGTGACTGGACATCGTTTTAACGTCCCTTGCCCGGGTAGCGTCGCGCTCACCCGGGCATATCTGACCCCCTCTCGCGGCAGTAACAAAATCGAGCCGCGTGGTAACCCCTAATTCAGTGGCATTGTTGAGGGATTCGGATATTGGTAGTCAAACCCAAGCTCATGGCAGATACGTTGTCCATCAATAATCCGCCCTTGGGTGCTATCCGTCACGGGGGCAAAATGCGGCAGAGACACCTGTAATCTGCGCGCCTGTTCGGGATAAAAATCCTGTCTGGCAGGATGTTCCGGTGCGCACAGGTTATAGATATGCCCACCGTTCGGTAGCTTAAGCAGCAGCAGGATCGCCGCCAGCACATCTTCCTGATGCACCAGATTCACGCCATGATTGCCACGCGGCAGATCGGTTTTACCTGCCAGAAAACGGCCAGGATGGCGATCGCCGCCAACCAGCCCCGCCAGACGCAAAATATCCACGGAAGTATCGGGTAAATGCTGTAACCACTGTTCGAGGGATGCCAAAGTCTTCCCGGCGACCGTTTTCGGTTGTAGCGGCGAAATTTCTTTCACCGTACCGCTGCCATCGCCATAAACCGAGGTTGAACTGGTGAAGATAATACGTGGGACATGAAAGACGCGCGCCATATTCACCAACTGCTGTACCGCTTGCGCATACCCATCTCCCCCTTCCGCCGTTCGGCTGGCGGGGAGCGTCACGACTAATACGTCAACCTGTTGTAGTAACGCGTTAAGTTCATCAGCGTCGCATTCGAGTTCCGGCGTCAGAACCAGTTGATAACACTCAATCCCACTCATTCGCGCCGCGTCGACGCCATCCTGAGTGGTTTTTGTCCCCACTACGTGATAGCCGTGTCCATTCAGCGCCAGAGCCAGCGGCATGCCCAACCAGCCCAGTCCAACAATCGCTACTTTTTTCATCCGTCGTTCTCCCCAGCAAGGAGCCTGTTATTAACGCTATACGCTCCCTACAGAGTAAACGGCTTTGACACCCACCGCTACGGAGCTGCCCGATTTCAGCAGGTTTTTCTGTCTATCAAAAGCGGATATCCCGCACGATTATGCTGACGCATTCCCCAACCCAAACGAACTTCCCACATCTGCTAAAAAAATGTTGCACAACAACCCGAACATGGTTTAGGTTATTCGACAGCTAAATCGTTATTGATTTCATAAATACAAACACAACAAAGAGACAACTTATGACACGCGTTCTGTTTAACCACCATCATCACCATCATCCTGATTAGTCTTTCGGGCAGTTGGTGCTGGAAGACGTTCAGATCTTCCAGTGGCGCAGAACTCAAAGAGAGCCCTCGGAAGATCAGCTTCCGAGGGTTTTTTTATGCGCGCTATCCATGCGCGCACCTTGCAGGCCGTTGCTATGCAACGTTAAAAAACGTTCCAGACGTTTTTTTATGCTCGCTCTATTTCTAGACATTCAAATTTGACAGGTTAATGAGGTTTCCATGCTGGATAAAACACGTTTACGGATAGCAATGCAGAAGTCAGGTCGCCTGAGCGACGATTCGCGCGAACTGCTGGCACGCTGCGGGATCAAAATCAACTTACAGCAACAGCGCCTGATCGCATTCGCAGAAAATATGCCGATTGATATCCTGCGCGTGCGCGATGACGATATCCCCGGTCTGGTGATGGATGGTGTAGTCGATCTGGGCATCATCGGCGAAAACGTGCTGGAAGAAGAGCTGTTAAACCGTCGCGCACAGGGCGAAGATCCGCGTTACTTCACGCTGCGCCGTCTGGATTTTGGCGGTTGCCGCCTGTCGCTGGCGATGCCGCTGGACGAACCCTACACCGGCCCTGAATGTCTGCAAAACAAACGTATTGCCACCTCTTACCCTCACCTGCTCAAACAGTATCTCGACAGACAATCTGTCAGCTTCAAATCCTGTCTGCTAAACGGTTCCGTTGAAGTCGCACCGCGTGCCGGTCTGGCTGATGCTATTTGCGATCTGGTGTCAACTGGCGCCACGCTGGAAGCCAACGGACTGCGCGAAGTAGAAGTGATTTATCGCTCCAAAGCCAGCCTGATTCAGCGCGACGGCGAGATGCCTGCGGAGAAACAACAGTTAATCGATAAACTGCTGACCCGTATGCAAGGCGTGATTCAGGCGCGTGAATCAAAATACATCATGCTGCACGCGCCCAGCGAACGTCTGGATGAAATCATCGCCCTGTTACCGGGTGCGGAGCGCCCAACCATTCTGCCGCTGGCTGGCGATCAACGTCGCGTTGCCATGCACATGGTCAGTAGCGAAACGCTGTTTTGGGAAACCATGGAAAAACTGAAATCGTTGGGTGCCAGCTCCATTCTGGTTCTGCCGATTGAAAAAATGATGGAGTGACGGCGATGACAGACAACACCAATAGTACCGGTAGCTTCAGCACGCTTGTCGACTGGCAGCGCTGTTCAGCAGAAGAGCAGCGTCAGTTATTGACCCGTCCGGCCATTTCCGCGTCAGGCCGCATCACCGCCATCGTGAGCGATATTCTGGCAAACGTGAAAAGCCGGGGCGATAGCGCCCTACGCGACTACAGCGCACAGTTTGACAAGGTTCAGGTGAATGCCATTCGCGTCACCGATGCCGACATTGCCGCCGCCTCCGCACGTCTGAGTGATGACGTCAAACAGGCAATGAGCGTCGCCGTGCGTAATATCGAAACCTTCCACAACGCGCAAAAACTGCCGACGGTGGATGTCGAAACGCAGCCGGGCGTGCGTTGCCAGCAGCTTACTCGTCCTATCGCAACCGTTGGCCTGTATATTCCCGGCGGTTCCGCCCCACTGCCGTCAACCGTGCTGATGCTGGGCACACCTTCACGCATCGCGGGCTGCGGTCGCGTAGTGCTGTGCTCACCGCCGCCGATTGCCGATGAAATTCTGTATGCTGCTCAGTTGTGCGGCATTAAGGAAGTCTTTCAGCTCGGTGGCGCGCAAGCGATTGCAGCGATGGCATTTGGCACCGAGAGCGTGCCGAAAGTGGACAAAATTTTTGGCCCCGGTAACGCGTACGTTACCGAAGCCAAGCGTCAGGTTAGCCAACAGCTTGATGGCGCCGCGATTGATATGCCGGCCGGCCCATCCGAAGTTTTGGTGATCGCCGACAGCGGTGCGACACCTGCGTTTGTCGCCTCTGACCTGCTGTCTCAGGCAGAGCACGGCCCGGATTCACAGGTCATCCTGCTCACGCCCGATGCTGCAATGGCTAAAGCCGTCGCCGACGCCGTTGAAGAACAGCTTACGCAACTGTCCCGTGCAGATATCGCCCGTCAGGCGCTTGCCAGCAGCCGTGTTATCGTCGCGCGTGATTTAGCGCAGTGCGTTGAAATCAGCAATCAATACGGCCCGGAGCACCTGATCATCCAGACGCGTGATGCGGAATCATTGGTGGATAGCATCACCAGCGCGGGTTCGGTGTTCCTTGGCGACTGGTCACCAGAATCCGCGGGTGACTACGCCTCCGGCACCAACCACGTTCTGCCGACCTACGGCTACACCTCGACCTATTCAAGCCTGGGACTGGCCGATTTTCAGAAGCGCATGACCGTACAGCAGCTCACGCCACAGGGGCTACTGCAACTGGCACCAACAATTGAAATTCTGGCACAGGCTGAACAACTGACCGCCCACAAAAATGCCGTTACCCTGCGTGTCGTAGCACTGAAGGAGCAAGCATGAGCAACATTGAAGAATTGGCACGCGCCAACGTCCGTGCATTGACACCGTACCAGTCTGCTCGCCGTCTGGGCGGCAATGGCGATGTGTGGCTGAATGCCAATGAATATCCTGAAGCACCGGAATTTCAGTTAACGTTACAGACGCTGAACCGCTACCCGGAATGTCAGCCGGCGCTCGTTATTAACCGTTACGCCGAGTATGCAGGCGTTCAGCCGGAGCAGGTTCTGGTCAGCCGCGGTGCCGATGAAGGAATTGAACTGCTGATCCGCGCGTTCTGCGAACCGGGGAAAGACGCTATCCTGTTTTGTCCACCCACTTACGGCATGTACGCCGTCAGCGCCGAGACGTTTGGCGTGGAACGCCGCACCGTCGCCAGCAAGTCAGATTGGCAGTTGGATCTCGATGCGATTGAAGCGCAGTTGGACGGCACCAAAGTCATTTATGTTTGCAGCCCGAACAACCCGACCGGCAATCTGATTGCACGAGAGGATTTGCGCCAGTTGCTGACGCTGGCACAAGGGAAAGCGCTGGTCGTTATCGATGAGGCTTACATTGAATTCTGTCCACAGGCGACCACTTCGGTCTGGCTGGATGAATTCCCCCATTTGGTGATTCTGCGTACCTTGTCCAAAGCCTTCTCCCTCGCCGGATTGCGCTGTGGCTTCACGCTGGCGAACCCAGAGGTGATTCAACTGCTGCTGAAAGTCATTGCACCTTATCCTCTGTCTACCCCCGTGGCGGATATTGCGGCGCAGGCGCTGAGCCGTGAGGGGATCGCCAAAATGAAGGCGAACGTCGAGGAAATTACCTCCGCTCGCCGCTGGCTGAGCGATGCCTTAAAAGACATTCCCTGCATTGAAGACGTCTTCCCCAGCGAGAGTAACTATCTGCTGGTACGCTTTACCGCGTCACCTTCTGTATTTAAAACGCTGTGGGATCAGGGCATTATTCTGCGTGACCAAAACAAGCAACCGAGCCTTGCAGGCTGTTTGCGTATTACGATCGGCAACCGCTACGAATGTGAACGCGTTGTGGCTGCATTACAATCATTGCCGGGCATCAACGCTTAATTTTAAGGAGCTCACGTGGGCCAGAAATATCTCTTTATCGACCGTGACGGAACATTGATCGCTGAACCACCTGAGGATTTTCAGGTTGACCGTCTGGACAAACTGGCGCTGGAACCCGATGTCATTCCCTCGCTGCTGGCGCTGCAAAAAGCGGGTTATACGCTGGTGATGATCACGAATCAGGATGGGCTGGGAACCGATAGCTTTCCGCAGGAGACCTTCGATCCACCGCACAACCTGATGATGCAGATTCTGACATCGCAGGGCATCCAGTTTGAACAAGTGCTGATCTGCCCGCATTTGCCAGCAGATAATTGCACCTGCCGTAAACCCAAAACCGAACTGGTGACCGCCTATTTAAATAACGGTCTGATGGATGCAGCGAATAGCTATGTCATCGGCGACCGCCAGACGGATATTCAACTGGCGCAAAATATGGGTATCACCGGCCTGCTCTATCAGCGCGGTGGATTGAACTGGCAGGCGATTACCAATCAGTTAACCAAGCGTAACCGCCATGCTCACGTTAACCGCGTCACGCGTGAAACCGCCATCGATGTGAACGTCTGGCTGGATCAGGAAGGCGGCAGCAAAATCAACACTGGCGTCGGTTTCTTCGATCACATGCTGGATCAAATCGCCACTCACGGCGGCTTCCGCATGAATATTGAAGTGAAAGGTGATCTGTACATTGACGATCACCACACGGTCGAGGATACCGGTCTGGCGCTGGGTGAAGCGTTGAATAAAGCGCTGGGCGACAAGCGCGGTATTGGTCGTTTTGGCTTCGTTCTGCCAATGGATGAGTGCCTGGCACGCTGCGCGCTCGATATTTCCGGGCGTCCACATCTGGAATATAAAGCCGAATTCAGCTATCAGCGCGTCGGCGATCTGAGTACGGAAATGGTCGAACACTTCTTCCGTTCACTGTCTTACTCCATGGCCTGTACGCTACACCTGAAAACCAAAGGTCGTAACGATCATCACCGAGTGGAAAGCCTGTTCAAAGTTTTCGGGCGCACGCTGCGTCAGGCCATCCGGGTTGAGGGTGACACGTTGCCGAGCTCGAAAGGAGTGCTCTGATGAAGGTCGTCATTCTGGATACCGGCTGCGCCAACCTCTCTTCTGTGACCTATGCTGTGCAGCGGCTGGGCTATACCCCCGTTGTCAGCCGTGAAGCCGAGATTGTCCTGCAAGCAGACAAACTGTTTCTGCCGGGCGTTGGCACCGCACAGGCCGCGATGAATCAACTGGAAGAGCGCGACCTGATTACGTTGATCAAGGCCTGCACTCAGCCGGTTCTGGGTATTTGCCTTGGTATGCAGTTACTGGGTACCAACAGTGATGAGAATGGCGGCATCCCCACGCTGGGGATTGTCAATTCACCAGTGAAGAAGATGGTTGACCATGGTTTGCCACTGCCGCATATGGGCTGGAATCAGGTAATTCCCAAGGCCGGACATCGTTTATTTCGCGATATCGACGAAGGTGCCTATTTCTATTTCGTCCACAGCTATGCCATGCCGGTCTGCGAAAACACCATCGCGCAAGCCAACTACGGCGAAGCGTTCACTGCCGCGCTGGAAAAAGATAACTTCTTTGGCGTGCAGTTCCACCCTGAGCGTTCGGGTGCGGCGGGCGCGCAGTTGCTGAAAAACTTTCTGGAGATGTAGAGCGTCATGATTATTCCCGCATTAGATCTGATTGATGGACAGGTTGTCCGTCTGCATCAGGGTGATTATGGCCAACAGCGCCAGTACGGTAGCGACCCGCTTCCACGCTTACAGGATTATCAGCAGCAAGGGGCTGGTGTACTGCATTTGGTCGATTTGACCGGAGCCAAAGATCCTTCTGCCCGCCAGATCCCCCTGTTAACCACGCTGTTGGCTGGCGTTAACGTGCCCGTTCAGATCGGCGGCGGTATCCGCACCGAACAGGACGTAGAAGCGTTATTAAAAGCCGGTGCCAGCCGCGTCGTTATCGGTTCTACCGCCGTTAAACAACCGGAACTCGTCCAGCAATGGTTCACCCGCTACGGCGCAGAAGCGCTGGTGCTGGCGCTGGACGTGCGTATCGATGCCAACGGCACGAAGTTTGTCGCCATCAGCGGCTGGCAGGAAAATTCGGATGCTACACTTGAGCAGGTCGTCGAACAATATCTGCCGTTTGGCCTGAAGCATGTGCTGTGTACCGATATTTCTCGTGACGGTACGCTGAGCGGCTCCAACGTCGAGCTTTATCGTGAAATCAGCCAGCGCTACCCGCAGATTGCCTTTCAGGCATCCGGCGGCATCGGCAATCTGGCGGATATTGCCAATTTACGCGGCAGCGGTGTACAGGGCGTGATCGTTGGCCGTGCGCTGCTGGAAGGTAAATTTAACGTCGCGGAGGCTATCTCATGCTGGCAAAACGGATAATCCCCTGCCTGGACGTGCGTAACGGTCAGGTCGTCAAAGGTGTACAGTTCCGCAATCACGAAATTATCGGTGACATCGTGCCGCTGGCGCAGCGCTACGCGCAGGAAGGCGCTGATGAGCTGGTCTTTTATGATATCACCGCCTCTTCCGATGGCCGTGTGGTCGATAAAAGCTGGGTGTCCCGCGTCGCGGAGGTCATCGATATTCCCTTCTGCGTGGCGGGAGGAATTAAAAGCGTGGAAGAAGCGGGCCAGATCCTCTCTTTCGGTGCGGATAAAATTTCCATCAACTCACCCGCGCTGGCCGACCCCGAGCTGATTACCCGACTGGCCGACCGCTATGGCGTGCAGTGCATCGTCGTTGGGATTGACACCTGGCACGATGCGACCACTGGCCGCTATCATGTGAATCAATACACTGGCGACGAAACGCGCACCAAGGTCACTACCTGGGAAACGCTGGACTGGGTAGAAGAAGTGCAGAAACGCGGTGCAGGTGAAATTGTCCTGAACATGATGAATCAGGACGGCGTGCGCAACGGCTATGATTTACACCAGTTAAATCTGGTGCGTGATGTCTGCAACGTTCCGCTGATTGCTTCCGGCGGCGCAGGCACTATGGAACATTTTCTGGATGCCTTCCAAACCGCGCAGGTTGATGGCGCGCTGGCAGCATCGGTGTTTCACAAGCAAATTATTAATATTGGCGAACTGAAACAATATCTTAAGCAACAGGGTGTGGAGATTCGAGTGTGTTAAGCAAAGAGTGCTTTTTAAACGACGAGCAACGAAATCAACTCGATTGGGAAAAAACGGATGGCATGTTGCCCGTTGTCGTACAACACGCGGTATCCGGTGAAGTGTTGATGTTGGGCTACATGAATCAGGACGCGTTAAAGGCTACCGAAGAGAGCGGAAAAGTCACGTTTTTCTCGCGTACCAAACAGCGGTTGTGGACCAAAGGCGAATCTTCCGGCCACTTCCTGAATGTCGTGTCCATTACACCAGACTGCGATAACGACACATTGCTGATTCTGGCTAATCCTATTGGGCCAACCTGTCATTTGGGCACCAGCAGTTGCTTCTCCCCTGCTGCCAGCGACTGGACGTTCCTCTATCAGTTGGAGCAACTGCTAGCCGAGCGTAAGCATGCTGACCCGGATAGCTCATACACGGCGCGTTTGTACGCCAGCGGCACCAAGCGTATTGCACAGAAAGTGGGTGAGGAAGGACTGGAAGCGGCATTAGCCGCCACGGTACATGACCGCGAAGAACTGACCAACGAAGCCGCAGATTTAATGTATCACCTGCTGGTGCTGTTACAGGATCAGGATTTAGATTTGGCGACCATCATCAATCGCCTTAAAGCGCGTCACACTAAATAAGCCTTTCCCCGCGTTAACCACTAGCGATAACGCGGGGCTTTATGATGGCAGCATCGCAGTGTTAGCTTGAGTGCACCTTACGCCCTCCTTTCCAGGTTTCCAGAACCGGAATATCACGCATACCTTTCACCGGATTATTTTTATCTGCTGAATCATAAGTCAGCGGAGAATCCGCCAGAATCACAAAATCAGCACATTTACCTGCGACCAGTGAGCCAACCCACTGCTCCGCATGACACTGCCAGGCGGCATCATAGGTTGCCGCTTTAAGCGCAGCAAAACGAGAAATCCGCTCCTGTACATTCAACACGGCCGGAGGTGTATCCTGAGGTGCGCCCTCCATCACACGAGAAATAGCCTGTTCCATCATTCGTAGGGGGCCAAGCGGTGTCACACCGTTATCGCTGTGTAATGTAATCCTCATCTCGTGATTGATAGCAGATTGACAACGATCGAGGTGATTAGCCCGATCTTCTCCCAATATAGTTTGCTGGAATGCCCAGCCCCAATATCCCACATGGCCAATTAAGAAACTGGGAGAAAGACCAAGCTGTTTCATTTCAGATAAATGGTCATCAGTGAGCAGTGACGCATGTTCCAGACGATCGCGACGCTGTTCGTAGGTAGCCGATGTCACATGAGCCAGTTTAAATGATTCTAATGTCAGCCTAATCGCTTCATCACCATTCGTGTGAATCATCAACGGCCAGTTTTTATCTACAACGTTCTGCACCAGCGTATTGATATTAGTGGATGGGTCAAAGTTGAAGGCACCGACATTATCCACGCTCGGCATTTTTTCATAGAGCTGATTACAGCAGTACGGCGTGGATTGATACCCCGTCAGCCCTTGGTTTGAACCATCTGAAATAACCTTGATATACGGCAAGTGAAAGTGTTCATCTCCATACCCCGGAGAGTAATAATTCACCACTTTATTTTCAAAATCCTCATTATCCGTAACGATCAGCGCACCGCCTATCCGCACCGGACAAATCGGCAGATGAGCCCATTTATCAAGAAAGCCAACTTGATCGAAGCCAGGCTTATCACCTTTTGGTTCAACACCCGCATCGAGCATATAAGTCACGCCACGTTTACTCGCCAAAGCAAACAGTTTGCTCATAGATGCAATGAGCTTTACCGCCAATTCCGTTTTAGGGTAGCTACTGACCATGACATTTAGCACTGGCTGGATACCCACTATTTCCTTGAGGATACCGTCTGGTGGCACATCTTTACAAGACTCTCTGACGAGTTCAATCGCCGCATGATTGATATACGCCAGATGCATCGAAGCATTGAGGACAAATACCGGTTGGAGTGTCGTGATTTTATCGAGAGCATCAGCATCAAATGCCTTATCTCCATCAACAAACAGCGATGGATCAGCACCAAATCCGATAAGCCATTTATCGGATTTATGCGGTGACGCCTTCTCCTTTAGATGGGATATCACCCAGCTACGGTTATAATTTTTGCGTAATTTTTGATCTTCAAACGGGCTAACATCATTACCAATACCAGAAAGCATCGCGGTGCTAGTGATGTGGACATGTGGCTCAATCAGGCCCGGCAACAACGTTTGCTTTTCTGATAATTGATGCTCAGACACGCTTTTCGGCATTTTGGCCTTCACATCTTGATATGAACCCGTCGCAACAATTAGTCCGGCATGAATTCCCATTGCTTCAACCGCAACGTCCTTACCATCTTCCAACGTCAGAATAGCTTTGCTAGGGCTCCCATCCTTATTTGGCGCGGAACGAAATAGCTTCGTTTCAATATGTAGACTGTTCTCCCCCTCAGGGGTCTCAACTGGCGTATCGGGGAGAAATGATTTCCACAGCGGGCTACAGCAGGAACAACTTATGCTACCGGAATGGCTACACGCTTCACTCATACACTGTCCTTATTTAGAGATAACGCATTAGAAATGTTAATGTACCAAATAAAAAATAGGCAATAACATTCAAAACTTCAATGTCCAAGCGATTGAAAATCAAAAAATTCATATTCTGTGTGCTGAAGGCTACTTAGCAGCTTGAAAGGCAAAAAGGAAAGCGTATTACATGGGATCGCATTCTGATGAATAATCAGGTCACATCATCAATAGTGGGAATTTTGGGGAGAACAAGAGTGATTAATCATAACCACCCGCATAGCGGGTGGTTTGCTCTTGCCCTATAAGGGCTTGTTACCGACTGCGCCTAAATGACGCTGCTTTCTCTTCGTTCAAGCTAAGTGTCTTTGCTACTTTGGCCTACCCCTTGAAGGGGTCTGCGTACTCTTTACTACTCAATTTGTCTGAGAGTAAATCTGACTTCTCTTGTTCTCTGATATATTTCTGGATTGTCGCTTCATTTAGCCCTACCGTACTTAAATAGAACCCTTCGCTCCAGAATTTACGG
>NZ_JSXC01000010.1 GCF_000803215.1 Pectobacterium fontis
TGACACGGTCGTACTTTTTAGCGCACTTAACCTATTGATGCAACGTGCTTTTTAAGTCACGTTTTTCGCCAGTTTAACACCGCCTTAACCCCAACACCCCGACGCGCACTTTTACCCCCGGACACGCTACCGCCATGCTGTGACTTCCCTGTCTGCCTGTGCCACATCATAGCAGCGGCGGCAGCCGCTGCCATTAGTCGTTTTGCCTTTTGGGGTTTACCACGACAACCCGCCCGGCTTCCGCAACTCGCTTGGGGAAGCCGGGCGGGTTCTGCGGGTGCGGGCGGTAAAGAGTCCGCAAGCGTCGGCCTGCGACGCTCTGTTGCACGGTGCAGGAGGGAGCGGCGGGTTTGCATGACCACGCCACACCGGGGCGGGTAGCGGAAGCTGGCGAGCGGGGAAGGAGCAAGGAGCCTGCCGACTGCGACCCCGCGCAGCCAGACGCAGCCGGGCGGGCATGAAGCCGTTAAGCGCCGTGACGAAGGAACGGCTTCTGCTTTGGGGTTGATGTTGACGTTGACCGAGTGTTGACGCCGGAGCCTCCGCCGCCAGGGAAGGCGGCCACACCGTCAGAGCCTGGGAAGCACGCCGATGTCCGCAGCAGAGGTGAGCGCCGCGAACCTGTGCGCCACACCATGCCCAAGCGCCGAACCCCGGCGGCCAGCCGCACACCGATGCCGAAGCGGCCCGCAGCGCGCCCTTGCGCCAGACGGCGCCGACATAATGTGTGTTGCGCGCAGGTTGCGTTCAGCAACTTGCGCGTAATGCCACATTATGTTGAATGACGTTCGGCCAGCAACGTGACCAACAGAGAGCGCCATTGTCTGGCGCTGGCCGGGCGACATTTACCGCCGGAGCGCCTTAGCTGAACAAGGCAGTAAGCCCGCAGGGACGAGGGCTTTCTGCCCTGCACCGTCCTGCGGCTTTGAAGGGAGTGAGCTACTTTTCTGTTGCGTCCGGCTGCTGCATGGCGTCCGGCTTAGGTTCGTCCGGTTTGCGTTTCCGTCGCGCTTTCTTTTTCCGCTCCGCTGGGTGCGTCTTCTCATGCACCTGTTTCAGATGACCGATCGCCACACGGGTATATATCTGCGTCGTCTCCAGCTTCTCATGACCTAAGATAGCCTGGATGTGTCGCGTATCTGCCCCACGCTCCAGCATTTGTGTTGCCATTGAGTGCCGGAACAGGTGACACGCCCCGGCTTTCTTCAGATGCGCATCATCCCGTATTGCACGGCCTGCCAGTATCGTCAGCGTTGACCGTGCCAGCCGCTTGCCCCATATCGTCACGAACAGATAACCGCTGTCGTGTTTTGTCGTCAGTCGCGGCCTCACTGCGTCCAGATAGCGCTGTACCCAGACCAGCGCACGCAGGCCAACCGGCACCACTCTGTCCTTGTTCCCCTTACCCTGCCGGACAACAAGCACCCCGCGCCCCACGTCCACATCGGCCAGCATCAGCCCGGACAGTTCGCTGCGCCTTAAGCCCGTGCTCCACAGCATTTCCAGCACGGCACGGTTACGCAGTCCGGTTAATGTGTCGGTGTCCTGCGCGTCCATCACCGCTTCGGTTTCTTCCTCGCTCAGTATCTGCGCCGGAAGCCGTTTCTCCGCTTTCGGCAGCGTCATCTGTTCAGCCGGGTTGTACAGGATATGGTGGCGTTGCAGCAGCCAGCGGAACAGCATCCTGATGGCAGTCAGGCGGTTAAGCTGACCGCCCTGTGCCAGCGGTTTACCGTCCGCCTTGCGGTAGCCATGAAGATAACGCTGATAGCCTTCCAGCACCGACAGACTCACCTGTGCCGCCTGTGTCATGCCCCTTTCCTCACACCACGTCACGAACGGGCGCAGCCGTTCACTGTAGGATTCTACTGTGCGCGGGCTGTGGTTCGTGGCGCTCAGGTGCTCAAGATACGCCATCATGTACTGACGTAATGTCTGTGACAGGCTGCTAAGGTAAGTGGCTTCGGGTGTCGGGGCTTTGGGCTTGGTCATGGCGGCGCGTCCTGCGAAGTGAGAAGAAGGGAACTACGATGTGATGCGCTTATCTGGCTTTGCCGGAACAGTGATTTTGCCGTTAACCCGACCGGATGATGCAGAACCCTTGCTAGCACTGGCTTTAACAGCGATTGCCTTGTCCGACCGACCACCGACTGCACCCCGACCAGAGGCCGACTGCTTTTCACCTACCCCCGACCGGACGGAGTCGTACTGACCTTTCTCGGTTATTTCTACCGTTTCCAGTACATCGATAAGGCCGCACAGGTGCGCGTTATCAGCCTGCGCATCACCGTCGAACAGCAGTTCATAGCAGAACGTCAGCCCCCGCTTGTGCAGCATCAGGTATTCCAGTTCAACCAGTCGGGCAAGGTGGATTTTCAGTTGTGTATCGCCCCACTGCACCACATCCCGTAGCTGTTTGCGGGTGAAGTGGTATTCCGCTTTCAACTGACCGCTCTCCGCTATCCAGCCCTGTATCAGCAGCAACAGCTTCCGCGTCTGCGGCGGCATCTCGTCCAGCGTCCGGCCAAGGATTTCATGGGCTAACCGATTCGCCAGCACGATATCCGAGCGCTCAACCTCGATGTATTCGATAACCGTGCCACGGTGCTCTACCGTCTTTACCTCCCGCTGATACTGGTGCAGCAGCGCGATAGACTGGATTAACGTCAGGTACTTCATATGGTCGCGGCGCGTGCGCGTCTTGTCGCTCAGGAACGTAAGCTGTGACGCGAACGGGTTCACCACCTTTAACGGTTTCAGTAACCGTTGGGCATTCTGATGCAGTTCCGTCAGATAGCCTTTCTCGTTCTCCATCAGCAAGCCTTCCAGCGTTTGTTTGTGGCGCTGCAAGGCGTGGATAGCTTCCGTTTGTTCGCGGCTCTCGTTCACGGTGAGAACCAGACAGCGGTTAAGTAGCTCTTCATCCACATCGATGGCGGTTGTCGTCAGCATCAGCATCACCGGGCCTTTCACCGTGTACTGCTTCGTCACCAGATTGCCTGTGGCATCATCCTTGCCCGTACTGGCGATGGTCAGTTCTCCATCCGACTGCAACAGCTTCAGCGCATACGCCGCCTGCCGTACCCCCTCCTCTTCCGCGATGGCGAGGATTTTATGCTGGAGATTGGTTTCACCCAGATAGAACAGACTCTGGCCTGTCATCGCCGAGTATTGCAGCCGTTCTTCCGGCGGGATGAGATTAAGCACGGCGTCCATCAGGCTGGATTTCCCCGCTGCCGAACTGCTCTGGATTAACACCGCTAACGGCCTGTCCAGCTTGCGCGACACTGCCGCCAGATAACCCGCCACTAAGTTAACGGACTCCCCCACCACGCCACACGCCGCAAGGTCATCCGTCAGTCGGCTAATCAGGTTCGGGTCACGCAGCAACGCCAGCGCCTCCGCTTTGGCGTCATCATCCAGTTCAGGAACACTCTCACCGTTCGTTTTCGGCTGGCTCAGATGATTCTCTAGTGCCAGCAGCACCTGCCCTAAGCGCTGTTTGATGTCGCTTTCCGCTAACCCTAACTCACTCGCAGCCAGCCGCGCATACCCTGCCCGGCTCCGCGCACTCATCATGTCCACGCTGTCCGCGAACACCACGCCGCTTTCCGTGTCCAGCACCTGCGCGTTCACCTTCATCACGCCGCTACCCGCTTTCACTGACGCCATGCCCCGGATGCGCCATTGCTGGCCGGATAAGGTGATTTCAAGCTCACCGTTCGGCAGTGCTTCAACCACAACCCCGGCAGCTAAGGAAGAGGCGGGTTGAGGTAAGGATTCAGGCTGTGGCTCAGCGTCGTTTTCAGGCTCTGCACTGACGGCTTCCCCCATCGGCATCGCCCCGTCAACCAGTAACCCGAACGCCGCTTCCGGCTCCGCCACCTTGCACAGATACCCGTTCGCATCCATGCCCGCCGGGAACACCACACGGAACGGGGCGATACCGTCAGCAGCTAAGGACTCCGCCAGTTTCACTGCCCCTTCATCCCCTGCTGCGTCGTTATCGAACGCGATCAGCACCTGTTTTACGCCGTGGCGGATAAACGCTTGCCGCATCTCATCGGTGAACCCGTTCACGCCATACGCCGCCGTCACGTTACGGTAGCCTGCCACCCAGAACGACATCGCATCGATGAGCGATTCACACAAGATAACGGACTTACTGGCGACCAGTGCCTGCTCGTTCCACACCCCGCCGTGTGGTCCCGGCAGATACAGGTGATTTGGCGTTCCGGCACGCAGACGGTCACCCACCTTGCGCCCGTACAGCTCCCGCACCTGACCGTTAAGGTCGATAACCGGAACGACTAACGACCCCGCCAGATGCTCATGGCCGCTGGAACGCAGCACCCCGATGGCCTGCAACTGGCTGCGAACGGTTGCCCCGTCTTTCAGTTTGCTCGACGGTAGACGGTAGCCCAGCGTCCGGTTAGCGAACCCCAACTTAAAGGCCGCGACTAACTCAGGATGATTGAGGCGGCGCTTTTCCAGATAGGCGATGGCCTCCGGCGCGTTCAGCAAGGTGTGGTGATAGAACTCCGTAACGCGATGCAGCAACGCCTGCCTTTCCTGTTCATTAGCGATATCGGTAACAGGCGGCAACGGTGCAGCGGCGGGTATGCTACCCAGTTCACCCCGCAGCTTATCGACCGCATGAGGCAGGCTTAACCCTTCCGTCTTCATCACCCAGTCCAGCACCGAGCCGCCTGCATCACAGCCGAAGCAGTGATACAGGTTCTTTTCCGGGCTGATAACACAAGACGGCGTGTTCTCCTGATGGAACGGGCACAGCACCACGAAGTCCTTGCCGCGCTTCACCACCTTTCTTCCCTGACCACGCACCACTTCAACCAGTGACACGGCGGCTTTCAGGTGCTGCAACTCGGATTCGGGGATGCGTGCCATATCGGGTTCCTTACAAAAATGCGTCAAGGTCATTATTGACCTATATAATACAGGTCAATATAATACTTTCAAGGGTCGATTTTAGAAGGGCGTTTATCATGCAGGACAAACAACTTAACTGGCTTTGTTTCTCCATGACTGATTTTGGTAAACGTCTCGCCTCGCTGCGTAAGGCAAGGCAACTCACCCAGATTGAGCTGGCTAACCTGCTGGATATTCAGCCTCGTATGGTCGGGCGCTGGGAACAGGGACAGGTCAAGCCACAGTTTGATTACATCATCAAGCTGGCTCAGATTCTGGAAGTCAGTATTGACCATCTGCTGTTAGGGGAAGACGGCACCGCCACACCCGTTTTTGATATTAAAAACAAGCGGCTAAAAGAGCTGTGTAAACAGGTGGATGCACTCCGAACCGAAGATCAGGACGTGATTTGCCATTTTCTCGATATGGCCATCACTCAGGAGAAGGTTAAGCAGGCAATGAAGGCAAGATAATACATTGATAATTAACGCGACGTTACCGTGCTACCAACACGATAACGCCGCTAACCACAAGCAACTAACAAGGAGTTGACTATGGCTGACGCGCATTCTACGCCAGATACCACCATTTTTAAAATCGCTCAGGCCGAACGCTTTACCCGCGTCGGTTATCGACCGATTAAGGGCAACCACGCTACGCCCGCTATCAACATCGCCGGGCAATGGCTGAAGGACGCCGGATTCTCCACCGGACAACCGCTGAAGCTGCGCATCATGCCCGGCTGCATTGTCATCACCACGCAGGATATCCATGAACTCTGGGGCAACCTGCAAGCCCTCAGCATCGCCCCGTTTGATGAACGAGCCGCCGCAAGCTGGCTGAACCGCTTCCCCGGTGGCCTGAACGTGGAGGGCGCACGATGAGCATCAGATACGCTTTCCAGAACGGTGACTTGCCGGAGCTGACGTTAACGGGCGACGAACTGGCGCAGGCAGGCTTTACCGCCCATACGTTGTTCCGTATCCAGCTTTACCACAATGGGCTGGTGCTGACACGACTCGATGAGGATACCGATATCGCCGCGCTGATGGCTGAACTGGATGGCAACGAAGCGGAAGGCGCGGATTGGATGAGTGACAACGGGGAACTGACACTGGCGGGCGACTGTCTCACCCTGAGCGGGTTACTCAGTCAGTCGTTAATGATTGAGGGGCTGCCCGGTAAAGTAACGATTCGGGCAGAACAGGGGACTATGCTGGCGTAATAACACAAGCCGCTAAAAATAATAAAGCCGGAAGGATCGTTGATCGCTTCCGGCTATAAAATAACACTGATATAGTGCTTAATAAAAATCACATAAGGATGTTAAAATCATCATTTCCAATAAGAGAATTCAAAAATGACTTACAAACCGCATCATCCTCACCAAGGGATATAATACCAAAACCTATATCACCATGAGGATATATTGCCAACTTCAACTCCAAATTAATCATAAAAAAAACCTGACCTAGCACACCCCCATGCCCCATAATTAACCTACAAATATTTATAAAATTATCATTATCAAAATGCAGACTTAATGAAGATGCAGGCAAAGGAATCTCACCATATAAATAACTTTCAAAATCATCACTCAGAGGTTTCAAATAATTATTAACCTTAGCATCGTCATATACATCCCCATATTCTTCCAATATACCACCATCAGTCTCCCTTTCATCATCAAAAGACAAAGCTGACAGAGCAAAAAAACCATCCCAATGAGGAGAAAAAAAATTACGCACTATTTCTATAGAGTCATCAATCAATGAAATTGCAAATGAAGATTTTTTTTCAAAACAACCAACCCATTTATTTGATGAACTAAAAGAACTAAAATTAATATCAACCAAGTTAAAATTAAAACTATTACTTGTCAATTTTAATGATTTTTCCATCACTCATCCCCACCGTAATCTTTTTACTTGGAGTAGGTGCATTTTTCCCTATCCCAACCTTCCACTCCCCAAGTTTATCGCTGTGAGTGGTATTACTCTTACTCCATATTTCTCCTGTATTTTGATTTTTATAATCACCACCTCTTATTCTTGTAAAATCTTCAGGATGTGACGATGGAGTACGAACAATATCGCCGACCTCAGCAGAATTAACCTTTTTCTTTGAATTATCTAAATGACTTGTCCCGGGACATCCGGCAGGAGCCAACCCCAGCGGATCAACCCACTCCAATGGGTTATGCACATACCCTTGCGGCCTTATCCCTCCCGCTAACCCTATCGGGTCATAGGGAC
>NZ_JSXC01000099.1 GCF_000803215.1 Pectobacterium fontis
ACCCGTCACCGCGATGGTCTGGCCGGATTCGGCAGCGTTAATCACGTTATCCGACGTGACATTATCGATAGAAATCAATGCCGTTGGTGCCACCGTATCGACACCATAAGCGTGGCTGGCATTGGCGGTGGTGACGTTACCGGCGGGATCACGCGTCGTGACCGTGGCACTGACATCGCTATTCACCTCCAGTACCGAACCCGGCACATTCACATTCCAGGTTTTATCAGCATTCACCGTCGTCTGGTAGGCCTCGGTGCCGACGTTAACCGTTACCGCATCCCCGGCTTTCACCTCATTACCAACTTGACCCGTCACCGCGATGGTCT
>NZ_JSXC01000100.1 GCF_000803215.1 Pectobacterium fontis
AAACAGCCCCGACGGTAGCGAGAAATTCAGGCTGCCGCCCTGTGCCAGCGTCTGTGGCGGAACGGTGCCGGAGACCACGGGCGCATCGTTGACGTTGGTGACGCTCAGGGCAAAGGTGGTATTGACCGAGGCCGCGCCATCGCTGGCGGTGACGCGGATGCTCAGGTTGCCGACATCACCGCTGCCCGGCGTACCGGAGAAGGTGCCGGTGGCAGGGTTAAACGTCAGCCAGGCAGGCAGCGCCGTGCCGTCAGCCTGCGTGGCGCTGAGCGTCAGGGTGTCGCCGATATCGGGATCGGTAAAGAGTCCTGACGGTAGCGTGAAGTTCAGGCTGCCGCCCTGTGCCAGCGTCTGTGGCGGAACGGTGCCGGAGACCACAGGGGCATCGTTGACGTTGGTGACGCTCAGGGCAAAGGTGGTATTGACCGAGGCAGTGCCGTCGCTGGCGGTGACGC
>NZ_JSXC01000101.1 GCF_000803215.1 Pectobacterium fontis
GGCGGTAAATCATCATTTAGCGTCGCCGAGATCGGCAACGGATAGTTCTCCGGACATTAGTCGGGGTAGTAAAGAATCACGCGTCTCTGCAAGACTGTCATTCTCTGCTTCAAGAAGTTCCTGCTTCTTGAATATGGGAGTGCATTCGTCTTGAAAACGATGAAGAGAATTCTCATCAGGAATAACAGCGGGAATGCTTTTCATGGTAGCTCCAGAAACTTCCTTGAAAGTCGACCCCGAAGCTGCATTTTCGATAGTTTGAATATTATTAATCAAGAAGTAATAAATGAATGCCGTGCCTACGTTTTTTTTCGGAACAACGGATTTAAAACCCTGATTGGTAGAGAGTTCCCCACTCGCAATAGCGATGTAGCCAATTGGCGCTCTGGAACTGAAAAGAACAGTTCCTCGTGGCATAAGCTGTGCGCTACTGTTGCGAAGACCAAGTTCAGAGATGTTGTTCGCTCCATGGGCAATAAACTTGTTTTTGTTGACAGACAAATCTTTAGGTGTAATCCAAGCTATGCCGTGTTCAGTGTAATATTGAGGTTTCGCTTTGGACGGTGTACTGCCGCCAATGACATCGCCCAAATCGGAAATTGTACCCTTTCTCCATTTACTAGGCATTTTCCCGCCAAACGGCTCGAAGTCCACA
>NZ_JSXC01000102.1 GCF_000803215.1 Pectobacterium fontis
CTAAATGATGATTTATCGATCCTACTGTCTGCGCATAAACTCATATTTTGATCCAGCGGTAGGTGAGATGATGAAGGACAAGCTAATAACGGAAATACAGGCAAATATGGCGGCGATACTGACACAGCGACAATTAGACGGACTACGCCGTGTGCTGACATATCACATGCACAATGTTGACATCACGGCAAGTCGGATCCCTGACGATCAGGAAACTGTTGGAAATGATGGGTTGCTGAATGTGTTTATCTCTGCAAAACGTATCGAAGGCTGTTCAGAAAAATCGCTCAAATATTATGATTCTACTGTTAGCACGATGCTCAAAGCAGTAAAAAAACCAGTCCGAGAGATCATCACGGACGATCTTCGCAACTATCTGGCGAACTACCAGAAAGCACGAAACTCCAGCAAAGTGACTATTGACAATATGCGCCGCATTTTTAGTAGTTTCTTCGGCTGGTTAGAGGATGAAGACTATATTCTTAAAAGCCCCGTGCGGCGTATCCACAAGATCAGAACGGAGAAAACTATTAAAGAAACCTTTTCCGACGAGAGCTTGGAACTGCTTCGCGATGCCTGTGAGGAAATCCGCGATCTGGCAATGATCGATCTACTGGCTTCAACGGGCATGCGTGTCGGCGAACTAGTACAGTTAAACCGTGAGGATATCGGTTTCCACGAACGGGAATGTGTGGTGTTCGGCAAGGGGGGGAGCGAGCGAGTGGTCTACTTTGACGCCCGAACTAAAATCCACCTGTTGAACTACCTTGATGCACGTAAAGATAACAATCCTGCATTATTCGTGTCGCTGACACTGCCTCGCGAACGATTGCTTATCGGTGGCGTGGAGACGCGGCTGCGGGAAATAGGCAAACGGGCGGATATGCACAAGGTTCACCCGCATAAGTTCCGGCGTACCCTCGCTACCCGAGCCATTGACAAAGGCATGCCCATTGAGCAGGTACAGCGATTGCTTGGTCATGTAAAGATCGATACGACGATGCACTACGCCATGGTTAACCAGACGAATGTTAAAAATTCGCACAGGAAATTTATTGGATAAGAAAATTATGTCTATAGATGGTTGGAAAGCTTGTTTACTCGGAGACGTCCTGACATTTCAACGGGGGCACGATCTACCAAAAATCAAAATGATATGCGGTGAATATCCTGTTGTTGGATCTAACGGGATAATTGGGTATCACAACGAATACACGACAGAGGCTCCTTCAGTCACGGTAGGACGAAGTGGCAATACTGGTAACCCTTTTATCGTATATGGCCAAAGTTGGTCACATAACACGACTCTCTATGTTAAAGAATTTAAAAACTCTGATCCCGTGTTTGTGTATTACTTGCTGAAAACGCTAGATTTAGGCAATTTTTCCGGAGGGAGTGCTGTCCCTACGCTTAATCGAAATCATATACATTCGCTTGAAATATCTGTGCCACCATTTTCTGAGCAAATCGAAATAGGACGCACACTAAAATTATTGGATGACAAAATCGCCAACAATACAGCGATAAATCATCATTTAG
>NZ_JSXC01000103.1 GCF_000803215.1 Pectobacterium fontis
TAAATCATCATTTAGAGCAGATGGCGCAAGCTATTTTCAAGTCATGGTTTGTGGACTTCGAGCCGTTTGCTGACGGCAGTTTCGTCAAAAGCGAATTTGGCAAAATTCCTGTGGGATGGCGTTTCGGATTGCTTTCTGAACTTATCAACATTAAGTATGGCAAAGACCATAAAAAATTAGCTGACGGTACAATCCCCGTTTTCGGTTCAGGTGGCATTATGCGGTTCGTGGATACTGCACTGTACAATGGAGAATCCATCCTTATACCCCGAAAAGGTACTCTTAATAATGTCACCTACGTCAATCAACCTTTCTGGTCAGTCGATACGATGTTCTACTCAGAGATGAAACGACCAAATATTGCCAAATTTGTTTACTTCTTTGTTCGTTCAAAAAACTTGGCTTCGATGAACTCGGGGTCTGCTGTTCCAAGTATGACCACCGAAATACTCAACGCTCTGACTGTCGTGATACCGCCTGATTCAGAACTTACCCGTTATGAGGAAGTTGTAAGCGTACAATTCAGGAAAATACAAGCGAATCAAGCCGAAAACGATAACCTCGTAGCTATTCGAGACGCACTCTTACCCCGACTAATGTCCGGAGAACTATCCGTTGCCGATCTCGGCGACGCTAAATGATGATTTATCG
>NZ_JSXC01000104.1 GCF_000803215.1 Pectobacterium fontis
CACTGGCGGCTCGAAAAGCGGTCATGGGCACCGAAGGCACCGCGTTAGCGGCATAATTCCCGTCAAAAGCCGGGGTTCATAGGGGGCTGGCGTAGCCCCCTATGTCGGGCGCGTGCGACGACGTAGCATGAAGAGAACGGTGCCCGAAGCGCACGAAATCGCATAGGCATAACCAATATGACTAAAAGAAAACATCACACGGTGACGAAATTCCCCTGCATATCAACCACAAAGCGAGTAGCTGGCTCGTCGTTGATGTAACCCGCGAGGATTTTCAGCATCAGGCCGAAGCGATATTGCAGGCTGTCCGGCGGTAGCGTGGCCGTCGGCGTGTAGGCTTCCAGCAGCACACGGTACTGTTTTACCCTGGCTGCCGGAATATCCTGCCAGGCCAGATCGCTGCCGTTACGCAGGCAATACCAGTCGGTCACTAGCGTGAGCAGAGAAATATCCTGTAATCCTTCTGCGCCTGTTGCCGCTTTCGGTTGGCGCGTGGCGGCATCGGGCAGCGCGTTGGCACTGAGCGGTTCCTTTTGCTGCGCAATCCACAGCAGATCGCCGCAGTGCAACGTGTTGATGAGGGGCGATAACTCTTTCGGCCAGTCTTGAGCCAGGAAACGCTGACGGACCAGCAGCGCCAGATGATGATGCAGAAAATCGTAATAATCGCGGCTCTTCAGGATATCGCCCAGCGGCTCACCAGTACGCTCCAACTCTTTCTGATAGAACGGGAACAGATGGTTGAATTGAGGCACGTTTCGTAGCACCAGCGTATCGATATCAACCCGATCGCTATGCAGTGTCGCCAGCTTCATGGCGGGCGGATAGGCTG
>NZ_JSXC01000105.1 GCF_000803215.1 Pectobacterium fontis
CCCAGCCCTATCGGGTCCGGCGACAAATACTGCCCACTTTCCGGGTCAAAATACCGATGCCGATTATAATATAATCCTGTCTCCGCGTCGAATAGCTGCCCCTGATAGCGCAGCTCGCAGTACACTTCCTCGTTTGCCGCATCGCCCAGATAGCGCCGCAGCGGGATGGGACGTCGCTCTTCGCGATGGGCGCCCCATAGACCCTGTTCACCGCGCCAGCGAACTTCGCCCTCCTCGCTGCACAGCTCTCGCGCCGTTCCCGTCAGGTCCGTGACAATGTAGTGCAACTGCGTGCTGTCGCCCCGCGCCTCTACCTGTGCCAGCGGCCGGAAGCTCCCCGGCTCGTACACCCATTGCACTTCCCTTGCCGCACTGCCATCGGCAGTGTATTGCTGCTGACCGATAAGCTGGTCACCATCCCACCGGTACGCCACCCGCGCTACCGCCTGCGCCGAGGGAACCTGTCCCTCGCGCACCTTGCTCACCCGGCGACCAAATGCATCGTAACGATACCGCCATCGCGCCCCGTCCGGCAAGCTCACCCGTACCAGACGGTCCTGCACGTCCCAGTCAAAATACGTTTCCTTTGGCCTGAACCCCGGTCGCGTTTCCCTTTTCACCGTCAGCCGCCCGCAGTCGTCATACCGGTACTGCGTATGGCCTCGCTCCACCACCCGACCCGCCACATCATATCGCGCCGACGCC
>NZ_JSXC01000011.1 GCF_000803215.1 Pectobacterium fontis
AAATTTACTATGCCACTACATTCACAATTAACTGATGTTGTTAACAGCATAACACTCAATGGCATTCACCATACATAGACTCATTCCAACATTAGTCTTTGTGTCACCCAACGGTTCACGCCGTTCTGATTGTGTGGATCTGAAAATTTGGGTAATTACCTGTTGTAGGTTTTCTTGTATGAATTTAACTAATTGAATTGAATAGGATTTTTATGTCACATACTGCGTTCCACCTCAACTGTCCGTAGGAGTGAATCTCTCTGTTTGCATCACATCCGTACACGGCAGCTTACTTTCAAACACTCGTACACATCGCCGACTCACTGCGGCACTTCCCGACACGGTTAACGCCTAGCCGGGCTGTTGGCTGTGTTCTGTAAATCCAATGCATCATAAGCCACCCCCGGGCTGAGGAAGCCTTTACCGCGCTTACCACTGGCGATCGAAATTTGCAGCTCGTTTGTACCAGCCCTTAACGCTGTGGCCGGAATAGGGAAGAGAAAGGTATGGTTATTGCCGCGATATGAACCGACGGTGAGGCTGCGACTGGAGGGCTGCGCTGAAGCGGCGGGAATCGGCGCTTTCCAGTTGTTAACGTTGATCGACGGTCGGCCGCTAGCGAAAGCAATCGTGATGCCGATACGTAACGTCATCGCTCGCACCTGTGCTGGCGTCAAAGTGAAGCGGATACGCAACGGACTGTTGACGTCTGCCCACTGAATCGCAGGAAAATCCTTACTGTCGCTGGATTGACCCACCACAAACGTGCCGACCTTCCATGGTGCCATGCGTATGTCGGAGGGATGCATGTGAGTCATCCCTTCTCCGTTGAGGAGTTCAGTCGGCGCACCATCCCAGCGACCGATACGCCAGACCACCGGATCTCGCTCTGGGTCATCGTCGATGGCAAAGGTGTGCAACGTAGTGGTCTGCCCGGCCTGAACATCGACCTGTCGACTGGCCACGGCCAATTCATTCTTGTAAACCGTCATCCGGTAGTGACCCGGGCGCATGCCAGCTCGAGTGAAGCGGCCACTACCCGGTGCGACATCGGTCCAGTACTGTGCGCTGGCGTTAGCAAAACCGACGGTGTAAGCCACGCCAGCTTGCATACCGGTCAGGCCCACACCCGCGACGTCGCCCCGACCGGACGGGGCGAGGTATCCATCCAGCGCCATGCGCGCGAACCAGCCCGTATCCAACGGCCCGGGAGCCGTACCCGAGGTGAAGACCATGGCGTAGCTGTTGAGGATGCGGGTGCGGAATGGCTCGGTCTGCACCTCTCCGTAATTGACGATGTAGGTCAGTTCCTGGTCGATGGTGGTGCCCTGATCAAGCAGGCTGCGATAGAACGGGCCGCCAGACCCCCCTTCGTTGTCATCGCGCACCATGTAGATACCAACATCAGAACCGCGCGCACCAAAGCTGCGCCAGTCTTTCAGCCGCATGTTGGAATAGTGCTTGGAGCGCGTCTGTCCGTTTGGCAGGCCGAACACATCGTGTGCCTCCACGACGCGCGTGGTCTGTCCGATGTCTGCTGGTGCCGGGCCTTCTGGCAGGTCAGCTTTGTTGATACGGGCGATGTATCGTACCAGGCCAGGGTTTGGCTCGCGCGCGAAAACAGTGCCCATGTAGACAGCGGCGTCGCCGCGCCTGGCCATATAATAGTGGGTCAGATCGCCAGCAACAACCGTCACCCTAATATGGTCGGTATCGATCTGCACGGCCTGCACCTGGACGCCGTTCTGGTGGTCATATAGGCCAGCAAAGCCGGAATTGATCTGACTGCCTTTACGCCGGTTCTGGAATTCCACCCCACGATAGCGCAGTGACACAATATCACCCGCCCCCCTGCTGGAACCGTCGTTGGCGGTGCGTCGGATCGTGAACACCAGACCGGCCCCAGTATCTACAGTAATCAGGTGGCTGTCCTGGTTCAGGCCGAACCCGGTCGCGTACGCCAGTGGCGTCAGCATGACAGCGAACAGAGCGAAGACTATACCGATAAGCACCCGCCGCGTTGATGCTAATGTGGTCCCTCTGACATAACCGTCCAGAATTTGATAAGTATCGATTGCCATGAAACACGTCCTTCAAAGAATCTACTGGAGAAGTCAAACGCATCAGCCTTGATCGCTTCCTTGTGCTCGCTGGGCTGGCAGCCCTCGGATGAATCGGCTCCTGTACCTGATTTCAACGTGACTCAGGCCTGCAAGGACAAGGCACCGGTAGCAATCCAAGCCAATGTGTCAGTACTGACTCAGGAAACCAACAGGACGAAAACAGCGCTGTCAGCTATCACTAAGCAGTGAGTGAAACATGGACATAGGAGACAAATACCGATTTTTAAGGAAAATATCTTATTCTCACCACATGAAAGAATCCTGCGTAGCGCTAATAAACATTATAAATGTTTAGGTCCCGTTTACTTTTAAAATCCCCCCGTATGCCATATATAACGCAGAGGCTGACATCATAGTCGTACAAGCTGTTTTTCTACTCTCATCCAGGATATGTTGAATGTAGCGGGCATGTGTTTTGGTCATAACTGGCGTTGCTCCTGCTATGGCCATAAATGACTCTGGGGTCAGCGACGAGGAAAACAACCTGTTTTTCACGCTCATTTAAAATACATGAAAAAGTCATCGGTACTTACATTGAAAAACACCATTACAACGCATTTGCGTCATAACCAAAAAATGGAGCGCTTATTTGTCTACGGTACACTGCGTCCGGGTCATACTAATGCGTCTATCCTGGAAAACATCGGTGGAGAATGGTTGCCGGGGTACGTGACAGGCACATTTTATGAACGAGGTTGGGGCGCTGCCGCAGATTTTCCAGGGATTATATTGGATGCCCAGGGGCCACGCGTCAGCGGCTACTTGTTTGTATCCGATAATCTTGAGACACATTGGCCAATGCTAGATGAATTTGAAGAGGGCTACGATCGTGTGGAGGTTGCGGTTACCACGCAGGAAGGCCAGCAGATTATGGCCTGGATTTATCAATTACAGCCACAAATAAACCAGGGCACAATATAGAGAGAATACCTTCACGGCTCTGGCCTGCGCCAGTAAGGGAACCACATTGAGAAAATCCCGCTGAAGGAAACGCAGGCGGGATTTTTGTTTTTAGTCTCTTATGACAGCCAGCTAAGATGAGAAGCAAGCACAACCGCGCTAGCCTTGCATGCTTTTCAACATGTTCTTAACAGGCGCTACTCATTGCCCCATTGATTCAGGAACGTTGCGATCTCATCAATACGAAGTGCATCAATACCCGCTTCATTGGCCATCTCTTGCTGTGCATTTTCGCTGATCTCTTCATTATTCATTAGGCGGGTGATCAGCAGTTGGAAATAGCGAGCCAGAGATTCACGCTCTGACTCGCTCACTGGCTTTGCAGACTCCGTCGAATATTCATCCGTAATGTCATAAAATTTAATCGGTACTTCTTTGTTCATTAGTCATCCCCAAGGGTTAAGGCCTATGCCAGTAGGTGCCGGTGTCATCCGGCATCGATAATATCATTCTTATTTCGTTTTCTGTCATCCATGTAAAGGACGAGTTGGTGCTAATGTTATCACACGGTCAACGCACTGAATTACCTGTCCACACTTGGCGGGAATCAGATAGAACAGTATCAGCAAGTTGCGCAAGTTTGTTATGGTATCGACTTCACTCACTCTCTTTTCATGCATAAGGAGATTTTGAATGGCTACGTCCACCTATGTGCCGCCAAAAGTCTGGCAGCCCGCGTCTTCCGGCGGTGCCTTCGCCAATATCAACCGTCCGATAGCGGGCCCGACGCACGACAAAGCGCTGCCCGTTGGCAAACATCCCCTCCAGCTTTACTCGCTAGCGACACCAAATGGCGTGAAAGTGACAATCATGCTGGAAGAGTTGCTGGCGCTGGGTCATTCGGGTGCGGAGTACGATGCCTGGCTGATTAAGATAAGCGATGGGGATCAATTCTCCAGCGGTTTTGTCGACGTCAATCCAAATTCAAAGATCCCCGCCTTGCTTGACCAAAGCGGCGAAAAACCAATTCGTGTATTCGAGTCCGGTTCCATTCTGGTTTATCTGGCCGAGAAATTTGGCGCACTGCTGCCAAGCGACCTCGCCACGCGAACTGAAACCCTGAACTGGCTCTTCTGGCAGATGGGTTCCGCACCTTATGTTGGCGGCGGATTCGGCCATTTCTACGCTTACGCACCGGAAAAATTTGAATATCCTATCAACCGCTTCGCGATGGAAACCAAACGTCAACTGGACGTACTCAACCGTCAATTAGCAGAGAATCGCTATCTGGCTGGCGACAGCTATACGATAGCCGATATTGCTGTCTGGCCGTGGTATGGGGGATTGGTGCAAAACACACTGTATGCCGCGGGAGAATTTCTGTCCGTGCATGAATACACCCATGTGAAACGCTGGGCTGACGAGATTGCTGCGCGCCCAGCAGTGATTCGTGGTCGGAAGGTTAACCGGACTTGGGGAGACGAGTCAGAACAGGCTGCTGAACGCCATCAGGCATCCGATCTGGATTAATCTTCTGCCGCCTGCCACTCAGGCAGGCGGCATTCCGTTTGCCCGTAATCCTTCTTTCCCGCTACTTAGCGATAGGATAATGTCTCTTTCTGGCTATCAACACTGACCTGCCGTGAGGCATACCACCAACTCAGCAGCGCCCCGATTGCACAAGCGGTTAATAACATCAGCGGTGGAAGCAAGGTGCCATCATGCACGATCCCCATGATCACGCCCGCAATCCCGCCAAAAACATACTGCAATACGCCGAGCAACGAAGACGCTGAGCCGGTCTGTCCCGGTGCCGCATTCATTGCCACCGCGACCACATTCCCGAACACCAGACTCAGGAAGCTCATTGTCAGGAATAGCAGTAGCGTGACAAGCCACAGCGACGTCATGCCGGCCAGCAGTACACCGGATAACACTAGCCCCCCCACCAGATGCAGGGCGATGCCGATAGGCAAAATTTGATATTCACGCCAGCGATTCAGCAGGAAGATATTGATCTGCCCCAGCGCCACCATACCGAGGGCATTCGCCGCAAAAATATAGCTGTAGGTAGTCGGTGACAGGTGGAAATATTCAATAAAGATGAAAGACGATGCGCCAATGTAGGTAAACAGGCCACCCATGATAAAAGAGCCGGACAGCGTATAGCCCATGAACGTCTTCTGCCGCAGCAGTGTGACATAACCGGTTAAGGCCGACAGCATACCGCCACTGACACGCTCACGCCGCGGCAGGCTTTCTGGCACCCCACGCCAAGTGGCAAACAGCATCAGGAGACCAACCACCGTCAGCACCCAGAAAATGGCTGACCACCCCAACGAGCCAAGCAGCACGCTGCCCAACGGCGGTGCGACAATCGGCGCGATCGCCATCACCTGCATGAGCAGCGAGAACACCTTTGCCGCATCGCGCTCCGAGTACAAATCCGCCACGATGGCACGCGGGATCACTAATCCGGCCGCACCGCCAAGGCCTTGCATCAGACGGAAGAAGACAAACCACGATAACGAGGAAGCATGGGCGATCAGCAGGGAAGACACAGAAAACAGCACAATGCCGAGCAGCAGTGGAGCTTTGCGACCATAGCGATCGGTCAGCGGCCCATACACCAGTTGCCCAAGCGCCAGACCGATCAAAAAGACAGACAGAGACGTCTGCATTCCTGCCGCATCTGCCCCGAGAGCCTGCTGGATCGCAGGAAAAGCCGGGAGATACATATCAATCGACATGGCATCAAAGGCACACAGGATGCCTAAAATACCGATGAGAACAAAACTGCGCGACGCCAGTAAAGACGAATCAGACATCGATAACACCTCAAAAATAAACCACTCAATCACGAAGAACGACAGCAAAGGAAAAGCGAATAGGCTAAGATGCGGATTGCCGAGCGCAATATATGACTGACAAGTCGAAAATACAAGGTAATGTGATGGCGCGCAAAAAAACCATTGAAAACGATCTGATTCTGGACGCTGCGCAAACCGTACTACTGCGCGATGGCGTGCATCGTTTTACATTAGATGCCGTGGCGGCAGAAGCCGGTATTAGCAAAGGCGGGCTGGTTTACAGCTTTCCCAGTAAAGACCAGTTGATCATGACGATGCTGTCGCGTGAACTTGCCCGTTTTGAGCGGGAGGCACAGCAGCAAACTGCACGCTATAACGATCAATCTCACGCTGATGTACTGGGCTACATTACCGCAATCGCGCAGGAAGAAGACGAGACGACCTCGCGCGCGGTTGGCCTGCTTACCGCACTGGTTCACTCCCCTGCCATGCTGGAACCGGTACGGGAATTCTATCGCACCAGATTAGATCGGCTACGCGACGCGACGCCGACAATGCGCCGTATCCGTCTGGCGTTTCTCGCCACAGAAGGCGTTTTCCTGCTACAGGGATTAGGCTTCGTCACGCTGGATCGCAAAGAACGACAGGCGATGCTCGATGATGCCAAATCCTTGTTTCAACCGGACGATAGCGCACTCGTCACGGCAGATAATCTCACCACGTCGCCAGCCTTTACCCGCGCTTCCCCGCAAGCAATGCCCGTTATTCCCTCGGGCAAAACTACCGCCGAACAGGCGATCGCCTGGCTGGTCGAGAAAGGTATCACGCCGAGCGGCATCGGGACGGGAATCGTACATTCCCGCGCGGCGCACATTGTTGACGCAGCCACGAACATCATCAAACGTGATGGTATTCGCGCCTTAACACATCGCGCCGTCGCGCATGAGGCTCAGGTTCCACTGGGATCAACCACCTATCACTTTAACAGTCTGGACGACATGTTGAATGCCGTCATGCGTAGCGCGATTACCCTGTTTCGCGATGATATGTTTAGCTGGTTCCTCGAACGTCGTTACGACGATCCGTGCGATGTCCTGACCGATTTTGTCATGCGCGGCATCGAAGATATTGACGAACTGGCACGCGAGTACGAACTCTTTACCGCCGCCATTTCACGCCCTTCTCTGCGCCCTATCGCGCTCGAATGGTCTGACACCGTTGTCGCCATCATCAAAGTGGTCGCTCCCGACAACGCTGCACTGCCGCTGGGCACGTTGCTGAATGGCTTCTTCATCCGCGCACTGCTGGAAAAACACGAGCGTACGCTGCCGCGCGAACTGGTTTATCAGTCAGTTTCTGCCCTGTATAACGCCTTTCGCTAATCCATTAATGCCGTGCGTTTAAAATTCGAGATACCGCGGTGCGAGGTATCCCTGCGGCAACCTTCTCACCGTGTTTTCCCCTAAATTCACACGACGTGAACAGCATTATTTCGCTAAACCATACGGTTTTCTCACAGGAAAACCGTTGATTCCCTGATTATTGCCGCCCTTCTCCCTATCTGTCTTTCGCAATAAAAACTGTACATATGTACTATTTTTTGCCAAATTAACAAACGCAAATACCTCTCGTTTGCATTCGTATATAGCGCGTTGTTAGGGATGAAAAATTCAAAATGCACAAACAGCAATTCCATACCATGAAACCACTGGCACTGATCGTTGCCGGATTACTCAGTGCACACGTCAGCACGGCACAGGCCGCTGACGAAGATGTGATGACCGTCAAAGCCACCGCCGAGCAGGAATTAAAACAGCAGCCTGGCGTGTCCATCATCACGGCAGATGACATTAAAAAAGCGCCGCCCGTTAACGATCTGTCAGACATCATCCGCAAAATGCCGGGCGTGAACCTCACAGGCAACAGTGCCACAGGAGCCAGAGGCAACAACCGCCAGATCGACCTGCGCGGGATGGGGCCGGAAAACACGCTGATCCTCATTGATGGTCGTCCTGTGACCTCACGTAACGCGATCCGCTACGCCTGGGATGGCGAACGGGATACCCGTGGCGACACCAACTGGGTGCCAGTAGAAGAAGTGGAACGCATTGAGGTCATTCGTGGCCCGGCTGCCGCACGTTACGGTTCTGGTGCCGCTGGAGGTGTGGTGAATATTATTACTAAACGCCCGTCCACCGTCTGGACCGGCTCGCTTTCCTTGTACGGCAATCAGCCGGAAAACAGCAAAGAAGGTGCCACACGCCGCGCCAATATCAACCTGAGTGGCCCGCTGGCAGGTGATGCGCTCACCATGCGGCTGTACGGCAATATCAATAAAACCGATTCCGACAGTTGGGATATTAACCGGAACCAGAACGGTTCTGCGGCTGCCGGACGAGAAGGCGTGCGCAATAAGGACATCAATACGTTGCTATCGTGGAAGCTCTCACCACAACAGATCATTGATGTTGAAGCGGGCTATAGCCGTCAGGGGAATATCTATACCGGTGATACGCAATTCAGCGGCGGAGGCGCAATCCCCGAAAGTCTGGCAAAAAGCGGGGCGGAAACCAACCGGCTATATCGCCAGAATTACGCGGTTACACATAATGGCATCTGGGATTGGGGACAATCGAAGCTGGGCTTTGCTTACGACCAAACGAATAACACCCGGCTTGATGAAGGATTATTTGGTCGTTTTGAAGGCTCGATCAATAGCGATCGTTACAGTACCAGCCGTTTGAAGAATCTGCGCCTTAACAGTGAGCTTAATATTCCGCTTGAGCTTTGGGCGGAACAAACGCTCACGCTGGGTGCCGAGTGGAATCGGGAGCAGTTAAACGATCCGGCTTCAAGCAGTTATACAGGAAACAGCAGCGATACTCTTCCCGGTACATCCGTCAACCCTGCTCAGCGCAGCAGCAAAAACAGCGCCGAGCTCAGTGCGATCTATTTTGAAGACAACATCGAAGTCGTCCCCGGCACCAAAGTCATTCCCGGCCTGCGTTTCGATTATCACGACAAATTTGGCGGCAATTACAGCCCCAGCCTGAACATCCAGCAGGAGCTAGGCGAGATGTTCAGCGTGAAAGCCGGTATTGCACGCGCTTTTAAAGCGCCAAACCTTTATCAATCCTCGACTGGCTATTTGCTCTATTCGCGTGGTAACGGCTGTCCGTTCGGCGTGGATTATACTAACGGTAGCGGCTGCTATCTGATGGGGAATGATAATCTGCATCCCGAAATCAGCGTCAACAAAGAAATTGGGCTGGAGTTCAAACATAACGGCTGGCAGGCGGGTGTCACGTATTTCCGTAATGACTATAAAAACAAGATTGTTTCCGGCACCGATATTCTCGGGCTGACGCAGTCCAATGCGGCGATGTTGCGTTGGGAAAATGGCGGTAAAGCGCTGGTGGAAGGACTGGAAGCCAACCTGCTGGTGCCCGTGATCGAAGACACGCTGGACTGGAGCACCAACGCCACCTATATGATTGAATCGAAGAATAAAGACACCGGCAATCCGCTGTCGATCATCCCGAAGTACACCGTCAACACGATGTTGGACTGGCAGGCTACGGATAAACTCTCTGCCAACGTCAGTTGGACAATGTACGGCAAGCAAAAACCGCGTCAATACGCAACCAACTGGACAGAGTACAACAATGGGCTTTCCTCGCGTGAAATCGGCAGCTATTCCGTTGCGGGTGTCGGTGTGAATTACCAGTTCAGTAAGAACCTGCGCGTCAATGCCGGTATCAGCAACCTGTTTGATAAGCAGATTTATCGCGAGGCGAAAGGCGCTTCCACCTATAACGAACCGGGACGTGCCTACTATGCGGGGGTAACGACCTCATTCTGATAACCCCGCTTTTCTGACCGTAGCGTCTTTCTGGCTCGGTTTATTCAGGGGTCAGAACGTGTATCTGTCAGCAGTTAAAAACGAACACTCGCTAAAAAATCGGCCTTTGCCCTCTCCTATGAAGGAGGAGGCAAAGGCCGAATGTAATAATACCACCGCGTTACCAATCAGTGGCGTACTTTAGCTTTACTCAACACCGTTTGGATCGCCGTCGATAGCTCATTGATCTCGAATTTCGCGACGTAAGCATCTGCGCCAACATTACGTACGTGATCTTCGTTCGCGCTACCCGACAGGGAAGAGTGAATCACTACGGGAATATTCTTCAGGAATTCTTCACGCTTAATATTTCTTGTCAGCGTAAAACCATCCATTTCCGGCATTTCCAAATCGGTCAGAACCAGTGAGATCTTGTCCGAAATGGGGCGACCTTCCGACTGTGCCTCTTGTGCAATTTGCCGAATTTTGTTCCAGGCATCCAGCCCGGTAATATGCATGCTAAACGGAATACCCATCTGGTTTAGCCCCTGTTCAAGCAACGAGCGAGCGACTTTGGAGTCTTCTGCCACAATCGCAATCGCCCCAGGCGTGTAGGGATAAATGGTTTCTTCTACGTTCTTGAGTTTAGTTTCGCGCTCGCCCGGAATGATATCAAACAGAATCTGTTCAACATCCAGCACCAGCGCCAGACGGTTGCTGTCTTTATCCGTATCAAGGCGCGCAATACTCGTGATGTAAGAGCTACTCACGCCCGCTTCAGCCGTCAAAACCTGGCTCCATTCCAAACGAACAATGTCGTCTACCGATTCCACGGCAAAAGCCTGCGTACTGCGCGCATACTCAGTGATAAGGAGAATGTTCAGCCTGGTTTCCGATGAACTCCCCACCACGGCAGGAAGATCGATAACAGGAATGATTTGTCCACGAATATTGACCATACCCAGCATTGGCGAGGTCATGCCAGCCGCTTTGGTCAATGTCGGCATCGGCACAATTTCACGCAGTTTAAACACGTTGATGCCAAACAGCTCGGATTTGCCGCCGTCAGGTGATTTGCCCAGTTGGAATAACAAGAGTTCAAATTTATTAGCAGAGGTGAGGTTCGTTCTCTCATCGATTTCTTTTTGAAAATTATCCATGCTTTCCTCAGTGCGAGTCATTATAGGTATACCGTAACAAGGCAACATTCGAGATGTGAGCAAACAGGAACCAACATCCGACCGCTCCTCTGTACGTGATAGTCGTGTTCTTCAATATTATCCAGCGTCAAGCGTAAAATATTTTTAAGTGTATCAACCTTATCATCCAACGATGTCAATCATCGAACCAGTCGGATATCAGCCCTCTTCAGTATACCGCCAGCTCGCATCCTTGAAGGTGTGGATAGCATCCCCTGAACCATTAATATCGGCAGCGTTCGCCAACACCTTATCCCAAATCGTGACAGAAATATTGCTTAAGAAGAAAACCTCACGCCTCTCTTGACAGAGTAATCAGAAAAAACTAAAAACATACCGTACAGTTTAGTTTTAAATAAAATGACACATGGTGAGACGATCGGGTACAGGAACAGCCCACATCTAAACATCGTGTCGCTAAGCCGGCGTGCTATCACGCTATTTCGTGGTTCTCTTTACAGGATTCTCATATGTTCACATTATCCCGGGTTGCACGTCCTACCGTATTAGCTTTGGCTGTCGTACTCGCGGGCTGCGCGAGCAATCCCCCTGTGCGCTACAGCGGCATCGCATCATCCTCACAATTAGCACAAAACACCGGTGAGCACGCCGATCGCATTCCTTACCGTTACACCACGCCCGTCGACTGGAAACAATACACCCACATCATCATCGATCCCGTCAGCATTTATCAGGGAAGCGACAACCAATTTAATGACATGTCACAGCAGGACAAGCAGTCGCTGGCCGCCTATATGCAGGATACATTCAACAAAACCCTGCGTTCCCGTTTCAACGAAGTGACCTCACCGGCCCCCGGTACATTGCGTCTAAAACTGACGCTGACGGGTGCTGATACCACGACACCGGTTGCCGGTACGTTTACCAAATTCGATCTGGCTGGCGGGCCATACAACATCGTGCAGTCTATTCGCGGTAAAGAGGGTCTACTGAATGGTTCGGTAAGCTATGCCGTTGAAATTTATGATGCAACGACCAACAAGCTGCTCAATGCCTATGTCGCGAAACAGTATCCGAACGCGATGAATGTCAGCGCCAGCGTAGGCTCGCTGAGCGCTGCGGAAGTAGGTATTGATAAAGCGGCTGAAGAACTGCTCGACACACTGAAATAAGCCAAATCGAGCGTATACAAACGGTGCGGAACAGTATGATGACAATCTACCCCCACTTAATTATCTGCCCGCACTGCGACAGCGTGCACCACTACCGGGCGTTAAATCCCGGTGAGGCCGCACGCTGCACCCGCTGTCAGTCCACCCTGTATCGTGCAGGGTGGATAAATACTGGCCATCGACTGGCGCTGATACAAACAGCGGCCATCCTTTTTTTTATCGCCAATCTCTATCCGGTACTAACCGTCAGTTTTCATACGCTACAGAATACCGCCACGCTGTGGCAAACGGCGCTCGCACTAGCTAACGGTGCCACGTTACCGCTGGCAATAGGCTGTTTTTTTCTCCTGATTATTGCGCCGTTTTTGCAAATTATGCTGACGGGCTGGGTGTTGATGTTTGCCAATCGCAATCGCTGCGCTCCCGGTTTTATTCCGGTGATGAAGGTACTGCTGTGGCTTCGCCCCTGGAGCATGTTGGAGATTGCCACACTGGGTTTGTTGATTGCCGCCATCAAGCTCTCTGGATTTACGCAAGTGATGCCAGGTGAGGGTTGCTGGGCGCTGGCAGCGCTGATGTTGCTGCTCGTTGTCGTCAACAGTGTTGATCTGCGTCCACTGTGGGCGCTGATGCCCACCGACAGTCACCGCAGCGTGGTCGGCCATGAAAAATAATCCGTCTCCCCTGCCGTTATCCTTGATCGCCTGCCCACTGTGTGGGCTAGTCTGTCAACATGATGAAGACACACACCATGCAGCGCGCTGCCCACGCTGCCAAACGCGGCTGGCACCGCCCGATAAGGGCAGCACTACCTTCTCTTCTGCGTTACTGGTTGCCGCCCTGATTTTCTATATTCCTGCCAACGTGTTACCCGTGATGTCCACCCATCTGTTTGGATTGGGAAGCGAAAGCACCATCTTAAGTGGCGTGATGGATTTCTGGCACAGCGGCGATTACGGCATCGCCCTGCTGATCTTTACCGCCAGCATCGTCATCCCTTGTATGAAATTTCTGATCCTCGGCCTGCTGATCTTCATGTCACATCAAAAAAGCCGTAAGGCAATGGCTGAACGTATGGCGTTGTACCGGCTAACCGAGTGGGTGGGTTACTGGTCCATGCTGGATGTCGTTGTGATTGCCGCCGTTTCTGCGCTCGTCAAATTTCCGCCACTCAGTGAAGCGGAACCCCGTAGCGGCATTCTTTTTTTTGGGCTGGTGGTGATACTGACCATGTTATCTGCCATGAGCTATGACCCGCGTCTTATCTGGAAAGGTGACAAACCATGATCCACGAACAACCCGGCGATCCGGTGATTATCCGCCAACGCTGGAGAATCTCATTGATCTGGCTGGTTCCCGCGCTCGCCATGCTAACGGGGCTCGCTATGCTGATTCATACCTGGTCGGATACCGGGCCGGAAATCATGATCGCCTTTCAGAGCGCGACAGGCCTTGAGGCGGGCCGTACCATCATCAAATATAAGGATGTGGCGGTCGGCACGGTCAAAGACATCGCGCTGAGTAAAGATAGCAAGCAGGTTCTCGTCACCGTCCAGCTTAATAAAAATGCGGAAAGTCTGGCGAATGCCGATAGCCGCTTCTGGGTGGTTCGTCCACGCGTCGGCATCAACGGTGTCACCGGCATCGATACCCTGCTTTCCGGTGCTTATATTGGCGCCGATAAAGGCGAATCCACTCAGGGAGAAACGCGTTTTGTCGGTCTGGAGTCACCCCCCGCCGTGATTAACGGTATGCCGGGCAGCCGTTTTGTCATTCAGGCAGACGATCTCGGTTCGCTGGATAGTGGTTCGCCCGTTTACTACCGCCGCATCCCCGTGGGTCGCATCGCGTCCTATCAATTGAACAGTGACGGTCGCAGTGTCCTGCTTCAGGTTTTTATCGATGCGCCGTATGACCGCTTTGTGACACCGAATACCCGTTTCTGGAATGCGAGTGGGCTGGATCTCTCGGTCGATGCCAACGGTTTTCGCCTAAGAACACAAACACTGGCTACCGTTATGGCTGGTGGCATCGCATTTTCCACCCCCGATTTGGACGACACGGTTGCCGGACCGGAACCACTCACCACCTACAAACTGGCAAGCGATCGAGAATCGGCCTTATCTCCCCCCGATGGCCCGCCCATCCTCTTCAAACTCCGCTTTGATCGTTCTTTGCACGGCCTGGAGATCGGGGCGCCCGTGGCGTTCTCCAGCGTCAACATCGGCCACGTTACCGCCATTGAGTTGGATTACAGTAAAACGGGCTATCGTTTTCCTACCGTCGTTAGCATCGAGGTGTTTCCTAACCGTCTCGGTAACGTACTGGATAAGTTGCCTAAGCAGACGACATCGCTCGAACAGCAAACCGCCGAATTCACGCGCGATCTGGTTGAACACGGCCTGCGCGCACAGGTTGCGCCAAGCAATTTGCTGACCGGACAACTCTATATCTCGCTCGATTTTGTGCCCGATGCGGCAAAAACACCATTTGATATCAACGCCCGACCATTGATGCTGCCCACCGTCAATGGTGGGTTTGATCGGTTACAAACTCAGATGGCAAGTATCATCGGCAAGATCGATAACCTGCCGCTGGATGCCATAGGCCGCAACATGAACACAACGCTGCTAGAGGCGAATAAAACACTGCGACAGGTTAATGGACAAACGTTGCCAGAAGCCAATCGGTTGATGAAAGACATGCAGTTAGCCGCCCGCCGCGCACAAGATGTGCTGGAAGAGGATTCTCCACTGCAATTGGGCATCACGCAGTCATTACAAGATATGCAGCGCACATTACGCGCCTTACGCAGCCTGATAGAGCAGGTTGATCGTCACCCGGAATCGCTGCTCCACGGGCGCTCGAATGACCCGTCGCTATCAGCAGATCATACCGACTTAGCCACCCCACAAGGATCTGCAAAATGAAACGAGTGGCACTATGCTGTCAGTTGGCCGCGCTGATGTTACTGAGCGCCTGCTCATCATCACCGATTCGTTATCACACGCTGCTGGCACCAGCATCATCGAGTGCCTCCCTTGCGCCGACCACAGGGGCAACCTATCCGGCCCCCTTTTTCATTGATGTCCTTCCTGTTGGCGTGCCAGCGCAGATCGATACGCCACAGCTTGTCATTCGGCAGGGAGAGAGCGGCGCTGTCGTGCTGGATAACGAACGCTGGCTTAGCCCGTTGAGTGAGGAAATTCGTACCGCGCTTTCCGCCGATCTGTCACAGCGCCTTAATACGCAGGATATTTCAGGGCTGGTGCGTTCGGCAGAAACGCCAGTGGTCAGGATCCATCTTCAGGTCCGGCGATTTGATAGTTGGCCCGGTCGATTGGTAATGTTGGATGCTGACTGGAGCCTGAGCACCACCGGAGAAGACGCACGCGCACGATTGGTCTGCCGCAGTCAGATTACCGAGCAGGAAACAGGAAGCGATGGCGCGATGCTGCACGCGCAACAGCAGGTCATCACCCGGTTGGCGGAACACATCGCGACAACAGCGATCCGCTGGATGCCAGATCGCAGCGGAACCTGCTTTACGCCGCCGCCCCGGCCATAAACATACTGACGGCATTATCGACCATCTCACGGATGCGCTCGAGGCTCATCGGCTGCAAATGACGGTGGAATATACGATCGTCGATTTCTGCCGTCAGCAGGGATAAAAATTGCACGGCTCGCAGACGCGGGCTCCCCGGTTTCAGTTCTTGTCGCGCCATCGCGGCCGCCATCAACTCGGACAGTTTATCGACGTTCTCTTTCGGGCCTGATTCATAAAACAGCGAACCGATGTCGGAATGTCCCGCCTCTGCCACCACCATCCGATAAATCGCCATCGCGCTACTATCATTGGTCAGCACATACAGAATGCGTTCACCAAAGCGCGTCAGTTGCGCGTCCAGCGTTACGGATTCCAGAACGTCCATCATCAGTTCTGCCGTCGCCTCGGACAGATGCATGGTCGCATGCTCACGCACAACCGCCGTAAACAGTTCGTCTTTGGTTGAAAAATAGCCATACAGCGTAGCCTTAGAACCGCCAACCCGTTTCGCCAGCTCATTCATCGTCGCTCGTTCATAGCCCATTTCCTGAAAAAGCTGCGCTGCCGTTTTAACAATGGCTTCACGGCGTGCCTTGGTACGGACTTTCATTACCACTCCTGCCAGCCGATGCTGACGAGCTAAATAGGATTCGATATAGCAATATTATCAAAACATTAGCCTCGCCGCCGCCTCTTTACACATGGCTGCGTCACAGTCTTTAAAAACGGAGGAAAACAGGAAAAGCGTGGCGATAAATCGCAAAAGACAAAGAAGTTGATAAGCGAAAACGGATTATTTACTATCCGATACCGAATAGCAGGAGAACTGGATTTAGGGCGAGTGATCTGATGCAAAACGCCCTAAATCCAGTATATCGAACAGGAGCAAATCTATGGATAATTCCCTGGGTTGGCAAATCAATTTGTAACAATTCTTTAAAATTTTATTTTCTTTAATTTTTTATAAATTGTCCTGTTCATGGGAAAATTATAAGTGATATCATGAAGTAACAGTAGTTAGACTTAGGTATAGTTCGGCACTATACTTTCATGGCATCACCTATATCATAGGTACATTCTCGCTTTTTATTGAGGCCGTTACATGTCTGTATTTTGCTCTGATAATGAAATTATCAATAACACGATAAAAAGCTATCTCGGCCGGAAATTAAAGCAGTATGGCGATCTCAAATACGCCTACATGATCATGAATAAGAAAAATCCGTCTCAGGTTGTGATCATTTCAAATTACCCGCAGGAATGGGTTAATACCTATAAAGAAAATAACTATCAGCATATTGATCCCGTTATTTTGACCGCGATAAACAAAGTCTCGCCTTTTTCCTGGGAAGACAATATTGTTATTAACTCTAAGCTGAAATTCTCTAAAATTTTCAATCTGTCAAAAGAATATGACATTGTTAATGGCTACACCTTTGTCCTGCATGACAACAATAACAATCTGGCCGCGTTATCGATTATGTTTGAAGAACATGCGCCAACAGAGATAGAAAATATTGTTGAGGAAAACAAAGACAAACTGCAAATGCTGCTGATTACTATTCATGAAAAAATCACTTTGCTTTACAAAGAGATGACGCAAAGCCCGCAGAGCAAAAAGCAAGGTGACAAAGAGATTTTTTCACAGCGTGAAAACGAAATTCTCTACTGGGCCAGTATGGGGAAAACCTACCCAGAAATTGCACTCATTCTGGATATTAAAATCAGCACAGTGAAATTCCATATCGGTAATGTAGTAAAGAAACTGGGTGTTCTGAATGCCAAACATGCCATCAGACTCGGCGTAGAATTACAGCTTATTAAGCCTGAACCGTTATGATCGTCATCACGTCTATTTCACCTTATTTCTGCGCCTTAGAGATGGAAAAGTGGGATAGACGCACGTTCTGTTGCGGTGCGTTCCGCCATTCCCGATAACCTCCTTCAGCCGTTCTCTGGCATGACGTGGGAGATCGCCACAGTATCGATGACGTTCAGGTACAGGGGCAACCTGCCAGCCCCCTTACAAACCGTTACCGATTAGGGTATCTCCTTGCACCAACGTCATATTAATGACATCACCACGACTCCATACTGCTGGCTTATTGCTAAATTCTCATGCCCGTTTTTCCCTGCTACTTTTGCGCCTCATGCACTTGCCGGAGACCCGTCATGAAACGTAACACGATCCTGATCTTCTCGGTTTCTGCCCTCATCGTCCTCACGGTGGCCACCATAACCTGGTGGAAGGTTAGCCGGGGTAACAGTAATGCATTGTGGGAGATCGTCAGCGAACAGTGCGTGCCCAATCAGCAACGCAACGGTAACCCCGCGCCCTGTCTGGAAGTCAATCTGGCGGATGGCTACGTGCTCTTCGATGATAGAAAAGGCCCCTATCACGACCTGCTGCTCCCAACCGAGAAAATCAGCGGTATAGAAAGCCCGGAACTGTTACAACAAGGCACGCCCAATTTCTTTGAACAGGCTTGGGAACGCCGCGGTCATCTGTCGCACGAAGCGGGTAAACCGATCAGAGATGATTACCTCGCGCTGGCGATTAACTCACGCTATGGCCGTACGCAGAATCAATTGCATATCCACATCGCCTGCCTGCGCCCGGACATTTATCAAACGCTGAATCAGCAGTTTCCGACACTCTCTGCCGATTGGAAACCGCTGCCGGTGAAAATTAACGGGCATATCTATCTGGCAAAAACGTTCACGCCGAGCGAATGGGCGCACAGCGATCCGTTCAAAACGTTAGATCGCTATGCACGGCAGCGGAATGAGTCGATTGGCAAATACGGCCTTGCGCTGATCTCCACGCCGGCGGGCGACAAGGTGTTGCTCGCCAGCAGCCTCGATATGTTCAATATGAGTCTCGGTTCTGTGGAGGAAATTCAGGATTTCTCCTGTGCGTTAGCAAAGTAGCCGCAGACCGCGCCAGACGGCAAGTTCCGTGGACTGAATACCTATAGCAATCGATTCGCTATAACTTATGACTTTTTGTTCATTGCGTTGTCAGCCCCCCTCCGCCTAAAAAGTGGGGAAAATCGATACGGTAGGTAGCGGCACTATGCATCTGGATTTACGGCAATTACGCAATTTTCTTGCGCTGGCCGAACATGGGAGTTTTGTTCAGGCGGCGGAAGCCGTCTGTCTTTCGCAATCGGCATTCAGCCGCAGCATTCAGGCGCTGGAACAAACGATGGGACATCCGCTTATCGACCGTCAGAGTCGACGCTTCGCGCTGACATGGCAGGGCAATACGCTGCTGCCATTTGCGCGGCGCATGCAGGAGCTTTCCTGGGAGCTAATGACCGACATGCGGCAAATCAGCGAGGCGCAGGAAGGCGAACTCACGTTTGGCTGCGGCCCCGCGCCGTCTACCACGCTGATACCTAAAGCGGTCGCACAGTTCCATACGCTACGTTCGCGCGCCAGAATCTCCTACAGTGTGGATAACTGGCAGTCTCTGCGTGAACGACTGCTAGCCGACGAGTGGCCTTTCATCGTCGCGGATACCTGGCAGGCCGAAATGGAAACCAACTTCCATGTGCAGCCCTTAAGCCAGCAGCGCTGTTTCTTTATCTGCCATGCCTCACACCCGCTAGCACAGCAGGTAAACGTGACGCCGGAAGATCTGTTGCGCTTTCCGCTTGCTTCCCCTTTCATGCCTGTCGGCATGCGCAAAATTCTGGCGGCGCTGACGCGTCAGCCTGACTATCGCCCTCAGATTCAGTGCGATCATATTTATTCTGTCTTCAGTATCTTGCGGCATACTCAGGCCATCAGTTTCGCCAGCGAAGATAGCTTTGCGTTGGGGCAACGAAGCCATCAACTGGTGGAAATTACGCTGACGGATGCCCCACCGGAATGGGGACACATGCAAACCCGTTTCGGCATTGTCACCTGCTTACAAAGAGCGCTACCGCCGCTGGCCGAACTGATGATCGAAACCATTCTGGCGCAAGACCGATTGTGCACACCGGCTCTGGCACTGCCGACGCAGTGAGCGCCTGTGTGATTATTTCACCGCATTACCGTTGGCATCATACACCGCCCAGTTTGCCTCCAGCCCTTTGGCTTTCAGCGCCCGGTCAGTAAATTGGCCATCGAACCAGTCGCTGGCAGAGAACGTATTGCGAATAAGCCCCGCCGCTTTCGCCCGCTCGATACTATTCTGCAAGCTGCTGAGCAGGAACGGGTCGAGACGCGGCGAGCTTTGGAACGGAAGATCTTCCGCCTTCAATTCCTCTTGAAACATCGTCTGCGGAATCTGGCTCTGTCCAGACATCAGTGCCGTGTATTCCGGCAGGTGCTGCGCATCACCGATCCACTGTGCATTATCCACCAGCACGTTCACCAGTTGTTGCGTCGTGCCCGGATAGCGATCGATAAAATCCTGCGTCGCCAGCACGACAGCCTGCGTGGTATTCGCCCAGCCCAGCGCCCGACTGGTGGTGACGATGTTAATGCCCTGTTTACGCAACGCCAGCAGAGACACGCCGCCCCATACTGCATCCACGCGCTTGGCCGCCAGTGCGGCTTTGCCCGCCGTCCAGTCCAGATTGATCACCCGTACATCGCGTTCACTTAATCCGACGCTTTTAATCGCACGCTCAAACGACAATTGATCGGCCGTTCCTTTGTAGACCGCAATCCGCTTACCGCGTAAATCTTCAATGCGCTGAATACCTGATTCTGGTGTCGCCGCCAGATAAGAGTTAGAACCGCGCGACCCCACCAGCACTCGCGTCGGCAGCCCGCCTGCACGACCAATAATCGCCGCCAGATCGCCCAGATACACGACGTCCAATTGCTTGTTCGCCAGCGCCTCGTTTACCGCTGGCCCCGCGCCTTTAAAAAACGACCACTGAATTTTGATGCCCTGTGGCTCAAATTCTTTTTCCAACCGCTGACGGATATGCGCTAAACCCAATGGCCCACGAATAAAGGGTTTGCTACCCGCACTTTGATCCGGCAAGCCAATACGGATCTCCGTCGGTTTCTGCGCATCCTGTGGAGCCGCGTCGTTTGCCTGCACGCTCGATACCGTCAATGCAGTGCCCATCAGCACCATGCTAATTATCTGATACAGCCCGCGTCGCCAGCGGGAAGAGTGAGCTATCAATGGGATTGATGGTTGTTGCATACGGTTTTCCTCAGTAATCCGTTTTATCTGCCATGAAAACTACCCAACCGACGGCATCCGGTTTAAATAACATTTACGGGTTTGTTCTGCGGAAAAAAGCATAAATCAGCGCTGGCGGGTTCAGGACACGCATATGCATTTATTGCACGGTCTCCATCGGTTTATTGCATTGGCGTTCAATGTCTAAACCTGTTTTTTATTCCGTATTCATCCAACTGTGATGCTTTTCTGGAATAAAATGAATAAGTCGATACTGCTGAAAAAGACCGTGATCGTTTGGCCGTCTCTGCCGATAGCACGAGCTTATCCGTTCGTCGTGCCGCTGGTGGTGCTGACGCTGTGGTATATCAGCACCTACTACGGCTGGATGCCAAGCCAGATTCTCCCAGCGCCTAGCGTCGTCGCCAGCACCGCCGTCGAGCTTTGGCATAACGATCTCCTACCGCAGCTTGTCGTCAGCCTGCAACGGTTAGTGAACGGCCTGCTGGCCGGTTTACTCGCAGGAACGCTGCTCGGTGCGCTCATGGGGGCATCACGCCGCGCTGAACACCTTCTGCATCCGACAGTATACGCACTGGCGCAGATCCCGACGCTAGGCTGGATCCCGCTGTTTATGGTGCTGTTTGGCATTGATGACGGACTGAAGCTGGCGGTGATCATCAAGGCGGTGATTATTCCGGTCACGCTGCATACGCAAACCGGTGTGCGCAATGTGCCGCATGCGCTACAGGAAGTCGCCCATACCCTGCGTCTGTCATGGTATCAGCGTCTCATCAAATTAACGCTTCCCGCCGCGCTCCCCACCTGGTTAACCGGTTTACGATTGGCACTCTCACAAGCGTGGGTGTCGCTGATCGTGGTCGAACTGCTGGCCTCATCGCAAGGCATTGGCTATCTACTCGTTTGGGGACGCCAGTTGTTTCAGCTAGATATCGTGTTTGTCTGCATCGCCGTCATCGGACTGGCGGGGCTGACCATGGAGTGGTTGATCAACCAGTTGGAACAGCGTCTGGTTTTCTGGCCACACCCGCCACTCAGCCGTTTAACCACGACGCCATCTCGCCGCTTATCGGCGCTGATTTTACCCTTTTTGCTCTTGCTGTTATGGCAGCAGGCTAGCCGCTTCGGTTGGATCGATCCGTCACTGCTTCCCCATCCCGCCGACGTATGGCACACGCTGCTGCAAGGCGTGCGTGATGATTCGCTCATCGACGCGATGCAAGCCAGCCTGACCCGCGCGCTCGCCGGCGCACTCTGCGGCATCATCGTCGGCCTCGTAGGGGGCGTGTTGCTGGGGCTGCACGCCACAAGTCACGCCCTCTTTACGCCCACCGTTTCAACGCTGCGCCAGATCGTACTCTTTGCCTGGCTACCGCTGCTGACCGCCTGGGTCGGCAACGATGAAGCCGGAAAAATCACGTTTGTCGCGCTGGCTTCCTTCTTTCCGATGCTGGTGGCCAGCCATCGCGGTATCCACCAGCGTTCACTGGCTCTACAGGAAGTCGCGCAGGTGTTACAGCTCCGTCTCTCAACCCGCTTACGGGTACTGATTTTGCCCGGAGCCGCACCAGCGATCTTCGCTGGTTTACGCCTGTCGCTGATTTACGCCTGGCTTGGCACCATCGGCGCGGAATATTTCATGTCATCCGGCACGGGTATCGGCAGCCTGATGATCAATGCTCAACAGTTGCTGGATATGCCCCTGATTATCAGCGGCATGCTGTTGATTGGATTAACGGGCGCGGTACTCGACCGCGTCGGATTAGGTCTGGAACAGCGGATGACGCGCTGGCGTTCCGCAGGAGAAATCGTATGACATCCACTCCCCTTGATGTATCCCCTCCGGTGGTGCAGTTCGACCATCTGCGTAAACAGTTTCGTGTACAAGGTGAGCCACTGACGGTGATTGAGGATTTTTCGCTGTCGATTCACAGCGGTGAACTGGTGGCGATCGTCGGCAGCAGCGGCTGCGGCAAATCCACACTGCTGCGGATGCTGGTCGGTCTGGATAACGATTATCAGGGACGCGTGCTGGTGGAAGGAAAAACCGTGCGCGGTATCGGGCGTGAGCGCGGCATGGTGTTTCAGGAACCGCGTCTGTTTCCGTGGCTGACCGTGCGACAAAACATCGCGCTCGGATTGGCGAATGAGACGATCGATGGCAAGGAGCGGAACCGCTTGATCGATCACTTTATTCAGCTCGTGCATTTACAGGATTTTGCCAACGCCCTGCCCGCCCAACTTTCTGGCGGTATGGCGCAGCGTGTCGCCATCGCGCGCGGGCTTGTCGCTAACCCACGCATCCTGATGCTCGATGAACCATTTGGCGCACTCGATGCTCTGACTCGCCAACAAATGCAGCAAGAGCTACGCCGCATTCATCAGGCAGAAGGCACCACCACGCTGTTGGTGACTCACGACGTCGAAGAAGCGGTTTACCTCGCCGATCGCGTTGTGGTATTGGCTCCGCGACCGGGACGTATCCGCCAGATTGCGACAATTTCGCTGCCGCATCCGCGCCAGCGCGATAGCCATGCCTTCCACCAGCAGTGCAGCGACCTGCTCGTTTTGCTTACGCAGCCTGCCAATACGGCTGCGGCCTCTTCTCTGAACCAATAAATACTGGAGCACCATTATGGGACACCCTTCCGTCTACCCCACTGGCACGACGATTTATAACCCGGAAAAGGCCTGGGGCGGCTACACTGTCTTCCAGGCGCTGGAGCGCGGTGCGGTGCTGGTGGATATGAACGGCACCGAATTACGCCTGTGGGAAGGTCTGCACGGCTTCCCCAATAAGATCCTGCCCGGCGGCTACATTCTCGGGCACAGCGGCGAGCGCGATTCACGCTATGGTATGCAGGATATGGTCGATCTGATTCAGGTTGACTGGGACGGCAACGTGGTCTGGAAATTCAATCGCTATGAGCACATCACCGATCCCGATCTCCCGCCCGAATGGATGGCACGCGTCCATCATGATTATCAGCGCAGCGGCAATCCGGTCGGCTATTACGCACCAGGACAGGAACCGCAGTCGATTGGCGGCAACACGCTACTGCTGGCGCACACCAACCTGCATAATGAACGCATCAGCGATAAGTTGCTGCTGGATGACACTATCATCGAGGTGGACTGGCAGGGCAATATTCTCTGGGAATGGCGATGCAGCGACCATTTCGATGAGTTGGGCTTTGACGACGATGCAAAGACTGCGCTGTACAACAATCCTAACCTGCGTAAGAGCGGCGGCGGGATGGGCGACTGGATGCATATCAACTCCATGTCAGCGCTCGGCCCCAATCCGTGGTTCGATCAAGGCGATACCCGTTTCCATCCCGATAACATCATCTGGGATGCGCGTGAATCCAATATCATCGCGATCATCGACAAACAGAGCGGCAATATCGTCTGGCAACTTGGCCCTAATTACAACACGCCTGAACTTAAGCACATCGGCTGGATTATCGGCCAGCATCATGCCCATATGATCCCTGCTGGCTTACCGGGTGCGGGCAATATTCTGGTGTTTGATAACGGGGGTTGGGCTGGCTACGGTGCACCTAATCCGGCCTCCGCCGACGGGGTAAAAAACGCCTGGCGCGACCATTCCCGCGTGCTGGAAATCAACCCGGTGACGCTGGATATTGTCTGGCGCTATTCCCCCTATGAAGCAGGTATCCCGCATCCGACTGACGCCTTCCGCTTTTATAGCCCGTACATCAGTAATATCCAACGCCTGCCGAACGGCAATACATTGATTAATGAGGGAGCCAACGGTCGGCTATTTGAAGTTACCGTCGATCATGAGATTGTCTGGGAGTTTATTTCCCCCTACTGGGGCAAGACGGTGAACACCAACAGGCTGTATCGTGCTTACCGCGTCCCCTATGAATGGGTGCCACAACTGCCGCGCCCCCAGGAAACCCCCGTGATCGCCCCCGACAATACGCGGTTACGTCAGCCCGGTGCCTCAGCCCCCGGCTTCGCCAGCGTGGTTCGTATTGACGGCACGCGCCCTTACAAAAAGAGTGGCGACGCGCTGTGTGTCGCGACCAACAACGACGACCTCAAGCGCAGTCCGAAACTCTTTGCTGTCAATCGCGAGCGCTTCGCGCCGCTGACTGCCGAAGGCTGGTCTGAACTGGCGGTACAACCTGCGCCACAGCTCCTGCTGGTCGGCGCGGAGCGTTGCGTCCACTGTAAGGGCCTTTACCGTCAGTTGGAAACGATTCTGGATAAAGAAGAGTTCGCGCATGTGTCGAGCCATTATCTGGATGCCGACCATCATATTGCGCTGGCGGAGAAGCTGGCGGTGAGAACGCTACCGACCCTGCTATGGCTCATAAATGGTGAAGAACAGGCTCGTCTGAATGGGGCACAACAGCCCGAAAGCCTGAGTCAGTGGCTGGCAGAGCGACACGCTTAATCCCACGGCATACAAAAAGCGATCTCACGTTCAGTGAGATCGCGGTTATTCATAGATACTGTCTTTTGCACACCGATACCGCGACTTCAGCATCATTTTTTCATCATCCGGTTGAGAAATCGGATGCAGCGGCAGAGAGCGGGAGCGGTCATCAATAACCAACGAGTGCGGCTAAGCGGAACCCATTTAGACTAGTGCGTACTATTTTGTGCCTGCTGAAACAAGCGTTCCCACATGCCGTTAACCAGCACCTGATCCGGCGGTGACAGTTCACCGTTTTTGATGGCGTTATTAATGCTGTCACTAACGCGTACATGCAGGGCTTCAAGCGTGTGTTCCCCATTCTCTTCCGCTTCTGCGACCGACACCGTCAGATGACCACGTAAATAGCCACCAGCGAAAAGCTCATCATCGCTGGCATGCTCCACCATGTCATCAATCAGCGCCAGAATACGCGTTTCAAATTCTGCGATCATTTCTTATCCTCAAATTTTTGCTGTTCCCACTCATCACAGATCGGCTGGATACGGGAAGCTCGCCGCCGTCAGCGGTGGCGTATTGTAAAACGATTGTAATGCACGAATAAAGCGTGCCGGGCGGGCGGGGATCCCTTCTTCCAAATACTGCATCACCTGCGCATGCACGCGGCGTTGGAAATCAATACGGTCTGGTTCGCAGTCACCGTTCAGGTTGTCGCAACTGACGTTAAATGGAAAACCCGCGGCCACGCAGAACAGCCAGTCGAAAGCCTGCGGCTTGATTTCCACTCCCTCAAACTGGCTTTGCGTTGACGCATCACGGCCATCCGGGCAATACCAGTAGCCAAAATCAACCAGCAAACGCCGCTGGGCGCCAGCAATGCACCAGTGAGAAATTTCATGCAATGCGCTGGCATAAAAACCGTGAGCAAACACAATCCGGTGATACGGAATGTCGTTATCCGCTGGCAGATAAATCGGCTCATCATCACCTTTTACCAGACGGGTATTGTATTCGTCGCCAAAGCAATCATTAAAGAGATCAACCAGTTGTTGATAGTGATGCGTTGTTGTCATGTTATCTTTTGTTATCATAAGCTTGCCATCATAAATACTGTCCCAGCCAGACGGCGATCTCGTGACCGTGGTTGTCATAAATCAGCTTGCCGCTCATGGTGGCGGAAACCAGTACCAGCATCGGACGAATCAGCTTTTGTCCTTTCGTCATCACCATTTTGGCACCCAATCGCGCCCCTAAGATCTGCCCGGCCAGCATCACACCGCCGACAATCCAGACCACCTGACCGCCTAAAATGAAAAATAACAGCCCGCCGAAATTGGAGGTAAAGTTCAGGATTTTGGCATTTGCCGTCGCTTTTGCCAGATTGAAACCATACAGGGTGACAAACGCCAAGGCATAGAACGACCCGGCACCGGGGCCGAAGAAGCCGTCATAAAAGCCGACACAGCCGCCTGCTAACATCGCAAACGGCAACGGCGACAGGCGACGCTGCCGATCTTCATCGCCGATTTTGGGCGTTAATAAAAAGTAGAGTCCGATGCCAATGATGAGCAACGGCAACAACTGCCTCAGAAAATCAGCATGAATCTGCTGGATCAACCAGGCTCCAAAGGTCGAACCGAGAAACGTCAACGCAATAGCCAACTTCTGCTCGCCGAGATTCACCGCACGGCGACGGATAAAATACAGGCTGGCAGAAAAGGAGCCGCCGACAGCCTGAAGTTTATTTGTCGCCAGCGCCTGCGCGGGGGATAGCCCAGCGGCCAGTAAGGCAGGGATCGTCAACAAACCGCCACCGCCCGCAATCGAATCAATAAACCCGGCCAACGCCCCGACACAAAACAGCACGGCCAGCATGTCTGGCCCAAGAATTAACCCATCCATCGTTATTCGTTATCTCGCGGCAAAATGTCTGTCGAGCAATGCCTGACAAGAAGGAGGCAATGGCGGCGGCGTAGTTTTCTCTGGCGCTTCACTACTCGGCTGCTTCGGCTGGAACCAACTGGTTAGCTCGGCACCACATCCATCGCCGAGTGGCGGCTCGCTCTGTTCCTGACATTCCAGACTGTCTGCCGGGCAGCGTAAACGCACATGCATGTGCGCACGGTGCGCAAACCAGGGACGAACTTTACGCAACCAGTCACGATCGTGACCGGCTTCAACACAAAGCTGTTTTTTAATCGCTGGATTGACGAAGATCCGCGTCACGTCATTGTCCAGCGCAGCGGTTTTTATCAGGGTGGTGATCTCAGGTCGCCAAACGCGTGAGTTAACATTAAGCCCGCTGGCGTTAACCAAATCGATAGGCTGCGGTTTCAATAGCTGCTGTTCGCTCCAGCGCTGTCTGGGCAATTGCAGCCAGATATCTACATCCAGCCCAGATTGGTGACTGGCGTGGCCGCTACTGAAACGCCCACCGACAGGCATCCCCATATCCCCCACCAGCACATTACCCGAGGTTGTGCGCTTAACGTCGGCGCTCAGGCGTTGAATAAATGCCAGCAGGTCGGGGTGTCCAAAATAACGGCGCTGATCGACTCGCATCACTTGATAATCCAGCGACTGTAGTGGCAACGACTGAGCACCGATGATGCAGCCATTGGAAAAGCTCCCGATTGCCTGAGGCGCGCCCGCCACCGGATGCGTTATCTCCTGCCAGGGCGTTTTCGCCCATGCAGCGTTCGACCACAGCGGCACACTCAGCGCCAGTGCGAGAACCCCGATTAACCCTTGTTTCATTATGTTTTACCAGCGAGGAACCTGACTGTTCACATCCCCACACTGTGCGCGTTGGCGCAGCAGGTGATCCATTAACACAATCGCCATCATGGCTTCGGCAATTGGCACCGCGCGAATACCGACACACGGATCGTGACGCCCGCGCGTCACCATTTCAGTCGCCTCGCCCTGACGGTTAATCGTTTTCCCCGGCACCATGATGCTGGATGTCGGTTTCAACGCCAGATGCGCGACGATGTTCTGGCCGCTGCTGATCCCGCCTAGAATGCCGCCAGCATGGTTGCTCTGGAAACCTTCCGGCGTGATTTCATCACGGTTTTCGCTGCCACGTTTGGTGACCACCGCAAAGCCATCGCCGATTTCAACGCCTTTCACCGCGTTGATGCTCATCAGCGCGTGAGCCAGATCGGCATCCAGGCGGTCAAAAACCGGCTCACCTAATCCGGCGGGCACCGACTCCGCCACGACACTCACCTTCGCGCCAATGGAGTCGCCGTCTTTTTTCAGCGCCCGCATCAGTTCATCCAGCGCCTCCAGCTTGTCGATATCCGGGCAAAAGAATGGGTTTTGCTCAACCTGTTCCCAATCTTTCAGCTCGCAGGTGACATGGCCAATCTGCGACAGATAGCCACGCACCTTCACACCGTATTGTTGTTGCAAATATTTCTTCGCAATTGCCCCCGCCGCAACACGCATCGCGGTTTCGCGCGCGGAAGAGCGGCCACCGCCGCGATAATCGCGCAGGCCATATTTTTGTTCATAGGTGTAGTCAGCGTGACCGGGGCGAAAGACATCTTTAATCGCGCTGTAATCCTGAGAGCGTTGATCGGTGTTCTCAATCAGCAAGCCAATGCTGGTTCCGGTTGTCACCCCCTCAAAAACCCCAGACAGAATCTTGACCTGATCGGGTTCACGACGCTGCGTCGTATAGCGGGATGTTCCTGGGCGACGGCGATCCAAATCGTGCTGTAGATCGGCTTCCGTCAGCGGGATCCCCGGCGGTACACCATCAACAATACACCCGAGAGCAATCCCGTGGGATTCACCAAACGTAGTGACGCGGAAAAATTGCCCAATACTGTTGCCTGCCATCACAACTCCTTCACATGTGTTCTGTTTCTGTCTTACCGTCTGGTAAAGCGGTAAGACGGATGAATATTGTTATGACCGTTTAATCACGGTAAACGCTAAAATGATCTTTGCAATCAACCAACTGCGATCGAGTTAGCATAAACACGCCGTCGCCGCCGTTATCAAACTCTAACCAAGTGAATGGTATCTCTGGATAGTGATCGATCAGGTGCACCATGCTATTGCCCACTTCGCAGATCAGCACACCGTCGTCGCTAAGGTAGTCTGGCGCGCAGGCCAGAATACGACGCACCAGATCCAAACCATCGTTGCCCGCCGCCAGCCCCAATTCAGGCTCGAAACGGAATTCCTGCGGTAGATCGGACATGTCTTCTGCATCCACATACGGCGGATTGGTCACAATCAAATCATAGCGAATCGCCGGTAAATCGCGGAACAGGTCAGACCGGATTGGCGTCACACGGTATTCCAGACCGTGCTGCTGAATATTTTGTTCGGTGACTGCCAGCGCCTCACTGGAGATATCCACCGCATCGACTTCCGCTTCCGGGAACGCCTGCGCGCAGGCAATCGCAATACAGCCGCTGCCGGTGCACAGATCCAGAATATGGTGTGGCGCTGTTGGCAACTGCCCGTCAAAATAGTTATTGATCAGTTCACCGATAGGCGAACGCGGCACCAGCACGCGTTCATCAACGTAAAACTCCAGGCCGCAAAACCACGCTTTGTTGGTCAGGTAGGCGACCGGGATACGCTCATTCACACGGCGGATCACACGTTCAACAATGCGCTGCCGTTCGCTGGTAATCAAACGGGACGTGTACATATCTTCAGGAATATCGAGCGGCAGATACAGGCTAGGTAGTACTAATTGTATCGCTTCATCCCAGGGATTATCCGTTCCGTGACCGTAATAGACATTGGCTGCGTTAAACCGGCTGACAGCCCAGCGCAACATATCCTGAATGGTATGAAGTTCACTGACGGCCTCATCAACGAAAATTTTGTCCAAGGGTGTCCTCCGCAGACAGTTCTGGATGGGAAATTGGCACTTAGTTTGCCATGAAGCCCGCGACAAATCAGCAGATATAACCGACTGAACGCGCTCCGATACAGACTTTTATTTAGCGACAGCGAGGAGACAAGGTAAACTGATCGCATGTTGACGCAAGGTGAATGAAAGATGAGTAATAAATATTCGCTGAATGACGACGAATTGCAGCTTTTTCGTACGTCAATCACTGGCACAAAAAAGTTGCGTCAGGATACCTATACCTATCAACCGCCGCGCAGAAAAATAAGTGAACTGCCCGCCAAACGGGTATTACAGGAACAGGTTGATGCCAGTTTCTATTTTTCGGATGAATTTCAGCCACAGTTGGATGCAGAAGGCCCGACACGCTATGTCCGTCCGGGCGCTAGCCACTATGAATTGAAGAAACTCCGGCGTGGGGATTATGCGCCAGAACTGTTTTTGGATCTGCATGGCCTAACGCAGCTTCAAGCGAAACAGGAGCTAGGTGCGCTGCTGGCGGCCTGCCGTCGGGAGCACGTTTACTGCGCCTGCGTGATGCACGGGCACGGCAAACACATCCTTAAGCAACAAACGCCGCTTTGGCTGGCACAACACCCTGATGTACTGGCTTTCCATCAGGCTCCGAAAGAATTTGGGGGGAATGCCGCACTGCTGGTGCTGGTGGCATTGGAAGCGCCTTCACTTGAGTAGCCACGAGGACGAAAAAGCGTGTTAAGCCATGACAACACGCTTCACACCGTATGATTGAGCGGTTCAGGGTTTCTCTGTCAATTGTGATGGGCTAACCTGCCAATGCAGAACGCCATGACCAGATTCAGTTTCCACCGCCACACAGGCGATGGCAGACGTAGCGAACATTGGCGCCGTTTCATTCCGACATAATTCTGCCACCAGATAGCCTACCAGCGGCAGATGCGAAACAACCAGAACTGCGCCAACGCCTTCTCGCGCCAGCGTTTGCAGGTAATAACCGACAAGTTGAGCGTCGCCGCCAGGCGTCAGTTCATGTAGGCAATCCGCTTCTTCCGGCAGCGGCAGCACTTGTTTTACGACCTCGAGCGTTTGCTGAGCACGTAAATAAGGGCTGACCAGCACACGCTCAATATCGATATGTTGCTCGTTCAACCAACACGCCATCTGGCGAGATTCATCACGACCACCGTCGCTCAATGGCCGGACAGCATCACTCGCTGCATCCGGTACTGCATCACCATGACGCATTATCAACACTTGCATATCACACCGCTATGTATATGGAATAGAGGGTATATTTCTATAATTCAGGCTGCATGTACATGGGGTATCCTGCACCTGTCGCTCAAATAGGTAGGATATATACCGTTTTATCCCTGTAGGTTACCTGAGTTTCTCGCCCTGATAAACTCACCTGACAGCGGTTGCAAAGATGAGGCTCGCGCGGTTTCTGTTTAATAACAGCAATGTCATGATTAATAAGATTTTTAATCACCTATGCCCCTATTTCTCTCTGGCAAAGCCAATAACCATAACACCAAAAAGGATATTATTATTATTTAAAAAATAACCATATAAAAGCAGATAAAACCAAAATTAAATAAAAATACAAAACAAATAACCAGTAAAAATAAATAAAGCAACCTCTTAGACTTTTTTAACACATATCAATTTTGTGATATTGTTAAACAACCACTCTACTTCTATCTTTATCTTAAATAGCGTTTTTTGGTTCTGCTTTTTATATAAACAAGGTAATTTATACGAAATATAACGTCATCTAATAAAATAGATGATTCTTCGTTTCATGGGCGCGTGGTTCAGAATATATCCTGAGGAATCTTTCTGTTATTTTTATCTGTGAATCGTTATTCATCACCATGAAATAAAAAGCGAGAATTATATCGCCTTTATATCACTAAATAATTCAAATTTCAGGACAGCGCGCCCATGTTTATAACGACATAAGGCACTGAAAAAATGCAGATATATGCTTCAGCAATACGGATTTTTTGTATCAGTGGTTCACCTATTCAGGAAAAAGGTTTGTCATCTGTATTTTTCCTGCTGGTTAATCCGCGCCATATAAATCTCCGTACTCATTAACATTACTCGTTATGATTTATTTTGTAATCGTCAATTATGATGAGCAGTTGGCACGTAAATCAATGCATTTTCGTAAAAACACGGTCGATAAAATCAGTGAGATACCGATAAAGGAATCATTATGAATTCTAAACGCCTGACATTACCTATTCTGATCGCCCTATTCACCACATTCGGCTTATCCCCCACTGCCAGCAGTGTGACGATTGATGGTCAGATTCCGGTAACACTCACGATTATCGCTGCCTGCACGATCGATAACGGAGGAAGCGCAGGCACGACATGGGGGACCATCGATTTTGGCTCTTACTCCGATCTGACCACCACCATCGACAGCCAGGTTACCAGTACCGGAGGCAGTGGAATTACAGTCAATTGCTCTGTTGGCACCCCCGCGTCATTACACATCGGCGCGGGGGCGAATGCCACGACGTCGCTACGCACACTCGCACCGAGCACAGGAACCTATAACGTACCTTACCGCCTATACAGCGACCCAGCGCGCTCGGCAGAAATTCCGCTCGCTAGCAACACCGGGATTGCGATTGTTGCGACGGGAAATCCACAACTGATCCCGATTTATGCCCGCATCCAGCCATCAGACCAGACCGTCCTGGCTCCCAGCGCAGGATCATATACCGATACGGTCACTGCCACTATCGAATGGTAATTTTTTACAGGCCGACAAGTAAGGGAACCATCATGTCACCACATACCCTACGCGATGTCGCGTTTACCTTCGTCCCGCCGTGTCCTCTGGGGTCAGGCGTTTCTCGTATCGCCCTTCAGCCTACGTAACCCAGGAGATGGCGATGCGTTTTCCGTCGGCATTGATGCTGTTACTTCTGCTGCCTGTCTCCATTGTCCCCAGAATGGCGATAGCGCTCACCGTTAGCAGCACATTCGATGTCGACGCAACCATACAACGAGGCTGTGTGTTTGGCACCAGTGCCGCAAGCAGCCAACCCAATATGGGCACGCTTGACTTCGGAACGCGCAGCGCCACGGCAACCAACGTGGATATCGCCAGCTCAAGCGGCGGTGGCTCGATTGTTGCCACCTGTACCCCCGGTACAAGCGCCATTATTGAACTGGGCTACGGTGTCAATGGCGGCGACAGCACACAGCGCTATCTGAAAAATGCGTCAGGAACACGTCTGCTGGCTTATCAGCTATATCACGATGCCGCACACACTCGGGTATGGGGAACAGGGAGCCTCGCGCTCAGTATCGTCTCTTTTCCGGCTACCCCCCAGACTTACACCGTTTATGCTCGCTATTTTGGCGGCGCACCTCTGCCTCCCGCAGGGGTGTACACCGATAACGTGACTGTCAGCCTGACTTATTAGAAACAAAACAGGGTAAATACAGGATGAAAAGGAAAATGACGTTTTTTATTCGGGCAGTGGTGTTGTTATTCAGTAGTCTCAGCCTTTCTTGTTTTTCCGCCAGTTCTATTCTTGTTTGGCCGATTTATCAGGTCATTGAATCTGATGAGAACAGTTCAGCACTGTGGCTGGAAAACAAGGGCAATGCGCCTGTCGGTTTACAAATACGCATCATGTCCTGGAAGCAGATAGATTTTCAGGAGCGCTATGCCGAGCAAAATAACGTGATTGCCACGCCACCGTTCATGACGTTGGAGCCAGGGAAACGCAATATGGTGCGTCTGATTCGCGTCAACCCCGCCCCAGCGAATACTGAACAGGCTTATCGCATCATCGTTGATGAAATCTCCGCCCCCTACCAGCAAGGTGCCCCACAGATGGGGCTGCAATTCCAGATGCGCTATCTGCTGCCGCTCTTCCTTGATGGTGCTGGCGTCTGGACGCACATTCGCCCGGATAAACGACGCGCCAACACCGAACCTACGCTGCCAGTGCTCAGTTGGCGCATCAGCTCAGTTGGAGGAAAAAACTACCTTTATGTTCGCAATCGTGGCGTGGTACACGCCCGCCTAAGTAACGTCTATTGGTCAGCCGAGCGCAGCGGGAAAGGGAGCCGAACAACGCTAACTGACGGCTTTTTAGGCTATGTGCTACCGGGACAAGAGATGCGCTGGCCGCTGCCTGTAGGCGTTTCCCCACCCGGTGCGGCAATGCAGCTCTTCACCAACCTGATCAACACCAGCGCTCCTATCTTGATCAAACGCGAATGATCGGACGGTTAACGACAACAGCAAATTTATTGACCGTGCAGCGAGGATGAAGTCAGACGTGAAGATCATTCCCTTACTCATCTATACGCCCTTTACCCTATTCTATTCTGCGACCATTTTTGCGGAAAGCTATACCGATCTTCCCCCACCGCCCAGCACAATGCCTGCGCTCAGCGAATCCGTTTACTATTTAACGCTTTCCGTGAATGGGCAAAGCAATAACCAGGTCGAACCTATCACGTATCGTGCGGGAAGTTATTATGTCGATGCGACAACGTTGCGTTCGAATCACATCCGCCTGCCGGAACAAAGCGCGGGGTTGATCAATGTCAGCGAACTGCCAGACGTCACCACGGATTACGATCAGGCCATCCAGCAGCTAAAGCTCACCGTGCCTGTATTCTGGCTCCCCGAACAATCCATTGAAGGCGGAGGGAAAGATGTGGCGCACGTCCCCGCGCGCAGCAGCCCCGGTTTGTTGTTCAACTATAACCTTTATTACACTTCACCACAGGGCGGTTCAGATTCGCTCAGTAGTTGGATGGAACAGCGCGTTTTCAGCCCTTACGGCACGTTATCCAATACGGGGATCTACTCTTTCATCTCGGGCGGCGACACCACACAACGGGATCGCTATCAGCGCTTCGATACCTCTTGGCGCTACAACGATAACGACCGAATGCTCACCTATCAGGCTGGCGACCTGATTAGTAATTCCCTGACGTGGAGCAACTCGGTACGTATGGGTGGCCTGCGTATCGCCCGTAATTTCAGCCTCCGCCCGGATATCGTCACCTATCCGATGTTGCAATATACCGGCACCGCTGCCGTGCCCAGCACGCTGGATCTGTTTATCAACGGTTATAAAGCGAACAGCACCAGCCTGAATGCCGGTCCTTTCACCCTGACCAATACCCCTTACCTGAACGGCGCAGGGGAAGCGACCATCATCACCACAGACGCTCAGGGGCGGCAAATTTCCACTACGATCCCCTTTTACGTTTCCAACACCTTGCTGAGAGAGGGGTTGAACGATTTCGATCTGTCCGTTGGCGTTTTGCGTCAGGACTATGGCATACAGAATAATGCCTACACTGACGATCCTGCCGTCAGCGGAATCTATCGCTATGGGGCAAGCAACAAACTGACGGTATCGGCGCATGGTGAAGCGGTACAAAATCTGTATCTGCTCGGCGCAGGAGTGGATTTTACCGCCGGACGCTGGGGGACGCTGAGCGCCTCCTACAGCCAAAGCGAAAAAGAAGCCGCAGGACACCAATACACCACCGGCTATTCTTACTACAGTTCCGCCTTTGGCCTAAGTTTTCAGCACGCGAAACGCAGTGAAGCGTATCGTGATTTGACTGCCGTTATCACGGAGGGTCGCCTCAGCCGGGAAAGCTATCAGGCAACCCTCAGCAGCCAACTCCTCGGTGAAGGTAATGGTTCGTTCGGTGTCGGCTACTTCGATATCCGTGCGCACGATGCAACCCGAACCCGGCTGCTGAATCTCTCTTTCAGCCGTCAGGTCTGGCAAGACAGCTCTATTTACCTTGCCTTTAACAAATCACTGGGAGAAAGCGGCTACAGCGCCCAACTCCAGTTCGTGATGCCCTTTGGTAAAAACGGCAGCGTCAATGCCGGGGTGCAACGCGACAGCAATGGCGATTATTCACCACGCGTGGGCGTGAACCGTACCGCACCGACAGAAGGCGGATTCGGCTGGAACGCTGCGTATGGGGCAGGCAGAACGCCTTATCATCAAGGCTCGCTAAACTGGCGCGGCCCTTATGCCGCGCTTGCTGGCGGAACCTATGGCAATGAAGGGAATACGACCCAATGGGGTGAGATGAGCGGTTCGCTGATCTACATGAACGGCGGGCTTTTCCCCAGCAATCGCATTAATGACGCCTTTATTGTGGTCGATACCGAAGGATACCCCGATGTCCCGGTAAAATATGAGAACCAACTGGTGGGAAAAACCAACAAACGCGGTCATTTACTCGTGCCGTGGGTCGTGTCCAATTACCCCGCGAAGCTGGAGATCGATACATTACAACTGCCCGCGAATGTCACTACCCCACAGGTGGAATCGCGTGTGGCTGTTAAAGAAGGCAGTGGAACCGTCGTAACATTCCCTGTGCATATCGTCCGTTCGGCCAACATTATGCTGCGCAATACCCACGGCACCCCACTCACCATCGGCACCTGGGTAACCGATGAAGCCAGCGGCAATACCACCCTCAGCGGCTATGACGGCCTGGCCTATTTCACCCATCTGGGAACCTCCACTCGCTTACGCTTTACACAAGAAGATGGACGGCTGTGCCATGTGGCGTTCTCACTGCCGGAATCACAGGCCATGATGGCGACCGTCGGCCCGCTTACCTGCCAGACTGACTCAAAAGGATAAAACGATGCTGAATCCGCTACCGCAGATCTCGCGACGCGTTACCATCAACTGGCGCTCGATTCATGGGTTACGTCTGGCCTTCGTGCTGATCGCCCTCTATTACGCGCCGTTGAGCTATGCCGCCTGCACGGTTCAATCAGCCTCCACCACGCTGGGGCCGTATGGCTCTTCTGTGGTTGGCGCTAACGGCACACCACAGGTCGTCCAGTCAGGAAGCGGTTTTCGCTGTACGGGCAGTCTATTGAGTCTAAACAGCACCAATACCATCACCGCCACAATACAAAATGACAGCAACCCCAGCGGCACCACCATGCGAATGCGCAGGGGAACCAGCACCGATTATGTTCCCTACACCCTATGTATGGATTCTGGCTGCGGTACGCCCTATAACATAGGTTCAAGTTACATCTGGAGTCAGACGACCTTTCTGGGAATACTCGGTTTGTTCAATTCCTCTGACGGTACAATCCCGATCTATATCCGCACCACAACAGGCAACAACGTTGCTGCGGGCACCTACACCGATACCGTGACTATTAAATGGGATTACCGCCTTTGTTCACTGGGAGCGACGGTATTGGGAATAGTGGTCTGTGTTTTCGACGAGGGATCAACAACCTCAACGCTCAATATCACCATGAACATCACCAATGATTGCCAGATCACCAGCGCGCCGAATATCAGCTTTGGCACAGCGGCATTTCCCGCCGATTTCGCGGCGGTCAATAATAACCTCGGCGTTCGCTGCACGCTGCAAGGTGCCTATACCGTCAAGCTGATCAGTACTTCTGACGATGCTAACTGGCGTAGAATGACCGCAACCGTGGGCGGTACGCCCTACTATTTGCAATATCAACTCTATCGCACCGGGAACATTGCCTGGACCGAGACGAACGATTATAGCGGGGCGGGAACGGGAATGACGCAAAATATCCCGTATACCGCCCGAATAAACGCCAGTCAGGCCAGCAAGCCGGCGGGAACGTATAAAGACACCGTGACGATCAACGTCACGATCAACTAACGTGATCGTCTTCATCGGTCGGCGGATAAAACGTCCGTCGATCTTCCCGCATTGCGAGTAAACGTTCACAGGGTGCGAACCGATCGCCATACTGTTGTTGCAGTACGCACAGCGTTTTCACGACCGTTTCTATCCCCAGCCGATCCATGTAGTGGAACGGGCCACCAAGGAACGGCGGGAAACCAATACCAAATACGGCACCGATATCGCCGTCACGCGCGCATTGAATCACGCCTTCATCCAGACAACGCACCGCCTCATTCAACATCATCATCACTGCTCGCTGGCTGATTAGCGCCGGGTCGATATGCGCCTTCGGCGTCACATCCAGCAGGGGATAAACCGAGCTATCCACCTCTTTCCCTGTCTGCCAGAAACGAGACGTTTTATTGTACCGATAGAATCCTTTGCCATTTTTACGTCCTTTGCGCCCATCTTTCAGAATCGCCTCAAACGCTGGCGGAGAAGTAAAGCGTGCGCCCAACGCTTCAGTCAGCACGGGCACGATTTTGGTCGCGACATCAATACCGACTTCATCAAGCAGTGCAAGCGGGCCGACAGGGAAACCAAAACGCACCAGCGCATAGTCAATCGATTCAACGGGTTCCCCTTCCAGCAGACAGTAAGCCGCTTCGTTAATGTAAGGTGCCAATATGCGGTTAACATAAAAACCGGCGCTGTCACCCACGACGATGGCGGTTTTGCCCTGTTTTCTCGCCAGAGCCACCGTCGTCGCCACCGTCTCCGCGCTGGTATGCGCGTGAGGAATCACCTCAACCAGCGGCATTTTGTCCACCGGACTAAAATAGTGCAGGCCAACCACCTGCTGTGGGCGGCGCGCGCCTTCCGCAATCTGATGAATCGGCAAGGATGAGGTATTTGATGCAAAAATGGTGTGTGGCGCGGCATGATCTTCAATCTCCGCCACCATTTGCCGCTTCAGCGCCAACTCTTCAAAGACCGCTTCAATGACGATATCCGCATGTTCAAAACCGCGGTAGTCGGTGCTGCCAGAAATCAACGTCATCAACCGCTGACGCTCCATCGGCTTTATTCGTTTACGCTGAACGCGTTTGGTCAATAACTGCCAGTTGTATTTCAACGCATGGTTAATGCCCTGCTCATGGATATCTTTAATGCGCACCGGCAATTTCCCGCGCGTCGCCGTCACGCTGGCAATCCCGCCCCCCATTAACCCACCGCCGAGAATCCCGACACGGTGGATCGGTTTCGCGTCAGCGTCAGATCCCGTCGTTTTCTTTAGGGCATTAGAAGCAAAGAATAGATGGCGTAACGCAGCAGACTCCGGCGTCATCACTAGCTTGCCGAACGCTCGTGCTTCCTGCCGATACCCTTCTTCATGGCCTTTTTCGATTCCCCGGCGCACGACCTGAATGATCTTTTCGGTAGCCGGATAGTTGCCGTGTGTTTTCGCACGAGTCCTGCGTTTCACCATTTTGAAAAGCACATGACGAATGCCTGGGCAATTCAGCAGACGCGAACGCCAGCCCAGCGGCACCGCTTTGCGTTTTCCTTTTTTGAGAATGTCTACCGCCGTCGCTAGCAGGATATCGTGTGGTACGGCTTCATCAACCAGCCCTTGCCGCAATGCCTGACTCGCACGGAGATGGCGACCGGTCAGTATGAGATCCAACGCGCTATCCAGACCAATCAATCGTGGCAAACGCTGTGTTCCCCCTGATCCGGGAAGGAGGCCAAGCTGTACTTCCGGTAGCCCCAACACCGTCTTTTCATCCAGCGAACAAACGCGATAGTCACAGGCTAAGGCCAGTTCCAACCCACCGCCTAAACACGCACCGTGGATCGCCGCCACCACGGGGAACGGTAGCGCGGCGATCTGCTCAAACGTTTCCTGACCTTGCTTCGCCAGACTTTCTGCCTGCTCGGCGCTACTGCACTGGTTCAACATGGTGATATCAGCACCAGCAATAAACGAATCAGGCTTGGCAGAAACCAAAATCAGCCCTCTAAGCGTCGCATGCTGTCGCGCCTGTTCGAAAATTGAGAGGATTTGTTCTGCAAATTCGCGCTTTAACGTGTTCACTTTCTCGCCGGGAACATCAATGCTGATCACCCCGATATTGTCTGGCCGGAGAGTCAGGGAAAAAGCCGACGGGCTTTTCGTTGCTGAGAGGAAAGGCTGTTGATCGTTCATGGCGTCACCTCCAGTACCATGGCTGCACCCAGTCCACCCGCCGCGCAGGCGGTGGTTAACCCCAGCCCGCCGCCGCGACGACGCAGTTCATTTAGCGTTTGGGTGATCATCCTCGCTCCCGTGGCGGCAAAAGGATGCCCATAGGCAATAGAACCACCCAGCACGTTGAATTTGTCACGATCGACCTCACCCAGCGCCGTATTTCTGCCCAAGTGGTTTCGGGCAAACTCATCGCTGGCAAAGAGCTTCAGATTGGCCAACGTCTGGGTGGCAAAGGCTTCGTGCATATCAATTAACGTTAGGTCGGCCAACGTCACACCAGCTCTTGCCAACGCCAGTGGGGAGGCGTAAGCCGGCCCTAACAACATATCATGCTGCACGCCGATGGCGCTAAAGGCATAACTGCGCAGGTAGCCTAGCGGCGTAAGTCCGAGGCTTTTCGCTCTGGATTCGCTCATCATCAAGACGGCGGCGGCACCATCCGTTAACGGCGTACTGTTTGCCGCTGTCACCGTGCCATGCCGGCGATCGAATGCCGGACGTAAACGAGAATACTGCTCTAAAGCGGAATCATGGCGCACGTTGTTATCTTCACTCAGCGCCTTCTCATAAGGAGGAACGTAGGCCGTCATCACTTCATCACGCAGCACGCCAGACTCCCAGGCTTGGGCCGCCAGCTTGTGCGAACGGTGCGCCAGTGCATCCTGATCTTCACGCGTGATACCGTAGGTTTTTGCCATCTGTTCGGCGGTGTCGCCCATGCGTAGCCCGGTGGAATATTCCGCCACCGCGGGGGCTACCGGAAGCAGGTCTTTCGGACGCAGGCCGCTTAACAGTTTCAACTTCTGGCTCAGCGTTCGGGCTTTACTCATATCCACCAGCGTTCTGGCCAATGCTTTACTGACACCAATAGGCAGCACGGATGAGGAATCCGCCCCTCCGGCGATCCCCACTTCTACCGTACCCGCCATTATACTTTCCGCCACATTGGCTACCGCCTGAAAGCTAGTGGCGCAGGCTCGCGACACGCTGTAGGCATCGGTATGCACGCTCATGCCCGTGCCGAGCACAATCTCTCTGGCGATATTCGGCGCTTCGGGCATCTGAACCACCTGACCGAACACCACTAGCTCGATCAGTTCAGGATCAATACCCGTGCGAACCAGTAATTCGCTGGTGACAAGTTTTCCTAATTCGAGGGCAGGAACGCCATGATAGGCCGTTGCCTGCCGGGCAAATGGGGTGCGTAATCCGCTCACGAACGCGATGCGATCGCCACGACGGGTTATCAGAGGTAATACCTCGCTCATAAACGCTCCTGTTAACCGAAAATAAAGTACGCGCACAACAGGTCAGACCTGATTTCATTGTTAACCAGATGGTTACATTACGCAAAGGCGCGCAACACAAAAGTGTGACCTTTTGCGTTATACGTCATAAGCAGAAGCGAAAGCTGTAAGATTTAAAGCAGAAATGAAACGTGGCTGAGATACGCGGAAAGAACAGGAGCCGCTTGAGGCTCCTGCGAGCAACAAGATTAACGCAGGCCGAGTTGGAAAATCATCGTTTCAGCCTGGCAACTGAAGGTGAAATCAATGTCCAGTTTCACGCCACCGTCGACATCTTCCAGCGTACTACTGATTTCACAAGGCTCAGACTCTACCGCTCGCGCTTTTTCCGTCAGTGCGGCCAGTGCCGCTTCCGCGTCTGAACGATCGCCGAAAATTTTGCTGTAAGATGCCGTGCAATCCGTGTTGTCCATGATCGTGCCGACATCGACACAGCAGCAGGCAGCGGTTTCTTCAGCACTGCATTTATTAATTACGTTCGTCATGATGCTTTCCTCTTAAAACGCGGGGGAGATATATACCCGTCATACTCCAAGCTGCATGTACGTTGGCTACGTTCACTCACCCGAATCACTTACCTGAGTAAGCTCATTGGGATTAAATGAGAGACATCCTGTCTCTCACCGGAGGCCACCCAAAGGCTGGTCAAATTCGTTCCCGACGAATTTGTCCTTCTCTTGCCGCCTTCCTGCAACTCGAATTATCTAGCGTATATGATCCAGTTCAAATATTTTTATCTTACTGATATTTTACCCCCTCATTCTGAGGCAGTACCAGCACTTCATACCTGTCAGCTATTTTAGTGATATCAATCACATTAAGGTGTTATGAAGCAGTAAAATCACAGTAACACCCCTTCACATAAATTAACCAAAACGTTAAGCAGCTCTAAATTTTGCATCATTTTGGAAATATTTTAACCACACAATCGCAACATTATCATATTCCCAACTTATACTTTGCTAACTGGTCTGATTTGTCAGGCTGAATGCGCCCCCTACAATGCGCGTCCCTTGTTACCCCGTGTAACAACGTTAAATAACAAGCATATAAAGAGGTTTTGGTCATGAGCCAGAAAAACCTGTTCAAACAATCTACAATTGCTGTTGCGGTGGCCCTGTTTTCAGCAAACGTGTCTGCGGCTGGTTTCCAGCTTAATGAATACTCATCATCGGGTCTGGGACGCGCGTTTTCTGGTGAAGGTGCCGTAGCCGACAATGCGACCTCCGGTAGCCGTAACCCGGCGACCATGACGATGTTTGACAGACCATCCTTCTCCGGTGGTGTCACCTACATCAACCCGGATATTGATATCAATGGCTCCAGCTCATCAGGGCAAAATGCCGATGCGAGAAATATCGCGCCACACGCTTGGGTGCCTAATCTGCATTTCATTATGCCGCTGAATGAGCAGTGGGCAATTGGTGCTTCCGCAGTCACCAATTATGGTCTGGCGACCGAGTTTAATGACAATTACGTTGCAGGCTCTATCGGCGGAAAAACCGATCTGGTGACATCCAACCTGAACCTGAGCGCCGCTTACCGTCTGAACCAACATTTCAGCTTCGGTCTGGGCGTTAACGCCGTGTATGCTGATGCAAAAATTGTACGCCACGCGGGGGAATTATCCGCCGCATTTCCTTCCTCTCTAGGCGTGACCTCCAGCACAGAAATCTCACGTTTGGAAGGCAAAGAGTGGGGCTACGGCTGGAATGCAGGACTTTTATATGAAGTCGATGAGAATAACCGCCTCGGTCTGACCTATCGCTCTAAAGTCGATATCGACTTTAATGGTGACTACAGCAACCAGTTGCCTGTAGGCACAGGAGCCCTTAATGGCGCAACCGTACCGGGTAAACTGACACTGAACCTGCCAGAAATGTGGGAGGCTTCAGCCTACCACCGTGTTGCACCGAAATGGGCGGTTCACTACAGTCTGACCTACACCAGTTGGAGTCAATTCCAAGAGTTGAAAGCGACAGGCAGTAGCGGCCAAACCTTGTTCCAGAAAGATGAAAGCTTCCGTGATGCCTACCGTATCGCACTCGGTACTACCTACTATCACGACGATAACTGGACGTTCCGTGGCGGCATCGCGTTTGATGACAGCCCCGTTCCGGCAGATAAACGCTCGATATCTATCCCGGATCAGGATCGTTTCTGGTTGAGCGCTGGCACCACCTATGCGTTTAATAAAGACGCTTCTGTGGATGTTGGTGTGTCTTACATGCATGGTAAAAAAGTTACCATCACCGAAAAAGGCCCAACGGCAACGTCTCCAACGTACAACTTCAGCTCTGAAGGTAAAGCCTGGCTGTACGGTGTGAACTTTAACTACGCGTTCTAAATAACGCACTGGCTATCGGCCAGCATGTTACAAAGCAGGTAAGGCCACTTACCTGCTTTTTTTATAGCTTGCCTGCACCGCTACGAGGCCACAAAAAAGGCCGCTTTCGCGGCCTTCATCGTGCTTTACGGTTATTCCGGCTTAACCTCAATATAATCCAGACCCAGCGTGCTGCTGGTGTAGCTGCGGATTTTATTGGTCATTTCAATATTTCCGTCCAGCTTCTGACCATAAGACGGAACAATTTCTTTCAGCTTGCTCTGCCATTCCGGCGTCGCCACTTTATCCTTAAACACTTTTTCCAGCAGGCTCAGCATAATCGGCGCGGCGGTAGACGCACCAGGAGAGGCACCCAGCAGGGCCGCAATCGAGCCATCCTGCGAGCTGACGATCTCCGTCCCCAGCTTCAGCACACCACCTTGCTCATCATCTTTCTTGATAACCTGAACGCGCTGTCCGGCAATCGTTAGTCTCCAGTCTTCTTTCTTCGCGTTCGGGAAGTATTCCTGCAACGCGGCGAAACGATCGTCATCATCCATCATGACCTGACTAACCAGATATTTCACCAGATCGAAGTTATCCAGACCGACATGCGTCATCGGCATTACGTTGGAGAACGTGACAGAACCGATCAGATCCCACAGCGAACCGTTTTTCAGGAACTTGCTGGAGAAGGTAGCAAACGGCCCGAACAGCAGGACTGGCTTACCGTCAAAAATACGGGTGTCCAGATGAGGAACGGACATGGGTGGCGCACCGACAGAAGCTTTACCGTACACTTTTGCCATATGACGCTTCACGATTTCCGGGTTTTCTGTCACCAGGAATTCCCCCCCCACCGGGAAGCCACCGTACAGATCGGCTTCAGGGATGCCGGATTTCTGCAACAGCGGCAGTGCTGCCCCACCGGCACCGATAAAGACGAACTTCGCCTTAATCACGCTTTCTTTCTCACCGTTCTTCAGATCGGCGTAAGTCACGCTCCAGGTGTTGTCTGCATTACGTTTGATATCACGCACTTCTGAATTCAGGTGCAGCGCAAAGTTGGACTTGGTTTTCATCGCGCCAACCAGTTGACGCGTGATTTCACCGTAGTTCACGTCGGTGCCGATAGGCATACGGGTCGCAGCGACCTTCTGAGCCGGATCGCGGCCTTCTATCACCAACGGCGCCCACGCTTTGATCGTATTGGGATCGTCGGAGAACTCCATACCACGGTACAACGTGCTGTGCTGCATTGCATCATAGCGGTGCTTCAGGAAAGCGGTATTTTCGTCACCCCAGACAAAACTGATATGTGGCACGCTGTTAATGAAAGAGTGTGGATTATTCAGCACACCGTTTTTCACCTGATAGGACCAGAACTGGCGCGAGACTTCAAACGCTTCAGTAATTTCCAGCGCTTTGCTGATGTTGATCGGGCCGTCAGGATTATCCGGCGTGTAGTTGAGTTCCATGAAGGCCGAGTGTCCCGTACCAGCATTATTCCAGCCGTTAGAGCTCTCTTCCGCCACGTTATCCATCCGCTCAACCATATCGATAGACCAGTCTGGTTGCAGCTCCTGTAAATACACGCCCAGCGTAGAGCTCATAATCCCCCCGCCGATCAGTATTACATCCGTTGTCTTCTCTGTCGTTTTAGCGTCTTCAGCCATCGCCAGAGGGGCGTTAACCACCACGCTCAGGCAGAAGAACATAGCAAGTAGTTTTTTCATGCTTATATCTCTATTTTTATAAGTGCAGGTAAATAGAATTCCAGGCATTCATTAACACACGACCGCACGACCATCAGTAAAAAGCATCATTCTTATGACCTTTTTGTTAATCACCTTGCTAACAAAAAAATCAGCGTGCTGACACATTTCAGCCATGATCGGCATCAGTAGCGGTTAACGACCTAGCATTATTGTTATCTGACAGGAGGAAATAAATTTTAGTAAGTAAATAAATGGACAACAATGCCATAACTTTTAAGAAACAAACCACAGAAACATCATGGTAAAAATAAGTTTAGCAGTGTTTTATAAAAGCAACAGGCACCCGTAGGTGCCTGTGAAATGAGCGATAACACGCCACACTATTTCGCTGAATCGATCTCGTCGAGCGAATCTTCAATCGCTGCGGCATTCGGGTTCTTCTGCGGGGTGATTTTCCCATCGCTGGCAAGAAAATCATGCCGTTGGAAGTAGGCTTCACGCATCATCAGGTAGGGATCGGAAGAGTTACGCAGCAGACTGTCGGAATCCAACAACTGCGCTCGCGTTTCTATCCCTTCGATAGCCCATTTGCCCGCAGACATCCAAAGCGTCAGATAGCTCAGCATCGGATACAGCGTATCCACTACGCCACCGCCATCTTCACGGAGTGTCACGCTACCGTAGCCGGGCATCACCACATAAGGCCCATAGCCCACGCCATAATTACCCAATGTGCTCCCAAAACGGCGAGACTCTTCTTTCGCCAGTTTCGGATTCGCCATTGACGCTACGTCAATCAGACCGCCCATCCCGAGCAAGGTGTTCAGGAAGAAACGGTTAAAGTGAATCATCGCTTTATAGGGTTTGCCTTCAACGAAGTAGTTCACCATCGTTGCAGGCTCTTCCAGGTTGCTAAAAAAGTTCCCCAGCCCGTTACGCGCAGGCGTCGGCACATAATCGCGCCAGGCAACCGCAGCCGGACGGACCAGATAAGGATCCAGAACGTCATAGTTAAAGCTGAACATGGTACGGTTAAAGCCTTCAAGCGGATCGGAACGACCTTCTTGATCGCGATCCCCGGAACTGGCGCAGCCGATCAACAACACGCTGGCAAACACCACCCCACTCAGGCGGTAATTCATATCTGTTCTCCCTGATTTATTGTGTGCTATACCCGCGACCGAAAATCGGTCTCATATCAGCCCCAGGCTGGACGATGACGATAAGGGCGGGATATCGGCCAATAGTGTAACATTTTATTGCTCCATCGCTACGTTGGCTTACGCATTACTGCATTTTCAGAGGTTTGCCATTTTTCTTATGGGGACAGCACGCGACATCATAGCGACACGCACTCCAGCGTGGATGACAGCACAGGATTTCAGTGTCCCCTAACAGCATAGCACCCCAGACTAAATCAGTGAGACGTATCACACCATCACATATCGTAAAAAATGACTACGCTTATCATCGGGATTGCTGGTGCTCACATCTGCGGCTTCAGCATCGTTAGCCATAGTCTAAGCATTAAGAGAACCCTTATGAATCCATCTTCAGAATCCAAGCTAACTCAGCAAAAGAAAGAAAAGGACGTTGTGGTGGAAAGTGAGGAAAGCACGCAGGGAAAAGCGATCAATATTGACGAGGAGCATTTACCTTCTCCTGCCGCCGCGATCCATGAAGAGATCCGTCAGGAGGGACAAAAAGAGCTGGAACGCGATGCGATGGCGCTCTTGTGGTCGGCAATTGCCGCAGGGATCTCCATGGGAACCTCATTCATGGCCGTCGGTATGCTCCACACCCCGCTGATTGACGTGCCCGGCGGCTTTCTGCTGGAATGTTTCGGTTACACCATTGGCTTTGTGATTGTCATTATGGCACGTCAGCAGTTGTTTACCGAAAATACGGTCACGGCGGTGCTTCCTATCATGCATAAGCCAACGCGCAGCAATTTCTATCTGCTCGGTCGATTATGGTTCGTCGTGCTGGCTGGTAATCTGATCGGTACAGCGCTGGCCGCTCTCGCCTTTACCTACATGCCCGTTTTTGATGGCGAAACGCGAGGGGCATTAGTGAATATCGCCATGAAAGTCATGAAGAACTCGCCAACAGAGATGTTCGCCAACGCCGTTGTCTCTGGCTGGATTATTGCCACGATGGTTTGGATGCTGCCTCGCGCCCATTCCGCCAAACTGTGGATTATCATCATCATGACCTGGATGATTGCATTCAGTAATCTCACGCATATCGTGGCTGGTGCCTCAGAGATTCTCTATCTCGTATTCATTGGCCACATCCCCTGGCAGGCGTTCATCTGGCCATTTGCCTTGCCCACGCTGGTGGGGAACATTATCGGCGGCACCTTTATTTTCGCACTCATCAGTCATGCGCAAATTCGCAACGACATGAGCCATGCACCTCACACCAAACGCCAAAAGACGCATGAAAATGAGGAAAAAACGCACAGAGGAAAACACTGATTGCCGACACTTTGAGCAAACGCGCCGTTAAGTGCTTATTCCCAGAGCAAAAATGCGTATAATAGCCGGGCTTCACGTCTCCATAGTTAAACGGATATAACAAGCCCCTCCTAAGGGCTAGTTGCAGGTTCGATTCCTGCTGGGGACACCATTCGCACTTATCCCAACATCTACTCCAGTCAACAAAACCCAGCAATATCAAGCCTTAACACCCAATCTCATTATCCCAACGTCTATTACAATCTATTGCAATCAACACATTTCAGGGGGGTACATTTGGCGGTATTCCGTGTTCGGTCTAAAAGAGATACCCCCAGATGAAGTTAAACGCTCGTCAAGTTGATTATTTTCTGGCTGGATGGGTGAACCAACGCGATAAGGGCTATGTTGGTTCACATAAATCCAGTGCTGGCGCGGCTTAGCAGCCCGTGAATCAACTGAACCAACCGAACTGACACCTTTCTGCTGATCTATAGAGAAATTTGGCGGGAATAAAAAGATAGGGAACGGCAGCCCAGCGAACTGGGCTACGTTCAGGCAGCTTTCGGTGAAAACTTCTCAATAAACTCCTGCTTCACCTGAATATCAAAATCGGTGAACATCGCTACTGGCTTAACACTTTTCCCGACTTTTTCCAGTCTTACAAAACCATGCGAGTTCAGTGTTTTGAGCGTCACGGATAAATTGCTTTTCTGACGACCAGACATTGCCGCCAGTTCGGTGAGGGTTTCGGGTTTTTGTTCATCCATAAGTCGCAGCAAAGCGATATTCTCATTACTGAGCACTTGAGCCAGTGCGTTCATGGAAGTAAACCACACTTTAGGTTCCCCTTCTTCTGGCTTGTACTGACCTTTGACGATGGCAAGCATTCTTGCGCGGATCACAGCTTCAGGCATAACGCCAATCAGGGCTTTCATCGTATTAACCTCTTTTTTCACGTTCAGCGATAACTTCATCTATTCGGGTAAAGAAATCTTCAAGTAACTGCGCGACAGACACAAACTCATACGGATAACCTTTATCCACAGGCGTTCGGTGTACATGGTCATACACCAGACGACCCGAAAACTTCCCTTTCTTGGGCGGCTTAATGGCGTGTGCGTTATCCATTCCGAATACCCGTGTATTGTGCTTATCATGCAACGTCAGCGCATACCGGATACCATGCGGGATGAAAGCCGTCGCTTTAACTTCCCAGGCATCCACTTTCCACCAGTATCCATCTTCTCGGTATACCGTCTCGCCATGCAATGACAGCAGGTAATCTAAAGCACTATCACGTTCCATATGTCACCCTACGATTGTTATGACCCAATCATAACAATAAGTATCCGCATGTCAAATCCAGCCAGACCATAATCCACATCCTGCTTGCCCCACTCATCAATACGCGCTAAATTCGCGAAAGATACCGGAGTATGCCTTAAAAGCTGCTCCGGTATTTTTTTGCCAAAAATCTGCCATAACCTCCAAACCTGCATGGTTCGCCCAGCAGGCTTTTTTCATGGATAAATACAATGGAACCTAACGAATTAGTCGAAGCACTGCGTGAAGAAGAAAAACATCAAGAAGAGCAGGAAGCCACGTTTGGCGGTACTGGCCTGGACATTGTTTATATCGGTGATAAACCGGAAAAGCGCATTGATTATAAGGGGCGTAAGCTTGTGTTTCGTCAGTCTACCCCTGCCGATGTACCTCCCGTTGTTGCTGAGTATTTACTGGATAACTTCGCCCAACTGTTTGTCCCAAATGCGTAAAACGTGCCACTAAGCTGTACATTGATTCAGATATGCTCACCTGCCGGACGTGTTCCGGTCTTTGTTATTCATCAATGACAAGCTGCGGTGTTGTACCAACATCTACGATGTCTTTGCGGGTGCGGAACAAAGGGAAGTGCCAAAGAATAAAACAGAGAAATAGGGATAGATTCACTATCCCCGTTTTATGATTATCTTGCTGCGGTTACGCTAGCTGGCGTAAATTCAGGGTAGCCGCCAGGTCGATTCTTATTTAAGTTAGTGAGGAAGTTACTGTCCTTAAGAGGAATCGATGCTGACCCGTAATCGAAAGTATTTAAACGATGACGCAATTCTTCGTTGCTAATTCCATCTCCTACCATTGAATACCAACTAATAATATCCGGTGTAACAAATTTACCCAATGGATTTTCAGCTTGTTCATTTTTTTTGGCAAAACGAAATGCATGTGTTAATACCCCATCCTTGTGATAAACAAATTTGAGATGTTTATCTTGCTTTTCCAGTTTCGAGGCGAGTTCTGTTGTCATCTTTCCATGGGCGCTAAAGCTGCCATGGGTCACCGTCCCATTTCTTGTCCAGACGGCAACCTGTTCCCAATCATGTTTGTGACCCGTGCCAATACCAGGAAGCTTATTCAAGATCTGGTCTTTCTGAAAATAGAGTGCGTAGAAATGACCACAATAACGAGCACCAGCACTATCAATACACGCATAGCGATGCAATGTATTTGACATATCCGTAAATGTAGACCAGCGGCACCCCCCTGTCAGACCGCCAGTCGGTTTCAGACCGCGGTTCTGAGCCCCACCGCGGCTAATACCTGCGCTAGGTAAACAGCTATCTTTATCAAAATCAAATATCGGTGCAATAGTCGTTGCATCAATGCCTGATGGCAACGCTTTATCTAACTTCGGGAAATTATCTGCATATGCAGAAGAGGAAATACATAATATTGAAACCGCTAAGATCGTTTTCTTTCTGGTAAACATAATCACTCCTTTAATAAAAGATCGTCCTTTGGAAAATCACACTAAAAACAATCAGGGAAATAACAAATCACTATATGATAAGAAAGATTAGAAATTATAAACAAAAAAAGCCAAGAAATTAAAATCATTTATTCCCAACAATTAAACAAAATATAATTACCATGCAAATAGCAAGTTTATAATTCGACACCCGCTCGGTACTCATCAGACATGATATTTGCATAGTGTAACGCATAACAGCCATAGCGAACATTTTGGCTTAATCGTGGTGACAGCAGGGACAGAGTTCGACCTCAGAAACCGTCATCGCTGTCGTTCCTGAACAATCCCACTCAACTCGTATCGGCTGTCCATCAGGCTGTGCATGGTGCAAATACTTATTGACCGGGCTTTCTGTCATACCGGTAATCACTTCCGTGGCGATAAGCTCATCACCGACAAAAACACGCGCTGTCGCCTGAGACGCTTCACGCGTTTCACCGGATTGCCGATACAAATAGTTAACCGTCAGTTTAATGTTAGGCATCGCGCTTCTTTACAGGGGGAAAAAACAAGGAAAACAGTGTATCGCGTTACTCCGCATGTGTAGAGCACATACGTGATAAGCCGTCGCTCCAAATCATGTTAATACCATGATAATATTATTCTTTTCAAAAATTGAGAGATTTAGTCACATAACTTCGCACAATTGGTAATCAAAAAGTTAAATCTTATACCTTTTGGGTATTAATGAAGCAAAAAAAATAGCCGATACCTTTTCTGATAGGGTGTTTTTTAATGCATTGCATTTTGTATAATTCGCGTTTGGCATAAATACTGTTTTACATTAACCGTGTTCTGAATGAACCATTTTGTTAATGTCATGAGGTTGAATTGCAGGAAATTACACTCAGCAAATTGATGTCTCTTTTAGGAAAGATAATTAACTTGCTAGTGTTGGTGGCCTTAATTCAATGATTGCGGCATTAATGCATGTGGTTTTTAACACACTGAAGTAACTCACTGGTAAAAACCATTACCAGCATTAAATAGATATAAGAAGGAGTTATATTGTGGTGATTCCAGACATTCAACTCGTGAGTACGACGACCCCTGCGACTATGCCACCTATTGGTGCGGCTGCCAACCCGACTGTCGTTGCAGCCATCAGCCCAGGGAATAAAACTGAAACATCGACAAACTCCGATTCTCAAGATATGCCGGGTTCGAACGAGAGCACCAAAGTTACACTGTCATCGCAAAAGAAACGAACCGCCACAGAGAACGATATCCCAGAACCTGAGCAAATCAAGGCGCAGCAGAAAGCCGCTGCCGAGTACTCTCTGGCAACGACGGGCATTCCACTGTACAACGGTAAGCTAATTTCCGTGATTAAATACCCGGATGGCAATTCTGAAATGTTTGATGCCTTTACAGGACAGCGTATCACGCAAGAAGACCTGGCACTCATGGCGGCGCTTCATAGCTCTGGTGGCGAACAGGTATTACATTTCGAGAGCAAAACATCCTATAGCAATTTATCTGCCGCAGAGGTTTATCAGCAGATTCAGGAAATGTTACATGGCTCGGGCAGTGAGGAGGAGCCGTCTTAATGGGATAAGAGATGCCAAGACATATAAATTGATTGCCCTGGCATTAAAACGTTATCTTAATAATGTCCCATCGCTTCTTGATAGAAAATTGGCCTATTAACGACTAGCAATGAGTGTTTCTGAAAGCTCTGCTAATCTTGTCAGGCCATATTCCCACGGGCCAAATCCTGCTTCTGCATTAATATGTCCTGCCTCGCCTACATCAATCAGTTCGCTATTCCATGCCTGCGCCCAGTATTGGGCGCGAGTGAAGCTCATTAATGGATCGTTATGACTGGCAAATGTCAGCGTCGGAACCGGCAACGGCGTAGCCTGAATACGATCGTCGATCTCAAAGCGCATGGGTTCAGCAGGCGCCACCAGCATCACACCAGCGATCCCTTCAAGACCTTGCTGCACCACATGACAAGAAGCCAATGCCCCAAAGCTATGGCCGATCAGAACCACAGGCTGTGTACAGACGCTGAGCTCACGACGGATCGCCAACACCCAGCGATCCAGATCGGCCTGATACCATTCCCGCTGGCGTATACGACGCCAGTGCGGAAAACGCCGTTCCCAATGGCTTTGCCAGTGTTCGTCATCGCTATCTCGCAATCCCGGAACCAGCACCATTGTTAGCTTCTGGCTCACTTCCGTCAGCCGCAGATCGATTTCTGTTGTCTGCATCCGCCCTTAACACTCCTGTCTGTTACCTAGCGCCCCTTACCCTGTCTGGTATATCAGCCGCCGGTTACTTTAACAATCTTGCTTTACAGCTTTTTCCTTTAATTTTGCCTTTCTGAAGCTGCTGCAACGCACGTTTCGCGCTGGCTTTACGGATAGCAACATAAGCATGCATTGGAAACATATCGATTTTCCCGACGTCTGCCGCTGTTAATCCTGCATCGCCGGTTAACGCGCCGAGGATGTCTCCAGGGCGGATTTTCGCTTTTCTGCCGCCATCAATACACAGCGTCATCATCTCAGGTTCGAGCGCCACCTCACCCGTGCGGCCAAGGGTATCCGCCGATGTCCATTTAATGCGCATACCGAGATAATCTTCAATCAGATTAGCACGGTTCATTTCCTGTGGCGTACACAGGCTCACAGCCAGACCTTGCATACCTGCACGACCGGTTCTGCCAATACGGTGAACGTGAACTTCAGGATCAAAAGCCAGTTCGAAATTCACGACCAGCTCGAGTTCTTTGATATCGAGGCCGCGCGCTGCAACATCGGTTGCCACTAGCACGCGACAGCTACGATTAGCAAAACGTACCAGCACCTGATCGCGATCGCGCTGTTCCAGATCGCCATGCAGCGCCAATACGCTAATCCCACGCGTGTCCAGCGCGTCAAACACACTCTGACAATCACGCTTCGTGTTACAAAACACCACACAGGACGCCGGCTGATAATGCCCCAGAATGGCGATCAACAGTGGCAGGCGTTGCTCTTTTGTCGTCTCGTAGAAACGCTGTTCAATAGCGGGCTCGTCCCCATCATCTGCAATCTCGAAACGTTGCGGCTGACGCTGGACACGCGCGCTAATCTGTTCGATCTCTTCAGGATACGTGGCGGAAAATAGCAGGGTTTGGCGGTCGGATGGCGTATAGGAAATCACATCGTCAATCGCATCGGTGAAGCCCATGTCCAGCATGCGATCCGCTTCATCCAGCACCAGCACTTTCAGGCTATCCAAAGACAGTGACTGCTTGCGCAAATGATCCTGAATACGACCAGGCGTTCCGACGACGATATGCGGTGCGTGAACCAGCGAATCAAGCTGCTGTCCCATCGGCTGACCGCCGCACAGCGTAAGAATCTTAATATTTTGCGCAAAACGCGCCAAACGGCGTAACTCTTTGCTGACCTGATCGGCCAGTTCACGCGTTGGACACAACACCAACGCCTGCGTGGTAAAGTTCCCCACCACAATACGATCTAACAGCCCAATGCCGAATGCCGCCGTTTTACCGCTCCCCGTTTTCGCCTTGGCTCGCACGTCTGCGCCGCTCAGAACGGCTGGCAGCGTCGCCGCCTGGACTGGCGTCATGTCGGTATAGCCTAGTTCATTAAGATTGGATAACTGCTCTGCTGGCAGTGCGAGGGAAGAAAAAGAGGTTGTACTCACAGTGATTACTCTACTAAGAACGAGATAACGAAAGGTGACGCCGAGCCAAAGAGCGACGCAGATATGCCGCAATCATAGCAGAATTCATCATCGTTGACCGATTTACCTCCCATTCCGCCACTAAAACAGAGAGACCAATCCTTTACTCACCAGAAAACCCGGCCCTTCAGGGGCTAAAAGATAGTTTGTCAGCAGCCGGTTTCACGTCGGACAGCCTGCATGATGGCCATGCATATACTCGGCATCAATATGATAGCGAGAAAGAAGCGGATAATGGGTCAGATAAACTGAATTATTACGTTAAAAAAATGGTATTTATTCTCACTATTAATCACGTAGAGTGATTCCATTACTGAATTTGTAGCAGATTACTGTACAGGGCGAACGTGCTAACTGTTTGCCTGAATATAAGGATCAATACCCTATGAAGAAGATCGGCTTTTTATCATTCGGCCACTGGTCGCCGTCACAGCAGTCTGGTACACGTTCAGCGGCGGATGCCTTGCTGCAATCCATCGATCTTGCTGTCGCCGCGGAGGAACTGGGCGCTGACGGTGCCTATTTCAGGGTACACCATTTTGCGCGTCAGTTAGGTTCGCCTTTCCCACTGTTGGCCGCAATTGGAGCGAAAACCAAAAGTATTGAGATTGGCACTGGCGTCATCGACATGCGCTACGAAAATCCGTTGTACATGGCAGAAAACGCCGGTGCCGCCGATTTGATCTCTGGGGGACGTCTGCAACTCGGCATCAGCCGCGGTTCTCCTGAACAGGTAATTGACGGCTGGCGTTACTTTGGCTATCAGCCTACAGAAGGGGAATCGGAAGCCGATATGGCACGTCACCATACCGAGGTGCTGCTGGATGTGCTACGTGGCGAAGGGTTTGCAAAACCGAATCCGCAACCCATGTTCCCGAATCCACCGGGGCTTTTGCGTCTGGAACCCTACTCCGATGGCTTACGTGAACGAATCTGGTGGGGAGCGGGATCGAATGCCACGGCAGTATGGGCCGCGAAACTGGGCATGAATCTGCAAAGCTCAACGTTAAAGGATGATGAAACCGGTGAGCCTTTTCATATCCAACAAGCACAGCAAATCCGCGCGTACCGCGCAGCATGGGCTGAAGCTGGGCATACACGCACGCCACGCGTTTCTGTCAGTCGGAGTATTTTTGCATTAATGGAGCATCGCGATCGCGCCTATTTCGGCGGCGGCGGTAACGATAGCGACAAGGTAGGTTTCCTTGATGAGAAAACGCGCGCAATTTTCGGGCGTAGCTATGCCGCCGAGCCGGAAGCGCTCATCCAGCAGTTAAAACAGGATGACGCGATTGCCGAAGCGGATACGCTATTGCTAACGGTGCCGAATCAATTGGGTGTTGATTACAACGTGCATGTTATCGAGGCGATTCTGAAACATGTCGCACCAGCGATGGGGTGGAGAGCATAGCTCCGCGGCCTCAATAATGGGCTTGCTGCTGGGCACGCAACAAGCATCGTCACGCTACGATTAATAGGCGTTAACCGGACGATAACATCGTCAAAAATCGGGGGAATGAGCGGCAGTTCTCATCGGCATTCTCCCGTTTTTTCCAGTCTCTGAGACGCCTCAACGCTTTTTAATGCTATTTTGAAAATATAGTTTCTGGACCTCTTGAATTCCCCCCCTCACTCGGCGTAGATTGAGCGCCGATCCCGTCATAACTAGTGTGATTCTGGTGATGACAACGGGAAAAATTACCCTTCGGCGATAGAGCCGGCTGCGTGATTATTTCCTTCCATAATAAAACGCACAATCGGGATCGTTGCTGGCGTGGTTTCTGCTGGAGAATAAATCGGTGAAGTATTTTTTTATGGGTATCTCATTCTGTTTAGTCGTTTGGGTGAGTACCTTTATGCTGATGGTAGAATAACCGGTCATTTGCCCGATAACGCTTTATTCGCTGAAGGGCACAGAGATAAAAAAGGCTGATGGTGCATAACCCTCAGCCTATTTTTATGCTCGTCACTCACCTTTTGAACGATGACACCGGGCCTCTTTTCCCTACTCTACAGAGCGAACCCATTCATCATCGCGCTAAACGCGCCGCCAATTGCCAGCCAGGGGCCAAAAGCCAGCGGTTTAGCGGTATCCTCTTTACGCACCCCACGCCAAATAAGAGTCACGATCAGGCCGCTCAGCGCCGCCACCAAAACCAGATTCGGTAATGCTTGCCAGCCCAGCCAGGCCCCCAGTGCGCCCAATAACTTAAAGTCACCGTATCCCAGCGCCTCTTTGCCCGTGGCGTATTTGAATGCCCAGTAAAGTAACCACAGGGACAAATAGCCAACCATCGCACCGACCACGGCATCATGTAATGGAACAAACGTCTCCGACAGATTAAACAGTAGCCCTATCCACAAGAGCGACAGCGTGAGCACATCCGGTAGCAGCAGCGTTTTTATATCAATAACGGTCAGCACGATCAGAAAGGACAGCAGAATCAACGCGCCGCACAACGCCATACCGGGCAGCCATAGCAACCCCGCCATCAAAAAAGCCAGCATGGTGATGACTTCCACCAACGGATACTGCACAGACACTGGCTGATGGCAGCAGCGAGAGCGCCCACACAGCCACAACCAACTGAATAGCGGAATGTTATCCTTAACGGCAATAGCCTGCTGACAGTGCGGGCAAGATGACGGTGGCCACCACAGGTTGTAGCGCGTAGCCTGCCCGCCATCGGTCATGCCCGTTGGCCGATCAATATCCTGTCTCCAGCGCCGTTCCAACATAATCGGCAGACGGTAAATCACTACGTTCAGAAAACTGCCAACAATCAATCCCAATACGCCCAGCGCACCATACCACCATGCCGGAAACACCTGCGCGAATTCACGTAAATCGTCCACGTTAGTCCCTGATTATTGATAAAGAAGCGGTATATACCCGTCATGCTTCAAGGTGCAGAGTGGAACAGTCCCCGTACGACACTCGCGCCAGTGCCGGACTTAAGCGTCATCCGCCCGTTCCAACATCAGTCGGGTGACATCCACCATTCCCGGGCTGTGCTCTACGGCATTCACATCCAGCGACAGCACTTTCACGCCGTTTTGCCGTTCCAGCTCGCTAAGCCAGCGCAGCAGGCTGGTGAAATCACTCTGAGCCAGCGTCACCGACGCCTGATTGCCCTGCGGCTGCAAACGTACGATGCTCAGCCCGTAGCGCTTGGTGCTTTGCGAAATCAACATCGGCAGGCTGACATCCCGCTGGCTATCCTCCCCCTGCGCCTGATTTCCCTGTGGAATTGACGATGCCTGTTTCTGCATCCAACTGACCGTCTGTTGCTCACGGGAGATCGTACGTTCCCACTGTTCTTCCCGCTGTTGCCAGGGCTGAAAAATCATGTAATACGCCAGACAGAACAGGAGAACTGCCGCACACACGACCATCAGTTGACGCTCACGCTGACTCATCACTTGCCAGCGTTGCCGTAATTCGTTCATTGCTGGCTCCTTAAGGTTAACCGGCCTTCAACCCGATCGTTCTCCTGTCGCATCTCTCCGGCCTGAACCTGATAATAGGCCGCTGCCTGCTGCTGAAACTGCTCAAGTTCCTGATACGACGAGCCCTGCAACGCCAGTCGCAATTCACCGGCTGAACCGTCGTAGGACAGCGATTGAATGTTGATTGCGCTATTTTGCGTCATGAGTTGCTGCAAAGGATCCAATTGATCCAGTAGCCCTTTCCCTGCGCCTCCGGCCGCCGTACGTTGCAGATGCTGCTGCATCTGAACTCGCGGATTAACAACATTCGTCTCGGAAGGGAAAATTTGTCGATAGACGCGAACGCTTTCCTGCCGCCAATGCTCAGCCTGTTGATAGAGTTGATAATGCGCCCACCCCGCATCCGCCATAAGCAGCAGAAGGTAACAGGCAAAAGCGATCCCGACGCCGCGCCACGGCAGCAGGGTGTTTTGCCAGGCTTTCTCTGGCGCATAGTCGCCTTGCCGCAGATCGACCGAGGCGGGCAACGGCGTCGTTGCCGCCAGCGTGAAGAGATCCGTTTCAGGCTGCGCCCTCCACTCGCCCTCCTCTTGCCATTCATACTGCGACAGCTCACCGCTGACCGATGCAGCGCTGTAGCCGTATATGGCAGGCAGCGGCATAGATGCCTTCAGTAAATCACCACACCAAGAGGATTCCGCCGCCATGGCATGGCCCGTCGGCTGGCGAAACAGCCACATATCATTATGCTGCAACGCACTCCAACCATCCTGATGTTTCGGCAATACGCGGGCATCGGGCAATAAGGTATCGACACTCAGCCCCAATGCATCACACTGCGCCACCCAGCGCTGCATGCGTTTTTTTTCTACCACGGCGACCGTACCATCATCACCATGCATGTCCAGCACGGCAAAATGCAGCTTTTCAATTTCCGTAGCCAGTTGATCTTCCAACATAAATGGCACAACTTGCGTCAACTGACGCCGAGCTTGTCGAGGCAGCGTCAAGGCATAAAACGTGACATCCGTTGCCGGAACCAGCACGCGAGTAAACGTCACGGACGGATAGGCCGACAACGCCTCACGAACCCGCTCGATGCTACCTAGCCCTTGGCTCAGCAAACTTTCCCCATTCGATGAACGCACCTGCCATTCGATCTCACCCTGCTCTTCTACCGGAAGACGCACAATGAGACACGGATGTCGCACAACCGCCCCTCGATTTGCCGGGATTTTTGCGGCTTTTTGCTTCCATTTTCCCGCTATCTTCATGGATTCACCGTCCTATATCCTCCATATTGCCGCTGTACGACCTGTACCTTTTGTCCACTCAGATGAAGCAAGCTGCGTTGATGAAAATCACTGTCGCCAACACGCACCTGAAGGTTTACAAAGAACCATTCACTTTTCACTGCCAGCACGCGTTGCGCGGTATTTTTACTATTCGGAGGCAATAACCCGGTTTGTTGCAAAACCTCAAGGCTCGCCCATCCCGTACGAGGCCGCTGCTGCACCAGCGCCTGCGCCTGCGACATCGTCATTTCATTCAGGAATAAGGCGGATAACAGCGGCGCATCAAATTCAGTCAGTGTGTTGATGTTAATCGACATCGCATCCACCGGCAGCGCACAAACATAGGGTAATAATCGACGATAAAGATCGCTGTCTATGCCATAAACTGCACGTAATTCGCTGATTTCACTCATTCCCTGATTGCCCGTACGATAAGGTACTGGCAGCGTGGCGTAGAGTTCATCTTCTGCACCGTACGCCGACGGATAATTATCCGTATCAATCCAGTCACGCACCGCCGCAGTGATTTTTTCTGCACGATCCGCATCCTCACCCAGATTTTTCAATAGCAAACGGAAAACCTGCGCCGGATAAGGCGTCTTCACCAGCGTGCTTTCATCGTCCACACCCTGATTGATCGCGTTCAGATTAAAGCAGGTACGCGCATCGCTAATCTGACCAATGATCTCCCCACCGTCCACCGGGAAACGACGCCCGGACTGCGACCAGTTCTGTCCGGCAAACGTACGCCCCGGCATATTCCGCGCGTCGCGCAGTAATATCTGCCCGCTTAGCGTTTCCGCCCCCAAGGCATACCATTTTGCCTGCTGACGACTTAAATGATTTTCGGTGCGCAAAAACGCTTTACCTGTGCGTTCCGTCATCACCGCGGCAATCGTCACCATTAATGCCAGAATCAGGAGCACCACCAGCAGCGCCGCGCCACGCTGACGAGACCTCATTTAACTGGCACCGTGGTAATCAAAAACATACGCGACATTTCCCCGTAATCCCTTAAGGTCAGCACCACTTCGATCCCTTGTGGTAATTGCGTACTGTTATCCCAGCGATCGCGCCAGGTTTTATTGCTGAAAAAACGCAGACGAAAGCCATCGACCTGCGTGAGCAGCGGTTTTACCCCTGGCTCGATCCCCTCAATCGGGTCAGGGGTCACATGCGTTAACCGTTCCAGTGTGTGTTCCCGCAACCGATAGGCCACAGGCTGAAGTTCAGAGCGTGGCAGTATGCCAAAGGGGTTCTGCCAGCCAGAACGCATAAAACTGACGCCCCAGTCATCGCTTTTGAGCTGATCGCGACCCGCGTAAAATATCGAGGTACTTCCTCTACTGCCACGAGCGATCATCTGGGAGAAATCACTGTCCATTTGTGAAAATGCGCGCTGGATTTCAGCCAAACGCTCGGCCTTACGCTGCGAAATTTCATCGTTACGCATCACGCCATTCAGAACCTGAAATGCACTGACGCTCAGCGCAGCAAAGATAGCAATCGCCATAATCATCTCCAGCAGCGTAAACCCCTGCTGGCGTTTCTGCCGTGCTATCTCTTGCACTTGCACCTTTCTTGTTTGGCTATCTGCCCTTGTTTTACTAAACATTATTGCTGCACCACATAGGTACGCAGCGAAGCATCGGCGGCAAAGGCATCTTTATTGCGACGCACTTCCACATCCAGCGCTTTGGTCTGAGGGTCGCCAGTCTCTACGCCTTGCCAGCGCCAATGCCAACGCATGCCCGCGAACTGCGTTTCACCTCTCACCCACGCGGCTTCCGGCCAGCGCTGTTCCAGACGCAGTTGCACCTGCTGGTTTTCCGCCACCCAGCCTGCAAACGTCTTCTCCTCCAGTCGGCTCAGGCTGCTCGCCTGTCTGGCTGTCGTTTGCAACACGGCAATCCCCGCCAGCGCAAAAATGCTCAACGCTACCAGCACTTCTACCAGCGTCATCCCTTTCTGTCGTCTCATCGTTTCTGACCCTGACTCATCGACGTCACAAACCGTCCAGCACTATCTACCTGAAGCCAATGCGAGAGCGCTTTGTTTTCTGATTTAACGAGCAGACGGAAAGGCGTGATTTCACCGCCGGGTAAAATCAAGATATCGGGGTCGTCGCCACTCTGCGTTTTCTCCACCTTTTTCCCATCAGCCTGTACTAGCTCAAGCCGTAATGCCTCAGGCAACGCTGCCGATGCTTTTACCCGATGTGGTTGCCACGGCTGCCACGCATAGCCCTGCCAGCGATCGCCGCTCGGGATGGACGCCCCTTCCGATGCCGCAGGACGCTGGAGTTGATAAAACTGCCAGCGATCGGGATAGATGCGAACACCCAGCATGTATTCGTTAACCTGACTGTTTTCCGCGGCAAATTCCAACTGAGCCTGAAAACGAGCCAACTGCCACGCGCTGTCATTCTGACGTTCGGGTGGAAACGCCATGACCACCATGCCAGCCGCGATGCCCGCCAGTAACACGACCAGCATCATTTCCAACAGAGTGAACCCCTGCTGTATCCTCGTTGCCCGCTTCATTGCGCTTTGCCGTCCTTTTCCCGCCGCCATCGATAGCCACGACCCACAATCCATCTGCAACAGTCACCCATAAAGACCGGCATATCGCCCCATATCTTTATTTTTTATCCACATTCCAGTTGCCGATATCATCTTCCGTTCCCGGCATACCATCTGGCCCCAAGGAGAAGATATCCAGCTTGCCGTGCTGACCGGGGTTCAGTAGTTGATACTCCGTGCCCCACGGGTCCTGCGGCAAGCGGCGAATATAGCCATCGGCTGGATAGTTACGCGGCTCCGGCTGTACCGTCGGCTTCGTCACCAGTGCTTTCAGCCCCTGCTCTGTGGACGGATAACGGTTATTATCCAACTTGTACATGTCGAGTGCGCTTTCGAAAGACACAATATCGCTGACGGCTTTTTGCCGATCCGCTTTTTCCTTATTTCCCATCAGATTGGGCACGACCAGACTCGCCAGTACGCCAAGAATGACGATCACCACCATAATTTCCAACAGGGTAAAACCACGCTGGTCATCGCTATGCTGACCATAACTACGCTGAGACTGTTGCATCCTTACTTTTCCTCGTTCAATTGTTGGTTCTCTTACGAACTCATTAACGTATTCAGTTGCAGAATCGGTTGTAAAATCGCCAGTACGATAAACAACACGACCGCCGCCATACTCACCACCAGCAGAGGCTCGAATAACCCCAACGCCAGCGTCATCTGCGAACTGAATTCCCGATCCTGATTATCCGCCGCTCGTTCCAGCATGCTGTCCAACTCGCCGCTGCGTTCACCGCTGGCGATCATATGGCGCATCATGGGGGGAAAGAGCGCCGTCTGTTCCAGCGCTTTGTGCAGGCTGACGCCCTCACGTACCGCATCCGTCGCCAGCGCGAGCCGATGCCGGGCATAATCATTACTCATCACATCGCCGCTAATACGCATCGCCTGCAACAGCGGCACCGCACTGGCGTTGAGAATACTGAGCGTTCGCGCGTAGCGTGCCGTATTCAGGCCGCGAGCGATGCGCCCAAGCAGCGGTAGATACAGTAGGCGTTGATGAAAACGAATACGCCGCTTCTCCTGTCGCAGCATCACACGAAAGGCCATAAACGCTGCCAGCAGCGCCAGCAGCACCCACGGCCCAAACGCGCGCACCGCATCGCTTATCCCCATCAACACACGGGTAGAAAGTGGCAGCGCCTGCTTCATGTGAATAAACTGCTCGACAACTTTCGGCACCACGACAGACAGCAAAATACTGACCACGGCAATCGCCACGACGGTTAGCACGCACGGATAGATCATGGCCTGCTGTATGCGGCTACGCATCTGTTGGCGTTGCTCGGTGTAGTCTGCTAGCCGGTTCAGTACTTCATCAAGGTGACCGGAGGTTTCACCTGCGGCGACCATCGCGCAATATAATCGCTCAAAGCTGCCGGGAAAGCATTTCATGGCATCGGCCAACGAGTGACCTTCCATAACCTTACTGCGCACTGCCGCCATCAGTTGGCTTAAATGCGGCTTTTCACTCTGTTTCGCGACCGCATCCAGCGCTTCTTCAAGTGGCAACGACGCTGCCACCAGCGTAGCCAACTGGCGAGTTAACAGCGCTAAATCTGAGGTACTAATCCGAATTTTACGGCGAAGGGAAAACCCCGTAGAGCCAGACTTCTGCGGGTCACCGCGGCCTTCATCAACCGACAGCGGCACCAGCCCGCGCTCGCGCAATAACTGGCGCGCCTGTCTGGCAGAGTCGGCCTCCTGAGTGCCACGGCATTTTTTCCCCTGCGCATCCAGCGCCTGATAATGGTACTGTGCCATATCATTCCTCTTTGGTTACGCGGATCACTTCTTCCCAGGTCGTGAGCCCCGCCAGTACCTTATCCACCCCATCCTGACGGATGGTGGTTCGACTCTCACCCAGAATCTGCGCAATCGCCATTTCACCGTCACTGCGGTGGATCGCCGCGCGAACATCGTCATTGATCAATACCAGTTCATGAATGCCGATACGTCCCCGGTAGCCGGTATAGCTACACTGCGGGCAACCCACGGGGTTATGCAGCAGCGTACCCGGCGCGATCCCCATCTGTACGGCCTGAACTGCATCGACCGGATGCGGCTGGCTACAGTCAGAACACAGCGTTCTGACCAGACGCTGTGCTAATACGCCTAACAGGGAGGTTGATAGCAGGAAAGGCTCGACGCCCATATCCTGCAGACGAGACAGTGCGCCCAGCGCACTATTAGTATGCAGTGTGGATAGCACGAGGTGACCGGTCAGCGAGGCCTGCACGGCAATCTGTGCCGTTTCACCATCACGAATTTCCCCTACCAGCACGACATCCGGGTCCTGACGCAGAATAGCGCGCAGCCCGCGAGCAAACGTCATATCCACCTTGGTATTGACCTGCGTTTGTCCGATGCCTTCCAGCTCATATTCGATGGGGTCTTCCACCGTCATGATGTTACGTTCCGAGGCATTCAGGCGACTGAGCGCAGCGTAAAGCGTGGTACTTTTCCCCGATCCCGTTGGGCCAGTGACCAGAATAATGCCGTGGGGGCGATGGATCAGGCTGTCCAGCAGTTGCCGATTCCGTTCCGACATACCCAGCAGTTCAAGATCGAGCTTAACGCTGTTCTTATCCAGCAAACGCAGCACGACACGTTCACCGTAGTTGGACGGCAACGTGGAGACACGCACGTCAATCGCCCGTCCCCCTACCCTCAACGCCATACGACCATCCTGCGGGATACGCTTTTCCGCAATATCCAGCTTCGCCATGACCTTGATACGCGAGACCAGCAGTGACGCCAGTTTACGCTGTGGACGCAGGATCTCACGCAGTACACCGTCGACACGGAAACGGATCAGCAAATAGCGCTCATACGTTTCGATATGAATATCCGACGCCTTATCCTTAATCGCTTCGGTTAACATCGCGTTGATCAAACGGATAATCGGCGCGTCGTCATCGGCATCGAGCAAATCATCGCTGTCGGGTAGCTCTTCCACCAGCGTATAAAAGTCCATCTCATTGCCGATATCTTCCATCAGGCGGCGCGCTTCTTCCGAATCACGCTGATAGCTAACGACTAATTGCCGCTCAAACTCGTCTTCCGTCACGCGTTCAATTTTGAGCGAACAGCCCGCAATCCGACGCACTTCCAACAAGGCAGATGGGGGGGTCTGCGCGACGCAAATCGTCTGTAGACTCGCGTCATTTTCCCGCTGCAACAACAGAATTTGCTGCGATCGCGCATAGGCAAAAGGCAGTATGGGACGTAATTCTATCATCTGGGAGGCAACGTCACTCATTTCCCGCCCGCCGGATAAAACGCCACGATAGAGGACTGAACCTGACGGAACGTATAGGCATTTCCGCCTTCCGGCAGGCGCAGCAAATCGTTACTCAACAGCCCCCCTTCACCGTTACTCACATCCCGCTGTTTATCTTCCTCAGCGCTGAACGAGCGATACTTACTGGCAGAGGCGCTCTGGTATTGACTACGATCGCGGATAATGGAAGGACGGATAAACAGCATCAGGTTACGCTTTTTCGTCTCTTGACTGTTGGAACGGAACAGGTGTCCCAGAACGGGAATATCTCCCAACAGAGGCACTTTACTTGCCGACTCATTGGTACTTTTATCCAGCAAGCCCCCCACCACCACGGTTTCGCCGCTGCTGACCAACACCGCGTTATTCACGGTACGCGTATTGAATGTTGCCCCCAGATTGGTGCTGCTGCTGGAGGCTGCATCTGCCACGCTGGAGACTTCCTGTTCGATCTCCAGCAGAACGGAGTCACCTTCGTTAATTTGCGGCTTCACCTTCAGTTTGATACCAACCGTTTTACGCTCCACCGTTTGGAAAACGTTGTCGCCGGATGTCGTCTGTGAACCGGCCAATACTGGCACTTCCTGACCGACGTTAAACGTCGCTTCCATATTGTCCAGCGTGACGATACTCGGCGTCGCCAGAATGTCGTTCTTGCTGTTGCTGGACAGCGCCGTCATCAGCATGCTCCAGTTTCCCTGATAGAAACCGGCGGCAATGCCGTTGAAGCTGCTCAGTGCACTCAATGCTGGATTATTACTCAGCGTCCCATCACGCCGATACTGTTCTGCTCCCGCCACCATTGTCGTGATCGGTAATCCGGTATTCGTAAACTGCGTCGCTCCTGCATTTTTATTTGCCCACTGAACGCCCAGATTCATCCCGTCGGCATCCTGTACTTCCGCAATGATTGCTTCGACCAAGACCTGTGGACGACGGATATCCAACTGTGCGATCACCTGCTCCAGATCGCGCATGAGGTCAGGCGCGGCATTCACAATCAGGGAATTGGTTTGCTCATGTGCCTTAATCGAAATGTCTTTACGCAGCGCGGGGAGCGCATTTTGCTGATCGGTTTGAATGCTGTCGCCGACGCCAGTGAGCACTTCGACCAAATCAGCAGCTTTGGCGTATTTGAGGTAGATCACTTTGGTATTGCCCTGCACCGCCTGCTGACGATCGAGCTGTTTGACCATATCAATTACCCGCTGGCGGGAATTCGGTTCCCCACGCACCAGCACCGAGTTGGTTCGTTCATCCGCCACCACATTTGCGGTCAACATCCCCGGCAAAGCGGATTTCTCATCCATCTTGTTCAACTCGTTCACCATCTTCACCACTTCCGTCGAAGAAGCGTAAGACAGCGGTATACTGGTCACATTCCGATCGCCCGTCTGATCAACCCGTTCGACGATCGTCATCAGCCGTTTGATCACACCCGCGCGACCCGTCATCAACAACACATTCGACGGTTCGTAATGCACCACACTCCCGGCACCGGCGTTGTCGTTCAACTGGCGCAGCAGCGGAGCCAGATCGCGGGCTGCAACGTTATTCACTGGCACCACGCGCGTCACCACTTCATCGCCAATGCCCGGCTGATCGTCAGTCGCTAGCGGCATAGACGTCGATTTCGCATCCTTTGAACGAATGATTTTCAGGACGTTGTTATCCATCGGAATCACGGTGAACCCATAAACATCCAGCACGCTCAGGAAGAACTGGTAATACTGCTCTTCGTTCATCATGTCATAGCTGCGTACGGTAATCGTTCCGCTGACCGACGGATCGATAATGACCGTCTTATTCAAATTCTTACTGACGGTATTAATGAATTCCTGAATATCCGTACCCTTAAAACTGGCGGAGAATTCGGCGCTCCACGCCAACGATGACGCCATCAGCAGAACACTTCCGCCAATCCATAGCATGCTCTTGCGGCGTACCTGACCAAGCCATTGGTTTTTATGTTTTGCAAAAACCTGACGCTTAAAAAATCCCTGTCCCTTGCTAAACAAATTAGTGCTCTCCATCCAGTGCCAGATATATATCCTGCTGTTGACCATCACGCTCGACGGTCAAATTAAATTTGTTCATCCCTGCCAGTTGCGACATTGCCTGCTCTGCCTGCTCCGCATCGCGTAAATCCATCCCGTTTAATGACACTGCGAGATCGTTATCCTGCAAGCCTACACGGTAGAAAAGATCGGGGTTTTTGCCTGGGGTTAACTGATACCCCTTTAGGACATCGTCTTCCGTGACGGGAGAAATGGTGAGGTAGTCCTGCGCCGTGAAGGAATCATGCTGTGTTTCTTCTTTCGCCTGACTCAATGCGCCAGAAGGCGACGGTGTGTCGGTAACATTTTCTTCCTGATACAAGTGCAGCGCCTCATAACGCCCCTGATACTGGAGCACAACACGATCGGCAGAGATAGTCACAATTTTAGCTTCATAGCCCGGCACGGCATCGCCGACGTTGCGACTGTATTGCCGACTATCTTTAGCGATAATGGCAATCGAACGCTTAGCATCTTCACTCGCCAGAACCCCAGTCAGACTGATATTTAACGATGTCAGCGGAATATCTCCAGATAACGCGGCATCATTAACCGCCGCTGCATCCGCATCGGGGGCATGGCCGAACAAGGTAAAATCTCCCCGCGTTGCGGGCTTTTCTTTCGCTTGAGCTGGTGCAACCGACACGCCAACGTTACGTGGGTCTTCAGGGCGAAGAAAACGCCAAGTCAGTACGGCCAACTGCTGACAAATCAGCAGCAGGATCAGCCCCAACACAATACGTCGGATTAGGGGGGCTGGCAGTGACCGGAAAGTGGCAACCACCGAATGAAAAGACGGTTCTTTGAAAGCTTGCAATCGTGCCATAGATAATCATCCATAATACTCCCCACGCCCGTTGGCGTGGGGCAAATGCCTTATTCCGTTGCTGCTTCTCGGGTGAGGGTTTCATCACCGCGAGTCGTCAGCGCGGCATCATTATTTACACGGTCTTCGAGCCGGATATTTTCAACATGATCGAAATTCCAGGCTCCCGCTACATTCTCAAAAATGACATTTTTAAATGTACTGTCCTTCAGGAACGTAATGTCCGTGGCCTTTACATTTTTGAATTTTACATTCTCAAAATGCAATCCTTGGTGATAAGCATCGCGTCCAAAAGAGAACTTATAGGCATCGGCCATCTCAGCGACGGTCATGCCATCGACCATAATACTGTTTTTCTTCGCGGAACCATCCACCGTGACGTTGGAAACGGTTACATCACGGAACTGCGCAGGTTCACCAGCAGGCTGAGTATCGTTCACGTCTGCTTTATATTTTACCGTGAAAACGAACGGCTCGTTGACAATATCACGCATCGCGTTATTACGGAATACCACGTCACGCGAGCCACCACCATAATAGGGTCGGCTCTTCATACGCAGGCCAACATCCGTCTTATACATGACGTTATCTTCAGCAACAATTTTTTCAATCCAGGCACCGGTATGGCTACCCGTAACCACCGCGCCATGGCCGCGACGGAAGTAGTTATTGAAGATCCACGCCCCGCTCTGTGCTTTTTGCCCCCGTGTCGCCACCTCAGCACCGTATCCTGCCGCAAAGTTGACGCTATCATCGCCAGTATCAAAAAAGTTATTGAATACCATGACGTTTTGACTATTGCCGAATTCAATGCCGTCTGCATTATTGGCATCATACGTCGTGTGCGCCAGCGCATTCATCGCCACATTTTCGGATTCCAGCACCATTACCCCGTGGAAAGCCGGGTTCAGAATCGTCAGCCCTTCCAGATACAAGTTGCTCACACCGCGTAGCGTCATCAGACTGGAGCGTCGGTTTTTATACGCCTCATCCAGAGCCATTCCTTCTGCAACGGCTTTTGCCGTTTGGTCTTTTGCCAGAATACCGTCATTGGCCACATTGGTCGCTTTGCTCGCCCGGTAAAGCGGCAATTCGTTCTTTAATTCATCAGTTTCAGTAATGTTTGTATCACTGACCTTGATGCCACGCGTCCAGCCGTTTCCATCTATCGTACCCTGCCCGACGATACGAATATTTTTAAACGTACCGGCGTGGCTGCTGCCCTGATCATCCGCTTCCAGCACGTTAATCAGCGAAGGTGGACGTTTCGGTAATTTAGGCGAGCTGTACGGATAGAGATAATAGCCACGAGTGAGCGGATAATCGTCACCGTTTTCTGACCCTAGCAACGTAGCGCCTTTCGTGACTTCAAACGTCATATCGCTATGCAGAAACAGTGCGCCAGTTTTAAATGTGCCGCCATCAACCACAACTTTACACCCTTTCGGGTAGGCGGCTGGCGTGCAATCATCAATCGCTTTCTGAATCGCCAGTGTGTCATTGGCGACACCGTCTCCTTTTGCACCATAATTGGTCACATTCAGTGAGGCTGGTGTCGCCGTCGTTTTCTGCACAACGGTTTCACTATCCACGGATTCTTTACCATCGTCATAAAGCGCCCGCACCGTGAAGCGATATTCCGTTTCCGGCGACAAGTTCGTCACCTTAAAATTATGGAAGCTGACGCGCACATGCCAGTTGGCGGTATCGATCGCATTGTAAAAATTATCGATATAAGGCTTGGCGGGCGAATGCGTGTTCTGGTTATCAATCGTGCCACCTAGCAAGGTGCCGTTCATATAGACACGGTAATCCTTAATACCGGCAGCCGGTTTGGTTGGTTTTTCCCAGGCCAGCACCACGCTGTTGTCATCATAGGCCAGCGTCGGTACTTTTAGATTTTGTGGCGCGGCGGAACGGTCAACTCCGACATTCGGCGCTGAGTTGTTATCGTTACATCCGGCAATCAGACCACTCAAGACTACTGTCGCGCAAAGCGTAAGACGAGTACGGGGTAAAAAGTCAGTCATAGCATTTCCTGTATTTTTTATGTCACCCGATATATTTCCCCTACAGCAGGATCGCTACCACAGGACACATCGGGCAGAGGGGTTTACAGATGGAATGTGAAATTATTTTTTAGAAAAGATAACGACGGCAGCGAGATATCGAGTTTTCCCGCACTGGCAGGCTCCAGAACATATTTCTCCACGGTGCGATGGATTTTCCAACGCGATACGCACAAGCCTGACGCCACTCCAGTTCATGAGTGCAGACACGAGCCCCCGTGCCAGTAGGGCTTTCCCTTATTGATAAAAGACAACACCATATTTGTGGTAAAACATACACAATAATATCGTCCGTTTAATGTTGGGGACGGTGGGTTAAATAAAACGGTACTCTACCTGCCATACTTGCGGCCTTCCGGAAACTCGCATTATTTATGCGTATATTCCACATTGACCGGCTACCAATTATTAAAAAAGAAACGCAACACCCACAATTGTAAAACGCGATTTCATTAAATCAAATCCACACATTTTTTTTTGCGACCCGCATCAAGATTCCATTTGTGATTATTATTATCATCATGATTTTTAATCAATATGGAGGGACTATCACATAATAGAGAGGTTCCGTTTTCTGACGCCGCCTATTTTTTGCAAAATAAGGCATACCCAACCCACTTTCGTTTATGATGTAACGCTACACAGCCTAAGTACGCCCTAAATAATTCGAGTTGCAGGCGACGATGCAGCAAATCCCCAAGGGCTGACATCAGTCAGTGATTGGGGACGAGGTTCAGGAATGAGCCACATATTGCCAACACATGTAGCTTGAAGTATTGACGGGGATAAATGATTAAGGATGAGCGCGTGGACAACGCACCGGACGCAATGACACACCCACAACCAGCGCTACTTGCCAGATATCCGATGCCCGGTTATCTGATGGTTGTTTATGCTTTACTTTTTATCGCGCTCGGCTGGTTCAGCCACCAGCGCTGGGGTAGCGCCACATCGCCGACGACCGCACTGGCTGCTCAAACCGCGACTCTCCCTGCGACTGAAGGGCAAACACTGGCAGCACTCACGGTTTCCCCCCCTCATCAAGAAGCGGTTCATGTCGATACGCCAGCCGCCCCAGAGAAAAAGGCCATGCTGCCTCTGCCCGCCATCAAGAATGGTGAGATTCCACCGCTGACCTACAGCGCACATGTTTATACATCAGATGAAGCCAAACGCAGTATCACGCTCAACGGCCTACAATTCCGTGAAGGCGATTCGCCATTAGAAGGGTTGGTCATCGAACAAATTCAGCAAGATATGACCATTTTCAGCGTAGAGGGCAAGGTGTTTATTCTGGAGGCGCTAGAGGATTGGCCGGGCGGAAAATTCAATGAGGATGAACGTTCCGCCGACGATGAAAGTGGCAGCGCCGCGCCTTAGCCGTGGTTACGCAAGGCATCAATAAACGGCGTCAGCGTACGATTAAATTCCGAACACTGCGTTTCTTTTGGTGTGCTGTCTTTTAATAACCCTTGATACAGGCTTTCACTGCGCTGCGGTAAAGCCTGATAGCTCGCGACATTCCAACCTCTTTGTTTCGCCACTGTCAACGCGACATTGGTAATCGTCGCATCATCCGGGAGATCGCTGCGGTTACATTTCGATTTGAGATAACGGGTAGCCGCTACCAGCGATGACAATTGATTCAGTTGCTCGTTAGAAGACACCGTGGCCGCTGAAGACTGGCCTGCCACCGTTCCTTTGTGGACAGACGTTCCTGTTTGTTGGCACCCGGCCAGCGCGACGCAAAGTAGCGTTAACGCAGAAAATTTAGACAGAGATAACGACATAACAAACTCATCCTGATTGAGATTAACGGTAGGCATTCTAGCAAATGATAGGCCGCTGTCACGGCATGTTTATGTGGCTCCCGATCAGATGACCGAGAGCCGAGGATATCAGGCAGCACTGCCCTTACCCGATAAGGATTTAGCGGTCGGCAAAATACCGTCAGCGCGGAACATGGTCTTAATGCCGCGTACTGCCTGTCGAATACGATCCTGGTTTTCAATTAAGGCAAAACGAACATGGGTATCGCCATAATCGCCAAAACCAATGCCGGGGGAAACGCAAACTTTCGCTTCCGACAGCAGACGCTTAGCAAACTCCAGCGACCCTAGGTGTGCATAGGCGTCAGGAATTTTTGCCCAGACATACATGGACGCTTTCGGTTCATCAACCATCCACCCCGCTTCATGCAGACCGCGCACCAAAACGTTACGGCGCTGCCGATATTGCTCGGCAATATCCCGCACACATTGCTGATCGCCTTCTAACGCCGCGATCGCCGCAACCTGCAACGGTGTAAATGTACCGTAATCGTGGTAGCTCTTAATCCGCGCCAGCGCGCTGACCAGCTCCGGGTTTCCGACCATAAAGCCAATACGCCAGCCTGCCATATTGTAGCTTTTTGACAGCGTGAAGAATTCTACCGCGATGTCCTTCGCGCCAGGCACTTGCATGATCGACGGTGCCTTCCAGCCATCGTAAACGATATCGGCATAGGCCAAATCATGGATCACCAATACGCCATACTGTTTCGCCAACTCAACAACGCGTTCAAAGAAATCCAACTCGACGCACTGTGCTGTCGGATTCGACGGGAAGCCGAGAATCATCATTTTCGGCTTCGGAATACTCTCGCGGATCGCGCGTTCTAATTCATTGAAGAAATCGACGCCTTCCACCAATGGCACAGAACGTACCTGTGCGCCCGCAATCACGGCACCATAGATATGAATGGGATAACTCGGGTTCGGCACCAGTACCGTATCCCCGTGATCCAGCGTTGCCAGCATCAGGTGTGCCAGCCCCTCTTTAGAACCAATCGTGACGATAGCTTCGCTTTCAGGATCGATATCAACTTCGTAGCGATCGGCATACCAGCGGGAAATTGCACGACGTAAGCGAGGAATACCTCGGGATGTCGAATAACCATGCGTGTCTTCACGCTGTGCAACCGTACAAAGTTTTTCCACGATATGAGGAGGTGTTGGACCGTCAGGATTACCCATGCTGAAATCAATAATATCCTCACCGCGACGACGCGCAGCCATTTTTAATTCAGCAGTGATATTAAATACATACGGGGGGAGACGATCGATGCGCGTAAAACGGCGCGGAGACGTAGAATCAGCCATAGCATCCTCAAATTAACGTGAGCGCCCGGACCGTCCGAGCGACGTAGTGCCTGTAAAAAAGCACTCTATTCAACATCCTTCAAATCGCAGGAAAGCCGTTTTCGTTGAACACCGCTGTCATTAGCCACAAGGGCACATGCGACTGAAGTATGATGAATCTATTCAAGCTATCTCAGATAATTCGCGCTGTCGATACCGTGCCGATAAATTTTTCCAGCGCAATATTAAGTCACGCTTATTTCTTATGAAGATCGCGAAAAATGGAGAATATGTAGCAGAATAAGCATTACACTGACGCCCCGCTCTGAGACTGGACAGATCATCCCTAAGAGTACATTTATGATCGAGATGCGATATTTCACCGAAAGCTGGCCAATAGAGGGCGCCTTTACCATTTCACGCGGAAGCAAGCGTCAAGCCGATGTCGTTGTCGTTGCACTCCAGTCCGATAACGTGACGGGTCATGGCGAGTGCGTCCCTTATGGACGCTACGGTGAATCGCTCGATAGCGTAATCGCGCAACTTGCCTCACTGCACAGCGACTTCCGCAACGGTTTAGATCGAGAAGCATTGCAAAGCATCCTTCCCGCAGGCGCAGCACGTAACGCGATCGACTGTGCATTCTGGGATCTCGAGTGTAAACAGCATCAGCAGCGCATTTGGCAGCGCCTGAACCTCCCGTCACCAGCGGCGTTGGAGACCGCCTATACACTATCGCTCGATACGCCAGACCAGATGCGACAAGCAGCGCTACGCAATGCCAATCGCCCTCTTCTCAAATTAAAACTGGCGGGTGCAGATGATCTGGCCAGAGTCGCCGCGGTTCGCGGAGGCGCGCCATTAGCACGCCTGATTGTGGACGCCAATGAGGGATGGGATATCGAACGCTATCTGACACTGGTTCCTGAACTCGCGGCGCTTGGCGTAACGATGATCGAGCAACCTTTCCCGGCAGGCAACGATGAGATGCTGGCCACGTTGCCCCGCCCTATTCCCGTCTGTGCCGATGAATCTTGTCATAGCAGCCAGTCACTGGCCACCATCGCCGGGCGCTATGACATGATCAATATCAAGCTGGATAAAACCGGCGGTCTTACTGAAGCGTTGCGCCTGCGAAAGTACGCACAGGAACAAGGCTTAAAAATTATGGTCGGTTGCATGGTGAGTACATCGCTCTCAATGGCACCCGCATTTGTCGTGGCGCAGGGTGCCGCCGTGGTCGATCTGGACGGTCCACTGCTTTTGCAGCGCGATCGCACTAACGGGTTGCACTATAACGGTAGCGAAATATTACCGCCCGACGCATTATTGTGGGGTTAACGTGCGTTAACCTGCATTGAACAACTAGTAAGGAGTGTTGTGATGCAACGTCTTGTTTATGTTGATGGACAGTATCTGGAAGAAAATGAAGCAAAAATCTCTGTATTTGACCGTGGTTTCCTGTTTGCCGATGCCGTTTATGAAGTCACGGCTGTCATCGATGGTAAATTGGTTGATTTACCCGATCACATCTCTCGCCTGCAACGCTCCTGCCGCGAACTCTCACTCACGTTGCCCGTGACATCAGAGGCACTCAAAAACATTCACGAAGCGCTAATCCGTAAAAATGGACTGAAAGAAGGCGCGATCTATTTACAACTTAGCCGCGGTAATGCCGGCGATCGTGATTTTTATTTCCCTACTGCTGACGTCAAATCCACGCTGGTTGTATTCACTCAGGCACGTTCGCTGGTCGGTAACCCTAAAGCCACAACCGGCCTGCATGTTGTTACCACTGAGGATATCCGCTGGCATCGTCGGGATATCAAAACCGTCAGCCTGCTCGCTGCCAGTCTGGCGAAAGAATATGCCCATGCAAATCAGGCCGACGACGCCTTCTTTGTCGAAAATGGTTTCGTTACCGAAGGCAGTTCCTGCAACTGCTATATCGTTCTGCATGACAACACCGTGGTAACCCGCCCGCTCAGCAACGATATTCTGCACGGCATTACTCGTCAGTCACTGCTCAAGCTGGCAGAAAAAGAGGGGATTACGCTGGAAGAACGCTGCTTCACACCGGAAGAGGCCTATCACGCTAAAGAAATTTTTGTCACGTCAGCCACGATGCTCGTTCTCCCCGTCGTGGCGCTGGATGGAAAAACGATCGGTGATGGTAAACCGGGTCAGGTGACTCTTCGATTACGCGAAATCTATCTCGATATGATTAGCCAACAGGGAAAATAGCCGTGTTCAACCTCCTATGAGCACAGCTTGGTTTCATCCGTTACCCGTTCGAGAATGGATAACGGATGACTGAACCGATTATTTATCCTCGCCCGAGACGCTATCAGATAACGCTACGCCCGAATTTTCCAGCACCATTTTCTGCGGTACAGCCAAAGGAATATTGGATGCCCGCAATCGTTTGATGATCTCAAACAGCAGATCGCTCTTCGCATCTGACACCATTCTCGGGCTATTGACGTAGCCCTTCACGCTCAGCACCATGCCTGTCGGAGTCAACTGGCTGAATTTCACTGACGGTGCGGGTGATTCCAGAATGGCATCATGATTGATATACGCATCCAATAACAACGTTCGGACTTCTTCAGGATCAATATCTAACGGGAATGTCAGCGCCAGCGTCGCGACCCCAAATGGGTTTCCCATCGTAATATTACGTACGTTCTGTGAAATAAATTGCGAGTTCGGCACGATCACCGTAGAACGGTCGCCCAACTGAATTTCTGTCGCCCTCACGTTAATTCGGCGGATATCCCCTTCAACACCGCTGATACTGACCGAATCCCCGACTTTCACCGGGCGTTCCGTCAGCAAAATCAGACCCGAGATAAAATTCTTTACTATCTCCTGTAAACCAAAACCGATCCCCACCGACAGCGCACTGACAATCCACGCCAGCTTATTCCACTGAATCCCCAATGTCGCTAATGTCAGTAAGATAATCAGGATATAGCCGATGTTGCTAAACAACGTCACCAATGATGCTCGAATCCCGCGCTCTAGCGTTGTTTTAGGAAGAAACTCGTCTTCCAACCAACGTTTTGATGAGCGTAAAACATAAATACCCACGACCAGAAAGAGCACCGCATTAACCAGATGTGCCGGTACAATACTGAGGGTTTCCAACCCTTTTCCGCCCCAAATTTCAACAGCCTTTTGCACAAGCTCAAGAGGTGTTGTCGTTCCAAATGTGCCGTTAAGTAAGGCAACGGCTGCCATTAAAATTAACAAGACCTTACCGCTAGCAGATAGGATCAATGTGGCCTGAGCCAAGTGCCTGTCGTCCAGATTAAGCGAATTTTTCATTCGCTTGCCGCTGGCATTATTGGGAGAGAAAAGACTTTCGCAGATATCAGCAATAAACGTTGAGAACAAATACAGGCAGGAAAACACCATGCCAATCCATACCAACTCGAACGCCAGAAAACGAGCCAGCGAAATATAACCAATGACCAGTGACACCAGAATAGAGAACGCCGTCGCTAACACCGCAAGATGAATCACGCCGGATAATGTGGAACGCGCTTCCGGTTGCTCTCCTGAATGCACCATCTGCCGACGAATCTGATCGCTTTTCAGCGTTATCGTCCCCGCCGTGAACGCTAAGAACAATGCAGATAAACCGTTAACCATTATCGTTGCCGCAACCGATGTCCCCACCGTTACCGTCACTTGCTCAATAAAGCCGAAGATCAGGATAATCCCCGCAGCAACCACAGGGAACGGCTTCATCGCTTTTGCAACAGGATTCGCAATTGCAGGCAAACGCCATGAAGGGCGCTGATTTGACAGGAATGCTCGCCCTAACCCGGCAATCATCGAACAGAAAATGGCCTGCCTTACCAATGCATCAAGGAACGACACCACGCGTTCTGAAGATCCTCCGTGGCGCGTAAAGGTAAAATCGATCAGGTTCGCCGCAATGCCGATCGTAACCACGGTTGAAATAACCGACGCCGTCGCCAGAAAACTCCGCCGCAAGCGGCCTTCCGGCAGCCAGTGAATACCGGCCCAGGCAAGATACTTCTCCAGATACCGACGACCTGCCGAACTCATGATAATGGCTATCAGAATCAGAAATGCGGAACCGTAGCGCCAGTCCGGCTCCCAGGCCACGGCAAAGGCATCACTTAATTGCCCCTGAAAGACACTGAGGCGACGAACATCTTCTGCTTGCGGAGTCACAATCGGTGCCCAGAAACGCCCCCCCAGAATACTGCCGGAGTTCAATGCCAGTTGCGTTTTCAGCGCATTACGACGCAGTGTAACTATTTGTGCCGACAGATTAGCCGCACTCGTACGTAACGCCTGAATCTGCTCAATCTGTGCATCCATTTTGGCTTTTTGTGCATTCAGACTATTGCGCTTACGCGTCACTTCACTGGTTTCATTAAGACCAGAGTTGGCTTCTGGCGCGGGGCCCAATACATCCAACTGAGCCTGAATTTGTGCCCGTAACGGCGCAACAGCATTAGAAAGCTCATTGGCGTTATTCACCAATTCCTGCGTGGTGTCATTCAACGCGCCAAACTTGCTATCGTTATTTGTACCTGAAACCTGCTGCTTGATGTTATCTAACTGTTTTTGCAGTTTGATCAACTCCGCATCAACATTAATTTTTACTGGCGTATCTGTCTGTGCAGGCTGTGGGTCGGGATCAGAAGCCGCACTCGCCGCCGATGCATACCCAGCGGGCAGCACCAACATCGCCAGTAGAAAAACGCGCAAGAATGCGGATGAAAAAATGTTCATAAATCAAAAGGTTCCAAAGTTCGACAAAATAGCGGATTCACAAATACCCGAGCGACAAGCCCGACGCGTGAAAACAGCCCACATTCATCCAAAACCCCACGAATGCGAACATAGTGTATCAACAGCGTAAGATACAGAATACGCCCGATCATAACTTGAAAAGAATTACTGAATGCGTCTCGCAGATAAAATTGAAACATTCATCGTTCCACATCGTTTATGCCAATTGTTCTCACCATTGTGCAAAAAAAACACATTCCAAAAGCGACATTCAGCAAAGTTGTACAGGGATTCATCGTATAGCGTAAATCCAGCGCCAACCCGTTGACTCACTGAGACGTGTGGGTATAATCCAGCCCACTGTTATCAATCAGCAGTCACTTCTTCTTTGCGCAATGCGCCCTTAGCTCAGTTGGATAGAGCAACGGCCTTCTAAGCCGTAGGTCGTAGGTTCGAATCCTACAGGGCGTACCATACTTTTCAAACACTTACCAACGACTCAACCCAAACCCAGTCACAACAGGTGTCTTAATGGGTGCGGTAATGAAAATCAGTGATTATCACGCAACAACGGCCGCGTGTTCAGCGACAACCGCCGCGGCTATAAGCCAATACTCAGCACCAGACATACCCGCAGCACACGACACATCGCGTTGATGCTAAACTCCGCCTGATTTTTTAAAAAAACATTAATTTCAATCACTTACAAAATCATGTCTCGTCAGTTTGGAGAAAAGTCAGCGCGTCAGCCAAGTGCCGTTTGAGACGAGCATTTCCGACAGTCAGCTCATTTCCCGTTCAGATGACGTGAGCCGCTGTTAGCATGGCTTTTGCTGGATAAGATTAGAATTCCTCCCGCTTTCCGTCTCAATCGCGTGGAGCGAGTCACCTTATTATGTGACGGAGATAAACACTGTACATACCGTTACACAGCAACGCTCATCATCGAAGATAACCCTGGTATATAATCCGAAAATACAGGGATCGATTTACTGTGAAGATAAAAATTCACAAATTTCAAACAATAAATATTATGTAGCCTTATTTTATAATGAAAATCAAAAATACTCTCTGCCTACATATCCTGATGGCTACCCTCGCCATCCTGTTGCTTAGTGTTCCCCCGTTGGTGGCAAGTATTGATCCAGCCCTCACATTCCAGCCGTTAATTAAAACCATGGAAGGGACGCCAAAAGAACAAAAGGAAAAAATAGCAACCATTTCCCATGCTTTACAGGGAAATGCGATTTTCTTTCTCGGAGCGTCTGAAGTCTCTACCTCTGAAGATGAACATTACGCAATATATAATTACTTTAATAATCAATTACGTCGCCCAGTTGTGGCCTATGGTGATAGTTACGTCGATAGCGTCACGCATTTTTTACTGCTCTCGCGTTTTAAAAATGACCTTAACGCTAACAGTAAGGTGGTTTTATTACTTGCACCTGACAGCTTTTATTCGGATGGCATTCCTCCAGCAATTTTTGCCAATAATTTCCCAGCATCCGTTTTTAATCCCCTGATGAATGACGAACAGACACGTCCCTTTTTGGTCAATTACTTACAACACATCGATCAGGAAGAGATAAGTCATTTAACCTTCGGCCAAATGAAAGTCTATGGTTGGGAACCGCAAATTATCTGGCAGGAAGTAAGTTATCAATTTGCTAATTTCTGCGAACTGATAAAAAAATACTGGCTGGCGGTGCTGGATATTGTCCCTCAATCGGCACAGCCGTGGCCTGAGAAGACTGCCACCGACAGGATCCCTGACTGGCATCATGAGTTGAATCACGCTCATGTGTTGAACCAGTCTCGTCAGCAAAGTGCAGACACGTTGTGGATGGATAAGTCTGTGTTTGCAGACGATCAAACCCCGGAGGAATGGGACGACGCGCCAATCGCTCCGGCGCAGATGGAGGCATTGCGGGCAACGATCAAATTGCTGAAAGCGCGCAACACCCAGTTTGTCGTCATCGTTGATCCGATTAATCCGTGGGCGATTAATAACTCCCAAAAATTCCAACCCATCGACAGTCAGATCCGGTCGATGCTGGAAGAAAATCAGGTTCGCTATTTTGATATGTATGCGCAGCCTTATCAGAACGGTTGGAATTGGGATCGCCTACACCCAACCGAACCAGCATGGGTCGCCATGGATCAATTTATTGCGGAGAGTTTTAAATAATGAGAACCGCCATTCGCCTTTTTTTCCTTTATCTCTTTCTGGCGGTCACCATCGTTGCGTGGACCTCTGTTGATGAAAGCATGAGTTTAAAAGTGCATTTTGAATATCAAAAATTCTGAAGGATGAATAATGTACAGCTCCGGAATGTTTTTTCTCCTTCTGTTTTCATCTGCATTATTGTTTGCGCTGGTTAATCGCGTATTCAGTAATCGGCTGACGTATTTATCTGCCTTCTCCGTATTGGCGGTGTTCGGCTGGGGGTATATTTTCCAGGGGGATTACGTTGTTCCCGTGGTGGTATTCCTGAGCTTTTATCTCCTCGTCACCTTAAAAGAGAAAGGTTGGTTAAAAACCTGGCAAGCGGTCAGTCTGACGTTAGTTCCGTTGTTTTTGGTGAAATTACACCTCAACAACCACTGGGGCATGATCGGCCTGTCCTTTATGACCTTTCGCGCCATTGATGTACTGCTTTATCGCAGCAAAAAAGATGGCCAGAACGTCCTGCATTACTTCTGCTACCTCTTTATGCCTTTTATTATTCTGGCTGGCCCGATGTATCGCTGGCGAACATGGCGTAATGACATAAATAAACCGGTCTTCACGCTTACCCGTGAGTCGTTTTTAGTCGCCATAGAGCAAATCGTTACCGGCATTATTCAGAAATTTTTATTCGCTATGCTGATCAATAACCTGGTTATTGAGTCGTGGAACCAGCGCCCATTTACCTTAAGCGTTGGAGTGGTGATGTCACTGGCCTACAGCGCTTATCTTTACTTTGATTTCGCTGGCTACAGCAATATGGCTATCGGCTCGGGGCGTTTATTTGGCTTGAATATCCCAGCGAATTTTAACATTCCTATTCTGGCTAAAAATCCACAGGATTTCTGGCGGCGCTTCCATATCAGCCTGTCAGAATGGTTGAGGGATGTGGTCTTTATGCCAATTTATATGAATCTGATGAAGCTCGATTTTTTCCGGCAGAACAAAACGCTGGCGCAGAATATTGGCATTTTCTGCACCCTGTTTTGTATGGGGGCATGGAACGGGCTAGAACGACACTATGTCATCAGCGGCGCGCTGTTTGGCGCCATTTCCGTTGCTCATAACATGCTACAGTGGTCAGCCAAACGCAGTCCTGCACTGAGCAACTGGCTACATCATCCGGTTATTGTGTTCATCGGTCGCATTCTGACGCTGTCAAGCGCTGCGGCTTCTCTCTACATTTTTAGCGGAATGTCTCCTCTATGAACCTTTATTCAGAACTTCAGGAACTGCAAGATTTCCTCCGGGCGGCATTACTCGACCCTGCGAACCCAAATCAGTTGGCGATTAGCGGCAGCGATGAGGTGATAACCTGGCAGCAACTATCCGTCGCCGTTATCGATTGGTCGCATCGCTATCAGCACTGCCAGCAGTCGGTTGGCTCGCCGATTGTGTTGTATGGACATCAGCAGGCTGAATTTGCCGTGGCAATCTATAGCTGCCTGTTGAATAACATTCCGTATATTCCTGTGGATTGCATCTATCCACAGGAACGGCTCAGAGAAATTTGCCATCTGGCCAATGCTCCTTACTACTACGATGTGGCAGCCAGACAGTTCATTGCTACCGGTGAGACAAGTCAGGCGCTGGTCGAGCAGGATCTCGCCTATATCATGTTCACCTCTGGCAGCACCGGAAAACCTAAAGGTGTACAGATCGGGCGTGAAAGCCTGTGGCATTTCATGAAGTGGGTACGCGAAGACTTCGCGCTGCCGGATACACCGGTGCTAATGAACCACGCCGTGTTCAGCTTCGACCTCTCCCTGATCCCGCTGCTGGCGAATCTGGCAACTGGAGGACACATCGTGCTGAATGCGAAAGAAGATATAGCGGCAGAAAACTGGCTTGACCGCTTGAAAGACAATCGTGTTTCCGTCTGGGTTTCAACCCCATCTTTCGCCTATCAGAAACTGCTCTCCCCTCAGTTCAACAGTGAATATTTACCCGATCTCAACGTCTTTGTGTTCATTGGTGAAGTGCTGAACAAAGCGCTGGTCAAACAGTTACGCCGCCGCTTCCCGCACGCCAAAATTCTTAATTCCTATGGCCCAACGGAAGCGACCATCGCCACTACTGTCATCGAAATCACCGATGACATCCTACACAGTGAAAACGACCTGCTACCAGTCGGCGCAATGATGCCAAACTCCAAAATGGAAATTACCGCTGACGGTGAACTGATTATTTGGGGCAAAAACGTGATGCGCGGCTACCTCGGGCTGGCGAAAGAAAACGCGGAAAAGCTGCTGCATCGGGAAAGCGAAGCGTTCCGTGGCTACAGGACCGGCGATCTGGGCTACGAAGACGGGCTGCTATACTGTCAGGGGCGCAATGACAGCCAGATCAAACTCAATGGCTACCGTATTGAAATCAACGAGATTGAAAATCGTCTGCTGGCGATATCTGACATCAGCGAAGCGGTTGTTCTGCCACTGATGAAATCAGGCGGTGGAGTACTGCGTATCGCAGCGTTCTGCGTGACGAACTTAGCGCCCGAAGCGATTAAAACGTCGCTCTCGCAGGTGATTCCACCCTACATGGTGCCTTCCCAAATTATTATCAAAGAAGCGTTGCCGCTTAACCCTAATGGCAAGATTGACCGTAAACTGCTGGACACTCATGCCCGTACGATCTAATTATCCCAGGAAAAATGATGGAACAAGAAATACTCGCGCTGTTTGAAAAGATCTTATCCCGTAAAGTGGGCTTTAACGATGAGCTGATTGAGTCCGATATTCTCGACTCTATTCTAGCGGTCGATCTGGTGCTGGAAGTGCAGGAGGTTTACGGCTGTGTGATCCCACCAACCGAAGTCGCTACCGTTCTAAAAACCCCTGCGGATCTAGCACGCTACATTGAAGAGAGCCGAAGCTAAGACTGAAGCCACAACCGTTTATCAGTGCTTTTTAAAGACCCTGACGATGCTGAGGTAGGGTCTTTCTCACGGCTGACATGTTTCGCTATGAAGAGCAAAAAAGCACAGATATTGCCGTTTTCTCCTGATACGGTTTATCAGGCATGCCTCTCGCGCGCGATCGATATAGGTACTCCGCTTTTTTGCGCCGCTACCGCGCTACATAACAAAAATTTATCATCAAGACTTAAACCAAAGACGTAGTCTATACAAGACTTGTGTTTTACACTGCGCGCTGCAAAAATTGAGTAGATAAACGATTAAGTAGGCGGTAATGGCGATGAACGGAACGATCACAACCTGGTTTAAAGATAAAGGTTTTGGATTTATCAAAGATGAGAACGGCGATAACCGTTATTTTCATGTGATTAAGGTCGCCAATCCCGAGTTGATTAAGCAAGATGCGGCGGTCACTTTCGAACCCACCACAAATGCCAAAGGGTTGTCGGCTTATGCAGTGAAAGTCGTACCGGAAAGCAAATACATCTATATCGCGGGCGAGCGTCTTAAGCTCTCCTCGATCAAGTCTTACCTGGTTTACAGCGAAGAAGTACCTGCCGATATCCGTATTGATAAAGAGAACACAGTGCTGTCTGTGGGGATATTAATGGGAAGCATCAGGCCGAAATCTACTGCTAAATCCGGTGAAATGCGCTCACTAAAAAAACTGGCTATCACCACCTTCCAGGGGACAACATTGATCTTCTCAGAAGATGAGATAGACGTGGATACCACGGTGAAACTGCTCAAGTTCTGAAAAAATCAGGACTGCCCTTGTGCCGACGCCCTGTATCGTTCATAAGCAGAATGTCGGCACCGTATCTGATACCTCTCGCCAAAATCAAGCTCTAGCGCGCTCAGATCCTGCAATCTGGTACAGCCTCAAAAATTACAGGTATAATCCCGCAAATTATTCAACTGGCTTAGATACGAAGATGACAAAACTCACCTTACAAGAGCAGATGCTGAAAGCGGGATTAGTCACCAGCAAAAAAATGGCTAAAGTCCAAAGAACGGCTAAAAAATCACGCGTTCAGGCGCGCGAAGCAAGAGAAGCGGTAGAAGAAAATAAAAAAGCACAACTTGAGCGTGATAAACAGCTAAGCGAACAACAAAAACAAACTGTTTTATCCAAAGAGTATAAAGCTCAGGTTAAGCAATTGATTGAAATGAATAGAGTTACCATTTCAAAAGGTGATATTGGTTTTAATTTTACAGATAATAATTTAATCAAAAAAATAATGGTGGATAAGCTAATTCAAGCTCAGTTGATTAGTGGTCGTCTTGCCATCGCTCGTTTGGTTATGGATAACCGTGGCGAAAGTGAATACGCGATAATCCCCGCAAGTGTAGCCGATAAAATTGCCCAGAGAGACGCAAACAGTATTGTATTAAACAGCGCGCTGAGTCAGGAAGAACAAGATGAAGACGATCCTTATGCTGACTTTAAAGTCCCCGATGATTTGATGTGGTAATTCACATTTTGCCGATGCTTAGGTATGAAAAGCCCGTCAGGGATTTTCATACCTATTTGATATTCAGCCGATTCATAGAGAATGCCGTGTTATCCTGAACAGTTGCCAACACTGTTGCGACCAGCCCGATTGAGTTGCGTTTTTTGAGCTTACCCGGTCATACACCTGATGCAGGCTAGCGTCCTATATGTTCAGCGACTTCAGTGCGGCGGCGACCTTTATTTTTCGCCCGATAAAGCGCCATATCCGCCGCTTTTAACCAGTCAATATATTGCTCCATTTCCGATGAAATCTCTGCAATGCCGACGCTGACAAAAACTGCCAATTGCGGCGTCTGATTCAGGAACTTGAGTGATAAACTTTCCCGAATGCGATTCACCACCTCCAGGGCATCCCCCGCGTGGGTCTGGGGCAAAATAACGGCAAATTCGTCACCCCCGAATCGCCCTATCACATCCGTTTCCCGAAAACCGGACGTCAGTTCACGCGCCAACAGCAATATCGCTTGATCGCCGACGTTATGTCCAAAATTATCGTTAAAGGCTTTAAAGTGATCGATATCGAACAAGACTAATGTCGCCGTACGCCTATAACGCTGGCAAATATCATATTCGTGTTTCAGCAAGCGTTCCCAGTGGTGGCGGTTATAGAGGTTTGTCATACCATCATGAATACTGACTTCCATCAACATACGCTTGTGTTCTGCGAGTTTCAGCGCGGTGGTGTAGGTAACATAGCCCAGAGAAATCGGGTAAATCAGCAACATCGGTAGGCAAGCATAAAGCTGCATCGGTGTGGTATCCAGAGAGACAGGCACAGAAAACAGCACCAACACCAATATACAGGCAATACATTGTAATACGATGCCCTGAACAAACAGTTTTATCCCCCCACCAGCCGTGCTGTTCATTCCAACCATCGCGACAATCAGCGCGCTGGGTAGCAGGTTCACGCCCATCAATCCAATCCAAATACCGCCAAATATCACATCAAACAATAAATTACGCTTCTCACACTCCATAGGGTCGCTTGACCACCGGGATAGCATATAGGCAACATGAGGCCAGACGAGGGCATTAAGAAACAGCCCCCCCCACACCAGCATCGATACAGGTTTGGTAATGAGCACCGAGGAAATAAAAAGACAGCACAGTATCGTACCAGTAATACGAGGAATGTAGACTCGCTGGGAAAAGCGTAGCCCTGAGCGACGTACATCTACCATCAAAAACGTCGGCGACGAGGCTGACATAACGACCCCCACACAGTTCACTAACAAATAGCGAGAAAAAACATTATAACGGTAGACGTATCAGCAACAGTGAGACGCTTTTTAATTTATTTTGTCACATAATTAACAGATAGCGTAAAAGTAATATAGCGTAACACAAATGTTAACTCACAGTGATTTTATCCGTGGTTTTCCATACCACTTATTACTACAGACTCACCTGCCATGATGACCTACGTTATTGAGATAAAGGGGAAAGATAACGTGTTGATAGACTCATCTGCCAGTGCCCGTACGGCATTATTACTCGGTATTTTTCAATTATCATCACATCTGCCGCCAGTTTGACGGGAAGGCCACTGGCCTTCCCTGCCGTTTACGCCCCAAACATAGTATCGATAAGGCGTCTTTTCTCCCACTCGACTATTTACCGTCTGGTTCAATTTTACTCAATGCCGCATAAATCTGGCGCTTGTCATTCTGTGACAGATTCTCAACATTAATCGCAGAGAGAAACGTGACCTCTTGCTCAGGAGAAAAATGCCCGCCATGTGCGAGATAACGTTTAATACTAATCAGGAGCTGATCGTCAATCGTCAGTAACATCGGCCTGATCGTGTTGTTCAACGACAGAGGCATCCAGTCGCTCTCTGGTGTTGCAAGCCAGTCAGCCATATAGCGATACTGAATAGCTTTGCTGGCATTCATTAATGAAGTGAAAAAAAGTTGTGTGCTCTGCGGGGATAAACCAGTAACCGCAGATTGTTCTCGCACCTTACTTAAGATACGTTCTTCTTGCTGTAGATCTTCAACTGGCAGATGCTGGCGAGCCTTATACCCCGCAACATCTTTCATGAGCACCATCCTCTCCTGAATCAGTTGATAGATGCCACGGGGATTATCCTGCACAGCCGCATGCAGAGGGAGGCACCAGGCAGAACTCATCACTAACGAGATAACAGCGGAAATAGGCAAATTCATCGGGTTACACTCTCCTGTCAGTACTATCATGAACATATATGGCTATATTTTTATTTCACCATTGCGGCAGGAGATAATAAATTTCACCATGTGAATATTCCATGAAGAAACTATTTCAATCATTGCCTACATGAAATATTTCTTCTTAAAAATGCACCACCCCGCCATAGAACCTGACGACAACCCACTAAATAATAAGTAATTTATAAATATAATGCCAAAAATCAGGCCTCTGGCTCCAGATGAACAACACACAAATGATAACCAAATGAAATAGTTTATTTATGTTATCAATATGAAGATTTATTGATAAAGCAGATGCGCACAAAAAAGCCCGTCATGGCAGGTGACCATAACGGGCTTGTTCATTCTCAATGAACTACGATCGATTAGTGAGCGGTAACGTCATACAACGGGCTACGACGCTGTAGCATCTGGCCACCATCGCGCGTTAGCGGTACCCAACCAACAGAACCTCGTTTCACCGTCGGTTCGGTGAACAGCAGATCAAACGGTATAGAGATGTAGAAGCCCTTGGTAAAGCTCCCTTCACCATATTCTGCGGCGCTGACGTTGGTTTTGGTCGCGAAGGCACCAGCAACTATCCCGCTGTCAAAGCGACGAGACAGGTCAAGCGTCACGCCTTTATCTCCTGCCAGATAACGACCCACGCTGACTTTCGCCACCGTACCTTCCACAAACGGCAATTCCCAGTATGCGGTCAGATGACCGGTCACCACATCGTAATCGGCCATCCTCATGATGTCATTCCAGTCACGCTGCTTGGCATAGTTGACATCCAGTCCCAGCGCCCAGCTTTTACCAAACGGGCGGTACAGCACCTCAGAACCCACCCCTGCATACATCATTTCCAGATAGCCACCGTAAACCTGCGTATACCAGTCCTGCGCGGGATTATCTCTGCGAGTCAATTGCAGATTGGTCAACAGCAGATCCGAGGAAGTGATATATTCACGTACCCAGGTTCTGACGCGCGGTAGCGCCGCCCCATCCGCTGGTGGTGTTTTATAGTTGAATTTATCGTAGTTATTCACCAAATTCAGCGTTGCGGTTCCCCCCACACTCCAGTGATCGCTCAGGCGATAGTCAGCGTTGCCTTTTAACGCAATCTGGTACATGTAGAAAGATTCAGGACCACCGAAAGACTGTACCAGCGTCGGATCTAATGAGTACGTCAGGCGATCGGGTTCTGCAAAAAGTACCTGCTGACCACGCACATCGGATACCGGCTCTTTACGATGCGTCTCCGGTTCTGGTTGACCCAGCGGAACGGCAGCCTGTTGAACCTGATTAAAGGCTTTGGCATCCACAGCCGTACTGGCAATCGGTAAACGCTGGCTGCGCTGAACAAGATGGTATTCATCAATATTACCCGGTACATGGTTTGCCAATACCGTGGCGGCACGTTGCGTTGCTTCTTCACTGTCACGATACTTTGTCTGATCGGCAACAATGGTGACCTGTTTTTGATCCGCGTAGATATCGGCGTCTTTATATCCCGCCTTATCACTCAACTCTTTCGAGACGAGCTGCCAGTTAGTGCCTTTGCCATCCTGCACGGGGGCATAGACCGGTGGTGCATCGTCTAAATAGTTCGGTTTCAGGCTGTTAAAGTTGGTACGCAGGGTAAAGCCCCACATCAGGGTATTACCGCGCTGCCACGACAGCGTGGTATCCAACGCGTCGCCCACGCGATAGACCGCACCAATGTTGAAAGGGGAATCCTGCTTAATAGCGCCAGCAAATTCACTACTGTAGTCATTGCCATCATATTCAAGCTTTAAGCGCAGCGGATCCCACGGTGTTTGGTACTCAATTCCACCAAACAGTGCAGCCGAGCCATGGAAAAAATTCTCAAACTCAAACTGCCCCCCCCCCGCTTTAAAAGAAGTACTACGCTGGCAGAAACTGGCTTTGAATGAACAGGCGGGGTTTTTAATATTGCCGCTCTCGGCCATATTTCCCCAGCCAAGGCCAAACGTGAAATCAAACGGCCCCATGCGTTTACTTGCTACCAGATATTCGCTATCGAACAACCCCGTGCCAGCAATATCACGCAGCCCCAGCGACACATCCGGCATCCAGTAACTTTCCTGCCACAATCTCGCTTTTACATCAAAACCTTTATCTTTTTGCGTCTGATCACCACTAAAAGCAACATTATTACTATATGGCTTCGTACGCGTATCAGTATAACGCACCGTGGTTTCCAGCCAGTCAAAGAGCTGAAGGGATATGGAATAACGCCGATATTCTTCGTTATCGCGGTAATTGAGGCTAAACTCGCCCGTATCCGCCATGCGCGCCGTCGGCATCTGCAATAAGCCCGTACCGCCGAAATCGGTCTGAGATACGCCAGCAGGCTGAAAACGCGTATTCTGGTTTGTCACAGCGCGGCTGTTTTCTGGCTCTGCCGCCATTGTCTGTGCACTCAGGATGCCGCCAATCGCCAACGACAGACAGCTTAATTTAACGTTTCTGTTCTTTGTCATTCGAGTGGAGTCCGGTTAGCCAGGTAGTCAGCAAGCTGATCGTTGAGTGATGACATATCCTGAGGTAAAACTGAAGGATCGAAGCCGATAAAGATCGTTTCACCCGCAGCAGGCTCAATATGCTGACGGTTCCACAGCGCCAACGGCACTTTACGCCACTGACCATTTCCCCCTATCAAATAACCGTAGCTATTATCGGCTCCCGCAAGAGAACGGCGTCCAGAAAGGTAATTTTCAACCGACCACCCGGCACGTAGCGCCACTTTCCCCGATGTTTCCAACTCACCGACATCAGCGGAGGTATTCACCAGGCCAATCAGAGAAACATGGTCATCATGAGGCGCCACATACAACGCATACTCTCCCACCAAAGGGCGGTTATTCTGGATAGAGATACGTACACGATCAGGATCCAATTCGGTGCGAATACGCCCCGCAACATTAATCGGACTGATGGTCTTTCTCAGTAACCAGGCTGAGATCGCCAAATCGCCATCACCCGAATTGCGCCAGCGTGTTTCCAGCTCCGCCAACTTTTGCAGCAAGACATCGCCCTGCGCTCTCACCTTCTGCGTTGTCGCGAAATCGGAAATAAACGCCGTTTGCCAGTTTATATTCTGTGGCCAGGAAACCTGTTCGTAAAATTTTTCAAGACGCGTACCGTCGTCCAGTTTCACAACCGCGATCGTCTGCTGAGGCGATTTCACCGTCAGTTGCGCGGCAGTCGCGACGCCGGAAATTAGCAACAACAAGGTAGCGATACGATTAAGTGCCAGCATAGTAGCCCCTTATTGTACGTAGGGTTTTAATACGGTGAATGTGACCAATGCCATACCCGGCCCCATGTACTGCTGGCTTTGCACCACACTTCCATTACTCGGATCGAGCCAGTAGCTATTGGTATAAGATTCATTCAAAGCGAGGACGGTCACTCGTTCATCAAAGCGCAACAGTTCACGCGAGGTATCCAGAATTTTTATCGTTTCTTTTCCACGAGCCTGAAAAACGGACGTGGTCTCGTAACCACCGCGGAAAACTTGAGACCATTCAACCCAGCTCTGCCATGTCATTGGCGTCGATGTCTTCAATAGACCTAACGTAAGGGGATCCTGTTGTAGATTATCCACATAGGCAATATCTTCACCAAAGCCCTGCGTTTTCACTAAACGACCATGTTGGGTCGCGACTATATTTTTATCGGCCCCGATCCATTTCAACTGGTTCTGCTCAGCAAACGCGAGCACAACAAACGCCTGCGGCGCTTTACCCACCTTCAGATAAGCCGAGGCATAGGGTGTATTGGCAACCTGTTTGGCCGTTACATGCGTGTCATTCTGGCCGAAAAATGCCAGTTTGAATGTTTTCCCCACCTGATCCACATTTTGGGAACAGCCAGTCAGCACAACCGATAAAAGAGGCATGGCGACCAGCACACTCACCTTTGCCATTCGTTTTATTTTTGTCATGAAATGCAGTTCTCGTTGAACAGTGCAGCCTGGAAAAAGAAAGGCCACCGAAGTGGCCTTGGGATTAACGAGACATCAGCCTCTTGTCGTATTGGTCGCTGGCGTGCTGTTATCGTTGCTGGAAACAGCAACTGCAACAGCAACACCGATCGCCGCAGCAGTACCGACAGCAATCAGGGCAGTAGTACCAGTAGCAAAGCCAGCACCACCAGCACCCGCGGCACCCGCAGCGCTAGTGGTGGTGGTAGAGGTACCCGTAGCAGTACTGCTAGATACGCCATCAACAGCAAACGCGTTTGACGACATAGCCAGAACGGCGGCCAGCGTGATTAACGTTTTCTTCATTACGATTTCCTTTTTAACATGAAGTACTTCAGGGTGGAGTATCGTCGGAAAGACCATACCCCGACCTTCATTCCAGCCAGCACAGCGGCAAATACATGCTATTAGCCTTGTTACCGACCGCTACTGGGATCCCCCAGTAATGAGCTACAGTTCAATGGCGGTGAACTATCAATGAGGAAATGACCCCTCGATAAGATAAGACCACCTCTGATTAAGTAACACCAGAAAGCAAAACTACAACTCAATTTTTGCAATACTGTTAAAAATAGCAAGATCCCGATGTAATAAACAGTAATGATCTCGGTAGAAAAGCAGATTTCTTTAACGAAATTTACAGTATCTCAGATAAAAAGCCATAAATATCTTAGTGATATCAATCCATTGAACCATCAATACAAAAAACGCCAGATATTTCTTAATCTGACGTTTTATTAGCAAACTGAACTATCTAAGCATAAGAAACGATTATTCCAACCATTCAGTATGGAATACGCCTTCTTTATCTGTACGCTTATAGGTATGCGCGCCGAAATAGTCGCGCTGAGCCTGAATCAGGTTAGCGGGCAGCACCGCTGAACGGTAGCTATCGTAGTAGGCGATCGCAGCAGAGAACGTTGGCGTCGGGATACCTTGCTGAACAGCATAAGAAACCACGTCGCGCAGCGCCTGCTGGTATTCATCCGCCACTTTCTTGAAGTAAGGCGCTAGCAGCAGGTTAGCGATATCCGCTTTTTGCTCATACGCATCAGTAATTTTTTGCAGAAACTGGGCGCGAATGATGCAACCTGCGCGGAAAATCTTAGCGATCTCACCGTAGTTTAGATCCCAGTTGTTCTCGTCTGATGCCGCTTTCAACTGTGAGAAACCCTGAGCATAAGATACGATTTTACCCAGATACAGCGCACGGCGCACTTTCTCAACAAACTCGGCTTTATCGCCACTGAATGCCTGAGCCGTTGGTCCAGTCAGCACTTTAGACGCCGCAATACGCTGATCTTTCAGCGAGGAAAGGTAGCGAGCAAACACAGATTCCGTGATCAGAGACAGCGGTTCGCCCAGATCCAGAGAACTTTGGCTAGTCCATTTACCGGTGCCTTTGTTAGCCGCTTCATCCAGAATCACGTCAACCAGATATTTACCTTCTTCATCTTTTTTCGTGAAGATATCGGCAGTGATTTCAATCAGATAGCTACTTAATTCGCCTTTATTCCACTCGGAGAACGTTGAAGCCAGTTCTTCGTTGCCCAGATTCAGAGCCTGTTTGAGCAGTGCATAGGCTTCAGCAATCAACTGCATGTCGCCATATTCAATACCGTTATGCACCATCTTGACGTAGTGGCCTGCGCCGTCAGCACCAATATAGGTTACACAGGCTTCGCCGTCAGCACGCGCGGCAATTTGTTCCAGAATCGGCGCAACCAGTTTATACGCGTCTTTCTGGCCGCCAGGCATGATGGAAGGCCCTTTCAGCGCGCCCTCTTCCCCACCGGATACGCCTGTACCGATGAAGTTAAACCCTTCAGCAGACAGCTCGCGGTTACGGCGAATCGTATCTTTATAGAAGGTGTTACCGCCATCGATCAGAATATCACCTTTTTCCAAGTATGGTTTCAGCGATTCAATCGTTTTATCGGTTGCTTCACCGGCTTTCACCATCAGCAGAATACGGCGGGGTTTTTCCAGGGATTCGACAAACTCTTGAACGGTGTAAGAAGGCACCAGCTTTTTACCCGGATTTTCCGCAATCACTTCATCGGTTTTATCGGAAGAACGGTTAAAGATAGAAACGCTATAGCCACGGCTCTCAATGTTCAGCGCCAGATTGCGCCCCATCACCGCCATACCGACAACGCCAATTTGCTGTTTGGACATTAAAGCAACTCCTGTCTGAAGGATAACCTGCCCGCAACGGCAACAACGACTCGCGTTGCAACCCCGCAAGCAATTTAAAAACAGGCCAACATGGTAACTCAGCTTTGCGTGAGTGGATAGTGATTGGTTTGATAGCGAAAATTCACTCAACAGAAGCGTATGGTGAGGAAAAGAAAAAACCGCAGAACGATTCAGCAATCTGCGGTTTTACAGTGTGTAATCGCTCAAGATTACTTTTTCAGTAGCGCCTTAATACTTTCTTTAAATTCAGCACCGAATTCAGGGTTGCGTAACCCATAAGACACAAACGCTTGTGCGTAGCCCAGTTTACGGCCGCAGTTAAAGTTTTTGCCCGCCATCTGCACGGCATCAACCTGCTGAGTCGCAATCATATCGGCAATCACATCCGTTAACTGAATACGTCCCCATGCGCCGGGAACGGCTTTTTCCAGCAGTGGCCAGGCATCGGCAGTTAATACATAACGCCCTACCGCAGACAAGTCAGACCCCGTTTCAGACGGTGCCTCAGGTTTCTCGATCATTGACGTAATCGCTGCGGCATCCCCTGAATTCACCAGCGGTTGCTCACAATCAACGACAGAGTACTCCGGCAATACCTCATAAGGGCGATGTTTCACTAGTACCTGACTACGACCTGTTGCTTCAAAACGGGAGATCAATAGCGCCAGATTTTCCTTCGTCTGATCGGCCGTGCTTTCATCCAGCACCACATCAGGCAACACCACCACAAACGGGTTGTCCCCAACAATTGGCCGAGCACAGGAGACCGCATGCCCTAACCCCAACGTTTCCCCCTGACGAACGTTCATGATCGTCACACCTTTAGGGCAAATAGACTGTACTTCAGCCAGCAGTTGGCGCTTTTGTCGCTCTTCCAACAGCGATTCAAGCTCAAATGAGGTATCAAAATGGTTTTCGATAGCGTTTTTCGACGCATGTGTTACCAGAACAATTTCTTTAATCCCTGCGTTAACGCACTCGTTAATGATCTTCTCGATCACCGGACGGTCAACCAGCGGCAGCATTTCCTTAGGAATCGCCTTGGTCACTGGCAACAAATTCATCCCTAAACCTGCTACAGGGATAATGGCTTTCAATGATGTCATGGATTGACTCTCTTCAATCTGATGGTTTTTATTTAAACATCTATTTTGATCGAACCGATCATTTTCACTTCGTAGCCTAATACCACCTGCCACGCATGACACTAAGATTACACCCAATCAGCCATAAAGCGATCTCAAGGCATCGACTTTTTCTAATACATAGGACAATTCTGGCGAAACCGGGTGGTATACTAGAACAATAATTTAAAGACAGTTTTTAATAAGGCAAAAGTGGAGTCATTGATGAAAGGGATCGTGCTTGCAGGGGGAAGTGGCACTCGCTTATACCCGATTACTCGCGGAGTTTCTAAGCAGCTACTACCAATCTATGATAAACCAATGGTTTATTACCCGATCTCAGTTCTTATGCTCGCGGGCATTCGTGAGATATTAATTATCACCACACCTGAGGATATGCCAGCATTTCAACGCCTGTTGGGAGATGGTAGCCGTTTTGGCATTGAACTCAGCTACGCGATTCAACCCAGCCCTGATGGATTGGCTCAAGCCTTTATCATCGGTGAAGAGTTCATCAATGGGGAGCGCTGTGCGCTGGTGCTCGGTGACAATATCTATTTCGGGCAGAGTTTTGGCAAGAAACTCGAAGCCGTGGCAGAAAAAGAACAAGGCGCAACGATCTTCGGCTATCAGGTCACCGATCCTGAACGCTTTGGCGTCGTCGAATTTGATCAAGATTTTAGAGCATTGTCGATAGAAGAAAAACCCGCAAAACCGAAATCAAACTGGGCCGTTACCGGTCTCTACTTCTACGATAAGAACATTGTAGAAATGGCGAAACAGGTAAAGCCGTCGCACCGCGGCGAATTAGAAATCACCACGCTGAACCAAATGTACCTTGAACATGGTACGTTGAATGTCGAGTTGCTGGGAAGAGGTTTCGCCTGGCTAGATACTGGTACACACGACAGCTTAATTGAAGCCTCACAATTTATTCATACCATCGAAAAACGCCAAGGGCTTAAAGTGGCCTGCCTGGAAGAGATCGCCTTTCGCAAAGGGTGGTTATCTAAGCAGCAAGTTGCCGATGAAGCAAAAGTGATGATCAAAACGTCTTATGGACAGTATTTAACCCAACTTATCGCAGAGAAATAACATGCAAGTCATTGATACTACCATTCACGGCGCAAAAATTATTCAGCCGAAAGTATTCGGCGATGCGCGAGGTTTTTTTCTGGAAACGTTTGAAAAGAGACGTTATCAGGAGATGTTGGATATCGATGTAGACTTTGTTCAGGATAACCATTCTCGCTCCAGTAAAGGCGTATTACGCGGTCTGCATTTCCAGAAAACAAACCCGCAGGGCAAATTGGTTCGTGTTGTACGCGGAGAAGTTTTTGATGTTGCAGTTGATATTCGCCAAGACTCTCCTTCCTACGGCGGATGGTGTGGCGTTACGCTGTCGGAAGAAAACAAAACCCAGTTCTGGTTACCGCCCGGCTTAGCACATGGTTTTGTTGTGCTCTCTGACATCGCTGATTTCGAATATAAGTGTACGGATTATTATGACCCTAGCGATGAAGGCTGCCTGTTATGGAACGATCCTGAAGTTGGCATTGAATGGCCAATAGCAGACCCTTTACTCTCTGAGAAAGATAGATTAGGGAAATTATTCAAGGACCTCATCAAATGAGAATATTATTGACAGGGGCAAACGGGCAATTGGGCCGCTGCTTTCAAGATCGTTTACCTGCGGGATGGGAAATTCTAGCAACTGATGCTGCTGAGCTTGATATCACGGATCTAGAACATGTTGAGCGAACAGTAAAACAATTTAAGCCAGACGCCATCGTCAACGCAGCAGCTTACACCGCCGTGGATAAGGCTGAATCAGAGCCTGAACTCGCAGAAAAAATTAACGTTACAGGCCCAGAAAATCTAGCGATTGTCGCCAGCAAACAAGGTATTCGATTAGTCCACGTTTCCACTGACTATGTTTTTGATGGGAATGCAACAGAACCTTACCACGAAGACAGTGCAACGAATCCGTTAAGTGTTTACGGTAAAACCAAGCTGGCGGGTGAACAGGCGGTAGCAAAAGTTTCCCCCGAGGCAATTATTGTGCGTACCGCCTGGGTCTTTAGCGAATACGGCAATAATTTTGTGAAAACCATGCTACGGTTAGGTAAAGAGCGAGATGCATTGAGCATTGTAGACGATCAGCGTGGTTGCCCAACTTATGCAGGAGATCTCGCGCAGGCAATTATTTCTCTTCTTGAGAAAAATGCTGAAGGCGGGATTTATCACTATTGTGGGGATAAGGAAGTGAGTTGGTTTGAGTTTGCTGAGGAGATTTTTAAGGTTGCAGAACGAAAGTCTATTTTGGCTAAGATACCGACACTGAAACCAATAGCTACTGAGCAATATCCTACTCCAGCACATAGACCTGCTTTTTCAACATTAGCTTGCAAAAAAATGAAAACGCTAGAGATCAATTTATCAGAGTGGATAAATACCTTAGCGAAGGCCATTTAAAAATATCGATGTCCCCAAAAAACCAAGGGGACATTGTTGTTAAATAATGTTAGTAAAAAAAACAGGTATTTTAGACTTATATTTATTTAATTCTATAAACCGAAAAGCTGTATTTAAAGCCTCTTCTATTGTAACATCCATATCCAGATAACGATATGTACCCAAACGACCAACAAAAGATATGCCTTCCAATTTTTCTGCCAAATCAACATATTTTTTCAGCAAGTCTTTATCATTAACCAATCGGACAGGATAATAAGGAATATCGTTTACCTCACAATTTCGGCTATATTCCTTATAAATAATCGTTTTAGGATGGTCCTCCCACGGGGAGAAATATTTATGTTCTGTAATACGAGTGAAGCGTTCACTATTATCACAATAGTTCATTACCGCACATCCCTGAAAATCCCCTTCATGTATTTCCTGGTTGAAATCCAAAGTGCGATACGGCAAGCGACCAAGTTGATATTGGAAAAATCCATCAACCGTACCGCTATAAAACGTATGAGCATAGTTACCACACTGCTCAGGGGAGAATGCTACGCCTAAATTAACATGAATATTTGGATGTGCGAGAATATTCTCAATAATTGGTGTATACCCCTCTTCCGGCATCCCCTGGTACTGATGAGCAAAGTAGTTGTCATCATAATTGAACCGTACAGGCAGTCGCTTTAGAATACTAGCAGGCAATTCTGCTGGAGAAATACCCCATTGCTTAATGGTGTAATGCTTGAAGAATCCTTCATACAAATCGTCACCGACGAATGCTAATGCTTGATCTTCAAACGTTTGTGGATCGGTAACTTTTTTATCCGCTTTTTCAGCAAGGAATTTTTTTGCTTCGGATGGAGACAAACATTCATTAAAAAACTGGTTAATCGTGAGTAAATTTATTGGCAAAGAGTACACTTTCCCCTTAGTTACCGCCTTTACTCTATTAATATAGGGTTTAAATGAACCGAAGCGATTTACATAATCCCACACCATTTTATTATTAGTGTGAAAAATATGTGGCCCATAAGTATGAACCATAACGCTAGTTTCAGAGTCCCTTGCCGTATAGCAGTTTCCACCAATATGATCACGTTGATCAAAAATTTCCACTAGGAACCCAGCATCAGCCAATTCACGGCCAATTACTGCACCACTGAAACCAGCTCCGACAATAGCAATTTTTTTGGTCATAATTATTTTTCAAGTTTAAGGTTTAAAACGTAAATCCAACGGAAAATCTTTATTCAATGCATCTTTCAGGGCATAAAATAATGTGGGTACTGATTTAAACTCCCCTGTACATATTGAATAAAAATTAACAGAAAGATAGATTAATAACGTACGCAATATTCCTATAGGTTTTTTAGCATACGTCAATTGCACTTTAAAAAAGTTACGATACATAAAATAACCTTTCCATGACGTCAATGCTCGACTCTGGACAAACTTTATCTTTCGCTCCATTATAGCCGATTTTACACAAATAATCTTGTGTCCTGCTTGATTAGCACGAATCGCAAAATCAAGATCATCATAAAAAATGAAGAAATCTTGATTTGGAAAACCGATTTTTTCAAACACCCGTCGGTTAATCAATGGGCCTTCAAAAGGAATTGTACGGATTTCTTGAGTCTCCCATTCATGCTCATAAATATCCGTAATTTTTTTCTTTTTAGGGTTCAATCTAAAAAGGTTATTGATTTCATAATCAATGCCAGAAATTTCAGCGCAACTACCGTCCATATTCATGCGCATTGGTTGCAAAATATCTCCCATTTGCTGATACTTAAGTAAATTAGCCAAGCAGTCTGAAGCAAAAACGACATCATCATCCGCCAGCCAAATCCATTCATACCCATCATTGTAGGCCAAGCGACTACCGAATTCAAAACCACCTGCGCCACCAAGGTTAGCACCGGTATTGTGGTAACTGACGCTAAGTTGATCTTTATAACTGTCGCGAAAAGAAACTACGACGTCTTTAGTATTATCATTGCTATTGTTATCTATAACAAAGACATGACCCGGTTTCAACGTTTGATTTAAAACGGAAGAAAGCATTTCATTTAATAACGAACTACGATTAAATGTAACAAGAACAAGTGAGATTGAATTAGCCATTATTTTTTCTTAGTTGGGAGATATAGAAGTTTTGCAAGTTCCTGACACAATCATGAACATCATAGCCAGCATTTTTAACAGATAGATAATATTTCTCCCGATGAGGGAGATAAAGAGTATGGCTTATGATTAAATTAGACCACTCAATAGCAGATTTAGTAAGTGGTAAATAGTTAATCAAATTAGTTACTCTAGCCTCTTCTGGAATTTGCTCTGAGACAAAACATGTGAGACCACTAGCTTGCGCCTCAATAGCTACAAATCCTAATCCTTCAAATACCGATGGAAATAAAAAAACGTCCATCCCCTGGATTAGATCAGCAACATCATCCCGCTGGCCTAAAAAGTAAACTTTTTTTTCTATTCCTAAATTAGAAACCTCTTTCTCAATTTTTTCTCTCAGAAATCCATCACCTATTAATAACATTCTCGACTCAGGTTCTTTCTTAATTATCTCCGAAAATATTTTCAATAAAAAAACATGGTTTTTTTGGGGTAAGAATCCCCCAACATGTCCATATACTTTATTTTTATCAAAATTAAGCGCCGAGCGTACAATATTTCTTCTTTCTATATTGAATTTAAAAACAGAAAGATCGATACCATTTTTTATTATAGTAAAAAATTTTTTTCCAAATAAAAATCGACCAGCAACATTACTACAAGCCAAACGAGAATTAATTAATGAATTATTGAATGCAGAAAGAAAATAATTTCTTATTTTTTTATGAAAAACATCAGCATGTCTAGTATTGTGGCTATGTAAAGTTCTTACCTTTATTCCATATAGTTTGGAAAATAAAAGATGTGGTAACGCTATATTAGGTGAATGGATATGAATTACATCAATACTACTAGAGTTATCTTTATAAAAACAAATCAATTCTTTAAAAAAAGAATATAGATTCCTCATTTTTGTTGATGGAAGAATGTTTATATTATCACTTGGAAATGAATTTAAAAAAAAACTCGTATTCTCATCGCGAGAAAAAATATAATGCATATCAAACTGATTTTTATCAGAATACAACTCTATATTTCTTAAAAAAGTATATACTCCTCCACCAGGAGTTACACCAGTCACATTCAACACTTTTATTTTTTTCATAAAAACACCATTTTTACTATATTGTTAATGGAGTAAAGTAATCCTCTACAAGAAAATTAAGGTTATAAAATAAGTTTATATATAAAATAAGGGCTGAATAAAACACATAAAAAACAATTCTATAAGGAGTTTTATAGATATTGAATATAAGTGGTATTAAAAAAATTTCTGTAAACGTAAAATACGTCGCTAGCCTACCACTAAGTAGTGCAAAATCATAAAATCCTAGTCTTAAAGAAAAACCAATCAAATACATCCACATAAGTAAATAAAATGAACTATTATCTTTAAAGAAGCGTCTATGGAAAAATGTTATAGCTAAAATAATAAAGGTTTTAATTGTTACTGGATCCCAAAAATCTCTTGAGTAATTAAATTGAGAATCTTTATAAGATAACATTTTATCACCAAAATTCCCTATCCCTAACATCATCACAACCCTACAGGAAAGGAAAACGATAATAAAAATAAAGATTAATTTAAAATAGTCATTAATTTTATTCGTATATAAAAAAGATCTAATTATTTTAACATTAAATATATTAACAACAACACTAGCAATATGTGTAAGAACAGAAAGAATAATAAAAAAAAAGTTTAATAGCGTAACTTTATTCCTAGCTTGTGTACTGAGCAAACAGTAGATAACAATAGGCGTTGCTAACCCCTGTCTTATTTGCATGAACTGCTGAGATAGAAAATATGTCCCTATATATATTAATATACATTGAAGGAAACTTATTTTTAGAATATCACAAATTCTCTTAATAAAAATAAATGTTAAAACAGAAAATAAAAAAAACAATAACCTATAGTTATCACTAAAAAGATGAATGAGAAATGAAAAATATTGGATAATACTATCTGCCTGAGTTTCCTTATAAAACTTAAATGGATTATATGAGTAATATGAATAATTTTCAAAAAAATTAGCATAAACAAATGTATCTGGTGTATCACCGCGCATAGACACAATAAATGCTAACATAAACGTCAACATAATAAAAATTGTATGCTCAAATAGGTTTGATTTTTTTATTTTCATCGAAAAGATATCCATCTTAATCAATAAGGATGTTATTCCATAATTTAACCACATCTGCAATTGCATATTTTTTGGAATTATTGGCGCTATTAAAAGACATGATTGAGTAATCAGAGTCATTTAAATCAATAGCTTTTAAAATAAAAAAACTTAATTGATCTATATCACCATTTTTGACTATAAAACCATTATACCCATGTTCTATGATATCAGAAGGTCCAGTGTCACAATCAAAACTTATAATAGGAATGCCATACGACTGAGCTTCTAGTAATACCATAGGTAAACCTTCATATCGAGAACTCAAACAATAAAATTTAGCATTTCTGTATTCATATTCTATATCAGGGTTAAATGATTTAATCGAAATATTTTTTTCTAAATCATATTTTTTAACTAAATTTTTTAAATTCTTCTCTTCATCGCCATCTCCTATAATATTCAGAATCCAGTCAGGGTGTTTCTCAGCAACTGAGCGCCATGCTTCAATTAACATATCGAATCCTTTCTGTTCATTAAGCCTCCCGATAGATAAAATAGTTTTTGTTTTTTCGCTTGAGCTATATCTTAATTCTTCAAAGCTCACCGGATTAGGAATATTGACTATATTAGATTTTAACCATGAACCAAAATAAGATATCCAATAACTTTTATCTTTTTCAGTTAGAGTAACAATATAATCACTAAATAAAGCTGCTCCCCACCTAGAAAAATGTCGAAACATACTTCCTTTATTTACATCAGCATACAGATTAAAATGCTCCCAGTTTATTATTTTTAAATTTAAATTAAATGCTGCTGGTATAGCGATGAGAGACAGCCCGGTATTAACAATAACTAGAGCATCATATTCCCCTTTTTTTAAAAAGGAACGGGTTTTATGAACTATAGATATATATTTTTTCTTAAGCGAGACATGTGAAAAATACATATTATATATAGAAACCCTTGAATCGATCTCATAAACAGGCTGTTCATATCCTTCAATACTTGCAATCGAAATAGAATGACCTATGGCACTAAGTTTATTTGCTATCAAGGTCGTTACACGTTCAGTTCCTCCTTGGCTACCAAGATTTGTTATTAAAAACAAAATTCTCATTTTTTATTTTACCTTATTTTAATAGAATAAATATTCATTTTATCGAATAATTCGTACACATCAGAATACTGCTTCTTTATATCATCCGTATATAAATAACAAACACTCAATCGTTCAGTTAACGATAATTCATTAATATTCAACAGTGCACTGCTAATAATAGAATATATCTCATAGCTAGTATCTGTATTTTCAATGATTTCATTATATATATATTCTTCGAATATCATTGATGTATTTATGTAATTAACATTGTGGATTTTGTTTTTTTCTCTTGGGTGTGGAAAATAATATTCAATCCCCAGGCTTTTAATGTTTTTTATAATTATCTGTTCTTCAACCCCTAACTCATTAAATGGTTGACCAAGGAATATTTTCTTTATTTCCCGAACACCCTTTGTTTTATTTAAATCAGAATCAAATGGCCATATCGATAAAGGTATTAATTTTTCTTTTTTTACTATATTATCTAACCCATCGTATATAGTATAGTGTTTAAATATTTTTCCCTTCAGAGTTATCTGCTTTTCTTTTATTCCCATAATCCATCTAAGAATTTTATTTTGGATACTGTTTTTTTCATCACGAAAATATATGCTTTTTTTATTTACATTACCAATTCCGTCATCAAATGTGAATACTCTATTTACATTTATCATAGTACATAATTGACTAATGGTCATATCATTAATATTTGCAAAATAAACATCGTAAGAATTTTCATTACTAAAATTACATTTCAAAAAATTCTTTATTTTATAATGGTGTTTGAGTTTTTTTATTCTGGAAGATCCAAAGTCCATAGAGAAATAAAACATTTCAAATGCTAGTTTTTTTAGTCTATTAGCATAGTTAAGATATTTTTCATTACTATTAGCATGCAATACTATAATAATATTTTTTTCCGATGGTAATCTATTAGTTATTATTATTTTTTCGGCTATAATCATCTGCAGAGGTGTGCTACAAATGAACAGATTAAAATTCTTTATTCCCACCACCATATTTACCCCCATCGAAATAAATAAAAAAAAGCAATACTATTACAATACTAGCATTCGCAATAACAGTTGAATAAGGGATATATTTGATACCCAAGTGACTAAGTATATATAGTGAAAAAATGTATAATATACAAGAGAAGATAGAGCTATATGTTATAATATATTTTCTTCCATGATAAAAAAAGTAATTAATTAATATGAAATAAGGTATAGTAATGGACATTCCTAATAGGAATAAAGAAATAAAATATTTAGTACCTATATACGACTCACCTAAAAACCAAACTAACCATACTTCGGGTATCAATAAAGATATCAATACAGGTATGGGTATAATGAAAATAGAATATAGTGCTAACCTAATGATTTTATTTCTATTTAATTTACCGCTTCTTAATTTTTCATAATAGTACGGGACACATGCTTTGTTTAAAGCTAATAATAAAATAGAAAAAGAAGATGCTATTTGAAATGCAGCTGAGTATATTCCTAACTCAGCATTAGTAAATTGGTGATAGATTAACAAACGATCCAGTTGTCCTTTCAAAAAACCGCTAATTTGATGAAATACGAGGGGAAATCCAAAACTGAAAAAATATAAAAATGTCACCTTATATTTATAAAAAGTAAATTTGAATTTTAAATTATGATTTCTTCTATATATATATAAAGAAAACAAGACACAAGTAAAATTACTTAACAATAACGCTAAAAATCGTTTTTCCACAAGGGAAGAGTAAAAAAACGTCAATAAGCACAACGTCAATACTCCTGATGATATTGCTGAAAAAACTTGTAGTGTTATATATTGCTTAACTAATTTTTGACATTGTAAAATACTAAGTTGTGTACTGAATAAAGATTGGAATGATGATGTGATTACTAAGATAGCTAATATCGATGAATTAATAACCCAACATGCAATAAGCATGAATAAAGTTATAATGGTAGTATAAAAATAACCAATTAAAACAACTAAATTAATTGACCGTTTTCCATAAAAATAAAAATAACGTGATACTGATCCGTCCTGACTTAACCCGACAATGATAGCAAGTAGCGCTAAGATTGTTTGGTAATAAGACATATCTCCAAAGCCATCAGTACCTAAGCGTCGTGTTAAATATGGCAGTAGTAGAAAGGGAATACTTTTTGAAAATAACTCCCCACCTAAATAAAGAGCACTATCTTTCAGAATACGCATTTTGATTAGATATCTATTACAGATAAAGATGTTATTGTATTAGCCTCAATATCTGTTATCACCTTTTTACCAATCAACCAATCCCAATATTTTGGCGCTAGCCCAAAGCCGGGTCTTACGCTTCGAATACAGCTCTCATCAATAATCTGACCAGCTTTCATATCTTTAACAAAGTAAAGTGAACGCCTAAACTGCACATTTCCCTGCTCACTGGATTTTCGAGCATAATTAACACTACCCAGCGCTTGCCATGCAGTTTTGGCACCTTGGCACAGTTCTCTTAAACCGGCAGGTTCTAGTGAGAAACTATCATCAGGACCACCACCATTGCGATCCAACGTGAAATGCTTCTCAATAATTCTAGCCCCCAATACCACGCTTGCAATGGCTGTCGTATTATCCAATGTATGATCCGATAATCCAGTCAATACATTAAATCGTTGTGCCATGTCTGGAAGCGTTCTGAGGTTATAATCTTCTGCCGGTGCAGGATAACCACTTACGCAATGCAATACGGCAAGTTGCTTGCAACCATTAGCTCTTGCAGCATCAACAGCTTCCTGAATTTCTTCTGCATCAGCCATCCCCGTTGAGATAATCATAGGTTTGCCAGTTTGAGCGACATACTTTATCAAGGGTAAATCAACTGCTTCAAAAGACGCTATTTTATAAGCTGGAGCATCCAAGCTTTCTAATAAATCAACAGCACTAAAATCAAATGGTGAACTAAAGATAGTAATGTCTTGTGCCTTGGCAAATTCAAAAAGCGGCTTATGCCATTTCCATGGCATGTGTGCTTCCTGATATAAATCATACAACGTTCTGCCATGCCATAATCCACCGTTAATCGTAAATTCTGGCCCGGAAGCATTTAATGTAATAGTGTCAGCCGTATAGGTTTGTAACTTTACCGCATCTGCTCCAGCTTTCTTTGCCTCTTCAATAATTTTAAATGCCGTTTCTATTTTTCCATTATGGTTCGCTGACATTTCTGCAATAATAAAAGGTGGTTCATTTTCACCAATAATTCTTCCATCAATTTTAATATCTTTCATTATTCAATTCCTTATATACTCTTTTTTTAGCAAACCAAAAAGTAAAACATCATAAAATTGATTGTTTATTAAGCAGTGTCTCCGTAAACAGCCTTCTTTATTGAACCCTAGATTCTCATGAAATTTAATAGAACGAAAATTATACTCCAACACTTCACCAAACAATTTTTCAACGCCTATGGTATAAAATGCATATTGTATAGCGCACTCTCCTAAGTGCCGACCTATTCCTTTAGGGCTGTCTGGAGATGTATAAAAACCCCATTCCCATACATTTGCATTATTTAGCTTATTAAAATTAACAAGACCACATTCAATGCCATTATGTACGTAGATAAAAAAAAACCGATCAGTTTTTTTTAGCTGATTGAAAAGCCATTTTTTATGATCTTCTAATTCAATTTCATTCTGATTGAACATCCACCTTTTAATTTCAGGATGATTCCTCCATCGCCAAACAATTTCTGCATCACTTTCAGTTACAGGACGAAGCTCACTGAGCGAATCAATCTTCTTCATAAAAAACATTCCAAGAGTCAATCAAAAATGACTTATTACTCTTTCAACGCCAAAGCCATCAACCAAAACGCTTGCTTTTTGGCTCATATAAGAAAGACTTTCCGAGTTTAATGTAATTAAACATTCGCTAATTCGATCCCCATCTTTTTCTATCGCAGCAGCAGCACCTAGTTCAACCAAACTTTCAGCGATATTTTTTTGATTCTCCGCTAACACAATAAGGATCGTTGGTAATCCTAAACAGCAACGTTCCCAAGAAGTGCTGCCTGCAGCCCCGATGGCCAAATCTGAATTAGACATTAATTCAGCCATATTATCAACGCTATGTAATACTTGTGTTTCATAAGGCATTTGTGCAGATTTTTCGATAACCCGATTTAAGTGAGGTGCAGTTTTCCCCATAATAACAATAATATTTACTGTTTTATCTAAAGAGTCTACACTAGCTAATGCTGATAATATATTTTCTGTAATATTATCTTTATCCACTCCACCTAGATTAATTAGAATACTTCGGACGTTACAGATACCTTCTCGTTTTTTTAGACTAAATGTACGCCATACTTTAAACTCAGGACGTAAAAGAGCATATTGTGGCCCTATGAGCAACTGACAACATTCAGGAACTAAACCACGGTAGTCATTCGCAATTCGACCAACATTCTGGTCAATAAGAAGGTGAGTATAATGTGGTCTGTCTGCTAAATCATCGATCACGCAAATTTTTGCACCATATGTAGCAGCCTGCTTTTGCCAAATGTCGGACAATGCATAATGATCAATTACAATCCAGTCCGGTCGATAGTCTTCAATAACAATCCTGCTTTGCAAAAAATCCACTTCCTGGCTAACCGTTAGCCAGGCACTATGAGCGTAAATAGGTTCTTGAATACCTTTCTCAGAATTCGCTGGTGGCATATTCAGAAAAGAATAAGGGATATTATTCCTCTCTAAAACCCCACCCAAGTGCCCCGAAAGCTCACGACAAATAAAATAAACATCATGGCCTGAACGACGTAGTTCATTCGCTAATGTAATACAGCGCATTACATGGCCACTGCCGATATCTATAGATGCATCTGCGCGAAAAAGATATTTAGCCATGATTACTGTTTTGCCGTAATACTTGAAACATTAATTCAGCTCTATCCCAATCCTCTTGTGTATCAATATCCTGAACACGATGACGTGGAAGGACAACCGCGGTCGAGTCGCTATTGAAGATCGGTCTTTCTTCTTGCCATGCCTTTGGTTTCCCCCAATAAAACTGACCCGCGTCATGGAAAGCTTCTTCCAAATCCTGCGAACGCGTTTGAAACTCTGCTGGTTGAAACATACTGACACGACCGTTTGAACTTTTCTTTAGAGCACGCTGTATTGGAAAAGCATAACTTGTGACAGAAAAGACATAATCAGACTGTGTTTCTTTGAATTTCTGGTAACCATAGCGGATATCTTCAGCAGACAAAAAAGGCGCTGTTGCATAAATGCAACAAGCGTCCTGAACGACAGACTCCCGCTGTAGCCATGCAACTGCATGGCTCATTACCTGACCTGTCGTTGCGTAATCATTTGATAACTCATCAGGACGCATGAAGGGGACCTCTGCTCCATATTGACAAGCGATATCAGCAATTTCGTGGTCATCTGTTGAAACAATTATATTATCAAAACACTCTGAGGCCCTTGCTTGCTCAATTGACCAAACAATCATCGGCTTGCCGCAAAACAGCTTAATATTTTTGCGGGGAATGCGTTTACTGCCACCACGAGCAGGAATAATTGCTACTTTCATTGAGCTAATGCCTGACTTAAAACATCAACAACTCGTTGTTGATCATCTTCGGTTAATGATGGAAACATTGGCAGACTAATCGCTTCACGATAGTAACGCTCGGCTTCAGGAAAATCGCCTTGCCTGAAGCCCATATTCTGATAGTAAGGTTGAGTATGTACAGGGATATAGTGCAAGTTTACACCAATATCGTTCTTGCGCAGATAATCAAAAACCGATTTGTGCGTAGTCGTGATTGCATTAAGATTCAACCGAATAGCATATAGGTGTAAACCAGAATAGGCTTTATCTGTGTGGTATTTCGGAGTATACACAGGTAAGTTAGACAAAATTTTATCATATCGCTTTGCAATTTGATGGCGTTTAGCGACAAACTGATCCAAACGATCCATCTGTGATACGCCTAACGCAGCTTGCAGTTCTGTCATTCTATAATTGAAGCCTAAATCAATTTGCTGGTAGTACCACGATCCATCAGGTTCATGCGTCATTTTTTCAACATCACGAGTAATACCATGGCTGCGTAATAAAGCCATTTTGTCAGCTAATACACCATTGTTAGTTAGTGCCATCCCTCCTTCTGCAGTAGTAATAATTTTAACTGGATGGAAACTAAATACGGTAATATCGCTATATTGACATGAGCCTATTGGACGATCTAAATAGCGGCCACCAATCGCATGTGACGCATCCTCAATAATTTTGAAACCATATTTCTGTGCTAATTGATGGATTCTCTCTACATCACAAGACAATCCACATAAATGAACAGGAACAATTATTTTAGGCAGTCGTTGTTCTTTTTCAGCTATTACTAATTTCCACTCTAACTTATCAATATCAATATTATATGTTTCAGCGTTAATATCGATAAAATCGACCTGAGCTTCACAATACAAAGCACAGTTCGATGAAGCAACAAAGGTGATTGGTGTCGTCCATAGCCAATCACCTTTGCCAAGCCCTAAGGCAAGGCAAGCTATATGTAAGGCCGATGTTGCGCTATTCACTGCTAAGGCGTGTTTCACTTCACAATAATCTGCTACTCTTTTCTCAAAAGCAGGAACATAAGGACCTTGCGTTAGAAAATCCGACTTCAAAACAGAGATAACCTCATCAATATCTGCCTGATTAATATCCTGTCTGCCGTAGGGAATCATATTAAATACTCCCGATTTTATGCAGATTCTGCTTAACCCAAACTTGCAAGTCAGCCTTGTTCATCCATTCAGTGTTGTTATCACTGGAATAAACAAAGCCTTCAGGCACTCGCTTCCCATCTTTAATACGCTCGGGAGATTCACTCCAAGCATTAATCACAGGTAATATTTTAAAATGTTCTGTGTACTCATAGGTGTAATACGCATCTTCTGCACTAATCATCTGTTCATGCAGCTTTTCACCAGGGCGAATACCAATGATCTCTTGCTTAGCTTCTGGTGCAATAGTTGAAGCGAGATCGGTTACTTTCATTGACGGTATTTTCTTCACATAAATTTCACCACCGACCATATCTTCAAAGGCATGCCATACAAGCTCAACACCTTGCTCTAACGAAATCATAAAACGAGTCATACGATCGTCAGTTATAGGTAAAATGCCTGTGTCCTTGATAGACATAAAGAATGGGATGACAGAACCTCTGGAACCCATGACGTTACCATAGCGAACAACAGAAAATTTCGTACCGTGCTCACCGGAATACGCATTACCAGCCACAAATAATTTATCTGATGCTAATTTAGTTGCACCATATAAGTTGATTGGGCTACTTGCTTTGTCAGTTGACAGCGCGACTACACGTTTAACACCTTTATCAATGCAAGCATCGATTAGATTCATTGCTCCCATTACATTTGTTTTTACGCATTCAAAGGGATTATATTCCGCAGTAGGAACAATTTTAGTTGCTGCAGCATGCACAACATAGTCAACCCCATCCAAAGCACGATAGAGACGATCCTTATCCCGAACATCACCAATAAAAAAGCGAATACGAGGATCATCTTTATACTTTTTTGCCATATCCCATTGTTTCATTTCATCACGAGAAAAAATGATAATTTTTTTAGGATTATATTTTTCCAATGTCATTGGAACAAAAGTATTACCGAATGATCCTGTACCACCGGTTACAAGAATTGTTTTATCTTTTAACATTTTTACATTTCACTATTAATAATTAGTTAAATAAAGAGGGAGGGTGTTCTATATCAAGAGTATATTACGCCATCACATAGCAATATATAGAATAGACGTTAGTTAATTTATGATTTGATATTATCACAATATAATTCCATATTGCCTGAATAATTAAAAAATAAAATTAAACAGCGACTGATTTAGAGAGAACAATCGCTGTTATTTCATGAAAGTGTATTATTTTCCCTTATCATCTGACTTATAATCATAAGTATAATAATGATAATTACCATACCCATAATAACTAGCAGCTCGCTTAACAATTGCGTTAAGGATTACACCTTTAACTTCTGCACCATTCTGTTCAAAGCGTCGAATACTGACTTCAATTTCTTTTACCGTATTCATCTCAAAACGCGCAACTAGCAAAGATGTTCCGGCGTGGCGGCTAATGATGGCAGCATCGGTCACGGCAAGAATCGGTGGCGTATCTAACAACACCAGATCATAGTGTTCCCCAGCCCATTTCAAAAACTCAATAAAACGACTGTGCATTAATAATTCAGAAGGGTTCGGTGGAACCTGACCGCGAGGAATAAAGTCCATATTTTCCACTGCGGTTTTGCGCACACTTTTTTCTGTACCACACTGACCAGATAAAATATCCGATAAACCATCAGTGCCATGGGTTCCCATCAATTCATGGGCATATCCTTTACGCATATCACAGTCAACAATCAATACACGCTGTCCTGATTGCGCAATAACCGCACCCAGGTTAGCACTGACGAACGTCTTACCTATCGCCGGGCTGGCTCCAGATATCATGAGCACATTGTTTTTTGCTTCCATCATGGCGAAGTGGAGACTGGTGCGTAGGCTTCTAATGGCTTCAATCGCTAGGTCTGCTGGATTGCCTACAGCCAACAAATCCGTTGCACGAATATTACTTTTCTTATTCTTTTTACCCAACAATGCTCGGTCTTTCTTCTGTTGCCATTCAGAAAGAGGCACGCTGGCATAGACGTTTATTCCCAACTCTTCCAACTGTTCCGGACTTTCTATACCTTTGTGTAACAACGTTTTCAACACCACAAAAGCCGTTGATACCATCCCACCCAGAATCATTGCCAGTAGTACAATCAATGACTTTTTCGGTTTTACTGGCCTTGGCTGAATCACTGCATTGTCAACAATTCGGACGTTACCGACCGTACTGGCTTTGTTAATACTGAGCTCCTGCTGTTTGTTCAGCAGTTGCATATACACTTCCTGCCCAGCCTGCACATCCCGTGTTAAGCGCAGAATCTCCTGCTGGGTTTTTGGCATTGCCCCCACACGTTTATTGAGCTTATCCCGCTCCTGTTCCAGCGTTTTACGCTTTTCCATTAACGCACGATAGGCAGGGTGTTCACGGGTATACAGTTTCGAAATTTCCGCTTCTTTAAAGGTCAGTTCATTCAACTGCGCTTCAACCGCAACTGTAGTATCCAATACAGCTTTCGCTTCTAAGGAAAGATCGACGGACTCGTTTTGTTGCCGGAATTGATTAAGTTTATTTTCCGCTTCATTGAGGGAATTACGTACATTCGGCAATTGCTCTTTTAAGAACTCTAAGCTCTTGCCTGCTTCTTCAGACTTACGTTCAACGTTCTGTTGCAGATAATTTTGGCTGATGCTACTTAATATTTTAGTAGTAAGCACCGGATCTTCACCCTCCAGACTCAGTGCCAGCACTCCCGTATCTTTGCCTTTATCTGCTACGCTGAAATCATCCAGTAAATTATTAATCGCAGTTAATTGATTCAGCCTTTGAATACGAAAGATAGTGCCCGGTTCAGCAACAATATCACTGACTAATAAAGTAATACCATTATGATTCTCTAGCTGACCGACTCTCCCAGTGAACTTCACAGAATCACCCGCTTCGACGGCATATTCTTGATTAGGTAACACTTCGAGTGATAATACTTCATCTTGCCAGGACGCCGGTACATCAAGCCGGGATGCAGCGATCTTTCCCGGCTCATTGCCCGATAATCGCGCAATGCCTTTACCCACTAGCGGGAAATATTTTTGCTGAACACTGATATCCAATGCCAGATCGCTCACCGTTTTTCCGACCACCATACGGGATTTGATCAGTTCAATTTCCGCTGCTGATTGCGGTTTGGCATCTGGCAACATGCTGGAAATATCATTTAATAGCGAATTACCTGAGCTTTGCTCTACCTGAATCAGCGCATCGGCTTTATAAACCGGCGTGGCTAACATCGCATACATAATACCCAGTAAGGTAAACACCGCCGTCACACCAATGATCAACCAGCGGTTATCCAGCAATGTTCCTAATAAACGTCCTAAATCGATCTCATCTGAACTGGTTTCAGATACTTTTACTGAAGTTTTCTCTGTCATCGGATTCTCTGACGATTAACGATTCAACGCCTGCGCCCATTTTTGCGCAGACTGCTCAAGTTGTGAGTAAACGAATTCAAATGCTTCGCGGCTCTTACGATAGGGATCGGCAATTTCCTGCTGATTCAGCCAGTGACCAAATAGCATGGTTTTACCTCGCACCTCTGGCGCGATACGACTTACTCCGTCAATATGCCCCTTCTCCATCACCAGAATCAGATCGTACTGGCGGCATAAAGCTGAGGTTAACTGTTGTGCCTCATGCCCTTCAAGAGAAAGATGATGCTCACTTGCCACCTCAGTTGCCATTCCATCGGCGGGCTTTCCTACTAAAGCCCCTAATCCAGCAGAAGCGATTTTTTTCGTTGGCAAAGCCCGCTTCAACAGTCGTTCTCCAGTTGGAGAACGACAGATATTACCCACACAAACCACCAAAATTGAATCAAACATAACGATCTCTATGGCCAGTTACGAACACGCAACGTTCCTTCGGTTAATTCGTTAAAACCGGAAATGGTCGGAACCAGTTGGCCGATGACACGATTCCAGCGAACAATCGGTGCAGTAGTAACATAAACAATGTCATAAGGTTGTAGCTGAAACTCTGTTCCCATCACCATCGCCGTGGCATCTTTGGCATTAAGCTGATAGATGTCTGCCAGTTTCGGGCCTTGCGTGCCACGTAATGAACGGATTACAAAGATCCCTGTGGCATCAGAAAAGGTTTGATCCATTCCTTCAGCATTGCCTAACGCTTCGGTCAGCGTCATGCCACTGCGATCCATTTTGAGGGTACTTTGTTTTTTGACCTCCCCCATAACGAAGACTTTCAGATCGTCATTACGTGGAATATAGAGGATATCACCGGGGTAAAGCAGATGGTTTTGTGAAAGGTCGCCGTTTTGCATCAGCGCCTGAAGAGAGAGGCGTTGTTCTTTGCCATTGTGGGTCAACACAATATTACGCCAGTCAGCATTTTCCGTTAGCCCCCCCGCTTTGTTGATGGCATCCAACACCGTCAGAGGTACGTTGGTGATTGGCTGCTGCCCAGATGCCGCCACTTCACCCGTTACATAGGCTTTCTGTGAACGGAAGGCTGCAATACTGACATCAACCTGTGGAGACTCAATGTATTGCGCTAAGCGCCCCATAATCTGATCGCGCACTTCAGTGACCGTTTTGCCTGCAACGCTAACCTTTCCGATGTAGGGATAAAAAATCGTACCATCGGAATGCACCCAGTTGCCCGTATCTGCCGCAGTACGGTATGTCCCTGCTGGAGTTGTCAATTCGGGATGATCCCACACAGTCACCATGATGACATCACCAATGCCGATGCGATATTCATAACCCTGCAATTCTTTCTCCAAAGCAGGGTTAGTTTGCGCTACCAGCGGCCTAGAGCGCATTTTTTCGACCAAATAAGGCGTTAACGGATAAACGTTGACAAGCTTGTCAATATTGAAATCTGCATCTTGCTGCTCGACCACATTTTTACCGCTAGTAGAAAGGTGGGAACCAGGAACCAAAGTACAGCCACTAAGCAGCGCTACCGACACCATCAAGGGCATCAATTTTCGTTTGTGCTTTATCATCCTATCTATGCCATCGCTCTTGATTGAATATTGCGCAAATCCCTACAAAATAGCCTACATTATAGAGAATAAATTATTAGATTAACTCATGGTCTACGGTTTAAAACACTCGCAATTTACCTTTTTAACGGTGTAGTACCACTTTTATCGACACCCGTTACACCAGTACTCGGCTCTCTCGTTGTCCGACGAAACCATGTCAACACACGCCATATCCGGCTAATCATCCAGAAATAACCGCAAAAGACCATAAGAAAAACGCTAAACATAATAGACTCAGCGATGCCAATACGCTCGCCCAAAATACCTATAGCGGAAAATATTATCGCAACAAGAAGAATAATCACCAATGCCTGATGCGGTGTCAGACCCGCACGCATTAAGATATGGTGCAAATGCTCTCGATCGGGCTTAAACGGACTATCGCCACGACGAATGCGACGGGTCATAATTGTCACCATATCCATGAGTGGAACCGCGATCAACCAGAGTGCCGTAACCGGATGAATCACCGGATTTTCACCCTGTGTCGCCAGAACCAGTAGCCATATAACCGTAAAACCGATCAATGTACTACCCGCGTCACCCATGAATACCTTGAATTTATTCCCCCACAATACACCTAGATTAAGGAGGATGTAAGGCAACGTTGCAGCCACTAGGCAAGCGCTCCAAAGCGCTAATTCATTATGACCGCCAAAGTAGAACACCATAGCAAGCGCACCAAACGTCACACAGGATAGCGCCCCCAGCAAGCCGTCAATACCGTCAACCATATTGAAAGCGTTAATCGCTCCCCATACAGCAAACAATGTCACCGTGTAGCCAAAAATACCAAGAGAAAGTTCGTACCCGAAAAGAACATGTCCCAATGTCTCTAAATACAGACCTGCGAACATCATTAACCCAGCAACAACAGCTTGTAACCCTACCCGGGGTAATACAGGGAGATCAAAACGATCATCCAGCACACCAACGATCAAAAGCACGGTGGCACAAATCATATAAAGAAAAAAATCAGGTAACCAATTGGGTTGCAGGGCATACAAAATCCATAACGCAAGATAGATCGAAACCCCACCAACAAGCGGTATATGGCCTTGATGCTTTTTGCGTACATTGGGTTTATCGACCAAACCTACTTTGATTGCCACTGTTCTTGCCAAGAACAGTGCAGCAAAAGCGCTTAGGAATATCACTATGGGTTCTTGCATTTTTTACACCATCATTATCGTTGAATGATGCGACATCAGACACGCTACCGCCCTTGGCTTATAGCTACCAATGCACTATCAAATGACGACCCCTGTTCTGTCGTTTAAATTTTAACAACATAACTGCCGGATTTATTACGATTTTTTTGTTTTAAGGGCAGAATAAATCATAAATCTAACACCTTTGTGACAACAGAGGGGCATAGCCGCTGACACATCTGGCATTCCAGACTCCCGGCAAGAAAGGCAAAACTAAACATAGCTTAAACGCTTAACATAATATTGACCACTCAGACGGGAACACAAGGACAAGATGGTCGGTGAGGTTTTTTTAAGAATAAGACTATGAACATCCACTATCGCGAAACCTCCATAAGGTAAATAGGAAAAATCGACTAAAAAAGAGGTTCTGTCGATTTCCGTCGTAACCCCCGTATAAAACATACGATTATATGGAGGAGTAACAACGGCGCATTATTCTATGCTCGGAAACATAGCGTGATCAAATGTTACAACCTAAATCCCTTTTATATAGAATAAAATTTTATTTAGGGTCGACAATCTGATTTTTCAACATCATTTGTGCATAATTAGAATCATTTATGTATAAAAAACGAACACAAATACGTCATAGTTCTATCACCAGCCGTCCGGCGTTAAAGATTATCCCTGCAAATTCTGGTTCATCTGTGTCTGCCCTGATACGCTATCAGGGTTATATTCATTTAAAGGTGAAAAAAGAGATATGGAGTGGATCGCTGATCCAACGATATGGGCCGGGTTGGCCACATTGGTTGTCCTGGAACTGGTTCTAGGCATTGATAACCTTATCTTCATTGCCATTTTGGCTGAAAAACTCCCAAAAGAACAACGAGATAAAGCCAGAGTTGTTGGTCTGTTACTTGCATTGGTTATGCGGCTGGGCCTGCTGACATCCATTTCGTGGCTGGTGTCTTTGACTACCCCACTCTTTACATTCCTCGAGCACACATTCAGCGCTCGTGATGTCATCATGCTGGTTGGTGGGCTGTTTCTACTCTTTAAAGCCACCATGGAGCTCAACGAGCGCCTCGAAGGAAAAGACGAAGATCAGCACGCTCAGCGTAAAGGTGCCCGTTTCTGGCCCGTTGTTGCACAGATCGTGGTACTAGACGCCATATTCTCACTGGACTCCGTGATCACCGCCGTCGGCATGACCGATCATCTGCTGGTCATGATGTCTGCCGTGACCATCGCCATCTTCCTGATGCTGCTAGCCAGCAAACCGCTGACTCGTTTTGTCGCAGAGCACCCGACCATCGTTATCCTGTGTCTCAGCTTCCTGCTGATGATTGGTTTCAGCCTGGTGGCGGATGCATTTGGCTATCACATTCCCAAAGGTTATCTCTACGCCGCGATAGGTTTCTCGGTGCTGATTGAGATGTTGAATCAGGTTTCCCTGTTCAACCGCCGACGTTTCCTTTCTTCTTCGGTGCCGCTACGCCAGCGTACCGCAGAGGTGGTTTTACGTATTCTGCGTGGCAACCACGAAGAGGCGGAGCTAGACAATCAAACCTCATCGATGATTGCAGACAATACCCGAGCAGGTCAGGAAGTCTTTAACCTTCAGGAACGCCGGATGATAAAACGGGTATTGGGGCTGGCACAGCGAACCATTAGCAGCATCATGACATCGCGGCATGATATCGATTCGGTTGAGTTGGATATTACGCAAGATGCGCTCGCAAAGCTATTAACGAGCAACCAGCATTCCCGACTGGTGGTTACCGACAGTAAAACTTCTGACGAGCCGCTGGGTATCGTGCATGTTGCGGATTTACTCCAGCAGCAGCTAAATCGTGAGCCGTTTAACCTGCGTATTCTGATTCGTCAGCCGTTGGTCTTCCCTGAGCAACTTTCTCTTTTGCAAGCTTTAGAGCAATTCAGAGAAGGGAGAACGCATTTTGCGTTTGTCGTTGATGAATTTGGTTCCATGGAAGGGATTGTCACATTAAGCGACGTGATGGAAACCATTGCGGGCAACTTGCCGCGCGAAGGGGAAGAACGGGATGCACGCCATAGCATCCAGCAAAATGATGACGGCAGTTGGATCGTCAATGGCTATATTCCGCTGGAAGACCTGACAATGTATGTCCCGCTGACGCTGGATGAAAAACGCGAATACTATACGTTGGCGGGGTTGTTAATGGAGCACGCGCAGCGGGTTCCACAGGTGGGCGATACGTTATCCATCGATGGCTATCGGTTTACTATTCTGGCGGTGGAAAGCCATCGTATCGTGGAGGTTCGCATCACGCCGAACAACGAGCCACAGACTGATTTTGAAGTGTGATGAACTAGGGGACTCTGGGGGATAATGTATCTATTCCCCGACTGGCAATACATTGATGTTCGAGCAATCCTGTCAGACAATAAGAAAATCGTAGGAACGGCAAGCTGCTTTATGATGCGGAAACCGCAGCGGGGGAATTTGAAATGACGACACTTTCAATGTACCAGCATCTGCAAAAAGAGCGTGCGGATATCATTCGTAGCTTTAATCAGGACCTAAAAGCATGACAGATATTTTGCTCAACAAAAGCAGCACCTTTAGAGTACATAGCTCAAAGGTGCTGCTGTTTATCTAATTTCTGCTATCAGGCAGGCACCATAATCTCAGTAGCCACCACCACGACAATCAGCCCGACCAAAACGGGGATCGATGTGCGTTTTACTACTTCGAACGGCGATATTTTCGCCATCCCGGCAACGGCAACGACTACGCCGGATACCGGAGAAATGGTACGGCCCAAATTGGAAGCTTGAAGCATCGGGATCGCCAGATAGGCAGGATTGATACCCATTTGCGACGCCAGTTTGGGGATCAGTTCAACAAACGCATAGAATGGCGCATTGCCCGAACCGGTTGTCATTGCAGCCAACATCGTAATGACGACCAGCACCAGCATAATCACCAACCCGCCGCTGCCAAATGACTGCGCAAGGCCAATCAGGCCACTGATAAAACCAATAGTACCAAGTCCCTGAGCAAAGACGCCAGCCGCGACCAGCAGAATGACAACGCTAGAGAAGGCATCGGCCATCCCACGATAAGCCACATCCAGCCCGTCAAACACCTTTTGCGCATTAAATGAACGAACAAACTCCAGTACCGCAGCCAGTACCATACAGATCACCAGTACGGTGATAATGTGAAGCTCCGGTCCCCATTTGCCGTCAAAGACCAGCACACCAATGATCGGCGTAAACGGCAGAATGGCGTAGAAACGCGGGGCGTCCGTCTTAATCTCGCTGACGTCCAGAATCTCATGGCTGACATTCGCTTTATTATCCAGATAGCGCTGCCAGAAGAAATGCGCGACGGCCATACACACAATCGCCATGATGGAGATTGGCAGTGTGGCCTTAAAGGCAAAATCTACAAGTTTCATCTGCGATGCCTGTGCAGCAAGTACGACATCGCCCGAGGTCGGCGACAGGATCAGCGCCACAGGGGAAGCACAGATTGCAGCAGCGGCTCCACGACTAATCCCCACATTCACCATAACCGGGAACAACGTTGCCATCAGCAACACCCCCAGCCCGGTAGCCGATGACACCGCCAGCGACATGAGGCAAGCGACAAAATAGGCTGCAATCATCAATAAATAAGGCGAATTGATCATTTTCAGCGGGCGGGAAACCAGCTTGACGACCACATCATTGGCACCGATGTGCGTCATATAAGCGGCAAATCCACACAGCACCATAATCATCATGCCGAGATCGCCACCGCGGCTCATCAGCAAAATTTTTACGTATTCAACAATATCCGTTGCGCTCCAGCCTGTCGCTTTCGCACTAGCGGGCAAGACATTTTTCCCCAGCATGGCACTGATTGCCAATAGTAACAGGCCCCCAACCAGCAACACGCCAGTCGCGGAATACCCTTTTATAATGTAGCGACCGACCAGAATCGTTACAGCAACACCAATCAAAAGTTCGAGCATAGTGGGTTCGATACCTGAGTAATAAATGATCTAACAGAAAATTCCCCGGCAGCGGAATAACACCGTACCGAAAATAGGGAGCGAAGTTTACTGCTTTAGAAAATAAAAAAAGAGGAAAATATTAACATTCAGAGTTAAAAAAGAGACACCGAGCACAAAGCAAAGCGAGAGGAGGATGACAAACTAAGAAAAAACGTTAGTGAGGCACCACCGATTTGCTGACAGGGATCAGCAAATCGACTAAAGCGCAATGTTTCAGATATTAAAGACGGTCAAGGAGTTGCTTGAGGTCTTTGCCCTTCTGATTTTGCTGATTTTGATTAGCCCAGTCATTCAGGCGTTTCTTCAGTTCGTCCTGTAGACGTTTACGCAGCAGTTGATCTACCTGCAATTGGTAATTCAATTTATCCCACTCGCCGTAGATGCGTAACGGGATCGCCGTATTCTTCAAGACACTGACCAGTTGCTCATCGCCCTGCCACCCTTGCGTGATAGAGACATTCAAATTGACATCACACGTTTGTGCGGGCAAATCGAATTGGCCGACACCGTTTAGCGACAGCAACGCTGAACGACCAACGAGATCGGTAAGACGCAGCTTACCCGCGTTCAGTTGAACTTTCCCGGCCAACTGTTGCAGCTCGGTATAGCGCTCGTAGCGCTCTTGTCCTCGCACATTTCCATTGCTACGCGCGACGGCCATCTGCACCATTTGCTGAATATTCAAACCCTGTATACGGACATTGTTGGCTTGCAGCGCAGCCGTTCCCTGCCACTGTTCGAGCAACGCAGGTAGCGTAAAACTGTTGCCGCTGAACTGTCCTGTCATCGACAATTTCCCACTGGCCATCTCGGCGGGTAGCGCAAATGCAGACATCAACTGGGATAACTCAATCTCCTTGAGATCTGGCCGTAGCGTGATATTAGTCGATGCCTTCGTCACAACTTTACCGGGCAATGAGAAATGCCCACCACCCAGTTCACCACTCAAGGTCGTCACATCCAGCAGCCCTGGCTGATTGTCTGCCCGCAGCATAAATTGGCGAACATCAAGTCCACGGTAGATCATCGTCGCGGCCTGTAGCGACAGACGCCCCGTGAATTGCTGCAAACTATCCTCTGGCCTGGTTATCCCATTATCATTTGAAATAACGGGGGCAGATGATTTAGCCGCCACTACCGAGGCATTACTCTCCTTCACCGACGCGATCCCCAGCAGAGAATCTAAATCCAGCTTCTCAGACAACAAATCCAATTCATAGTGTGGGATATCCCCCAGCGCCACGCTGCCCGCCCCCGACAGTTGGCTATTATTGGTATTAAGTGAAAGCTGGCTAAACGTGATTTTTTCAGGCTGCTGCTGATAGCTCGCCTGAACACTCCCCGTTCCAGTGATTCCGCTCGCCGGTATTCCTGCGCCCTGAAGCTGGTAGTCCAGTTTGGTGATATTGGCATTAACCTGCTGCGGGAAATGCAGCAGATCGACATCAGCAGCAAGAGAAAAGGCGATATCTCGCTGATCGCGACTGATGCGGCTCGATAATTCGATGTTGATCTGACGCTCGCGGCTCTGCTCCATCGCCAGATTAATATCGCGAACATTAATCTGTTCATTATTACTGCGTTGCAGAATCAACAAGCTATCAGCAACTTTTATCTTATCGATATCCAGTCGCCAGCGCCGTTCTTCGGATGGAGTCTGCGATCCTCCAGGGGCAATGGGTGCATTGTTGGCCTGTTTGGCCTCGCTTTCAGGCGTCAGGCGAATAATCGCGCCTTTTAGCATCACCTGTTTAACCGCCAGCTTATGCGACAGCAGCGGCCACAGTTGCACATCAAGACGCATATTCTCAGCGCTGACAATAGGAGTGCTGGAACCCGGCGCACTTAACGACATCTCACCAGAGAGTATGCTTAGCTGCGGCCACACATGCCAACGCAGATCGCCATCCAATTGCAAACGATAGCCGCTACGCTCCTCAACTTGCTTCACCATGTAGGCGCGGAAGTCATTGGGATTAACCAGTATGACCAAAGCTGTCATTCCTGCCACCAGCACCACAAGCAGAATTGCCAGCGTCGTCAGAAATCTTCTCATGCCATCCTCATTGCGAAACGCACGGCCACCTGCTTTTATCTTACAGGCCTGTCGCCAGACGATCAGTCTTTGTCGATCCGGCTCGCTACCGCACCTTGTTGATCTTTATATTTGGCATCCTGACGGCGGTTGTACGGACGAGCAGCCGGCCCGGAAAGCGGTTCAAAACTCAGAGCGCCAATCATCATGCCGGGACGCAACGCCAGCGGCAACTTACCTGAATTATAGAACTCCAACACAATTCTTCCTTGCCAGCCTGGATCGATGCGGTGTGCGGTCACATGAACCATCAATCCCAGACGAGCCAATGAGGAACGACCATCCAGCCAGCCCACCAAATTATCCGGCAGTGTGACAGACTCAAACGTCACTGCTAGCGCTAATTCTCCCGGATGAAGGAAAAACGCCTCACCTTCCGGCAAATTAATTTCATCACTCATGACGCGATCCAGCGCCGCGCTGACTTCATCTTTCGGGCCACTTAAGTCAATGAAAGCCGCCGTGTGCCCGCGGAAAACGCGAAACTGATTTCCCAAACGAACATCAACGGTCGCGCCACTGATCCTCTCGGCAGGTGGACGGGGCGTAATCACCAGGCGGCCATCATCCAGCCAGGCTTCAATGTCACGGTCACACAGTCTCATCTTATTCTCCATTCGACACTGGTATCTATCAGATAAACCTCATCCATACCCGTCATGCTTCACGTTGCCTCCGCGTTAGCGAGGTAATGCGGATTATTTAGGGCATTTACTACTCAAAAAATTGGCTTATCTTGGCTTTCAGAATATCAATCGCAATCCGGTTTTTCCCTCCGCGCGGCACGATAATATCGGCATACTGCTTAGAAGGTTCGATGAATTGCAGGAACATCGGGCGTACCGTCTTCTGATATTGTTCCATCACGGAGTCCATTGAGCGACCGCGCTCATTAACGTCGCGACGCATACGGCGCAGCAGGCAAATATCCAGTGGCGTATCGACAAAGATAGAGAAGTTCATCTCATTACGCAGACGTGCATCCGTTAACAGCAAGATACCTTCCAGGATAATGACTTTTTTCAGCTCGATATGCACCGTTTCCTGCTTGCGGGTATGCTCGACATAGCTATATTGCGGAACTTCAATCGCCTGCCCCGCTTTCAGCATTTGTAAATGTTTCAGCAACAAGCTGTGATCCATTGAGCTAGGATGGTCATAATTCGTTTTTACCCGCTCTTCCATGGTCAGATGGCTTTGATCTTTATAATAACTGTCCTCAGATATCACCCCGATATGCTGATCACCAACCTGATCGCGTAACTCACGATACAAGGTGCTGGAAATAAGACTTTTACCCGAAGCCGACGCTCCTGAGATCCCGATGATGACACACTGGTGAGACTGATCAGTCATGGTATTAACGACCTGATTAATATAAATAAAAGAGAGGAAAGTACGCCAAGGGACGCGTTGACGCGGCAATTATAGGGAGTTCCCCCCCTTCATGCCACCCTTTCCGCGCATTGCACCAGGAGAAACAAGGCACTAACGCATTCAACAAGCCAGAACCATGTCCTAATGCCGATCGTTTAAAGATCGAGATGCCGGGGCGACCACGGTGCGAGGTATCCCTGCGGGAACCTCATCACCGTGTTTCCCCCTACATTCACACTACGTGAACAGTATTAGGAACCATGTCAGGCCTTTTATACCCGCCATACTTCACGTTGCATGTGCGTTGTTCAAAACGCTAACGTGTTGTCCTGAAATTCAAATTATTTAGCGTATATAGCAGGTTACAACGCGCGGAAAGATATTTCGCCGGGAATGACATCGCCCTGCCAATAGAGCTGAGCGGCAACCTGCCCCGCCAGTTCGCGATACAGAGAGGTGAATTCGCTGTCCGGCTGGCTGACGACCGTCGGTTCGCCACGGTCGAGATCTTCACGCAGAGAGATATGCAGCGGAAGCTGACCTAACAAGGAACAGTGGTATTTTTCCGCCAGCTTCTGCGCGCCGCCCGTACCGAAGATCGGCTCCAGATGCCCACAGTTACTACAGATATGCACACTCATGTTCTCAACGATGCCCAGTACTGGCACGCTGACTTTTTCAAACATCGCGATGCCTTTCATGGCATCCATCAGCGCGATATCCTGCGGCGTCGTCACAACGACCGCCCCCGTGACAGGAATATTCTGTGCCAGCGTCAGTTGGATATCCCCCGTACCCGGTGGCATATCCAATACCAGATAATCCAGATCCGGCCAGAGGGTATCCTGTAGCAACTGCAATAACGCTTTGCTGGCCATCGGCCCGCGCCATACCATGGCGTTATCGTCCGTTACCAGATAGCCAATCGAGTTGGTTGCCAGACCATGAGCGATAATCGGCGCCATATGTTGACCGTCCGGCGACGTTGGACGTTCACTGGCCGCCCCCAACATAGTCGGAATAGAAGGACCGTAAATATCGGCATCCAGAATCCCCACATTCGCGCCTTCCGCCGCCAGCGCCAGCGCCATGTTGACCGCCGTGCTGGATTTGCCGACCCCGCCTTTGCCGGAACTGACGGCAATAATATTTTTCACGCCCTTCACACCGGCCTGATCGTTAACCCGACGCAGCGTAGCAATGTCGTGCGTTAAACGCCATTCAACCGCGTTTGCGCCGGATAAACGTAATAGCTCATCGCTAACCGTTTCTTTTAATACTGCTAAACCACTCAGCCAGACAAACGGCATCGTCAGTTCGATATGCAACACGTTGTCCAGCAGCGCACAATGGCGCAGCGCATTCAGTGTTGTCAGGTTATTTTTCAGTGTCGGGTGCTGAAAAGTAGATAAAACCCCGGTGACCATCGCACGCAATGCTTCAGGACGTTGTTCGGGGACTGTAGCGTTCATTCCGGCTCCTTGAAATTCTCATATTTGACCGTTTAGACCGTATATAGCATACCAGAGCCATCTCCACCTGACGCCCTTCGTCATCAAAAACGTGGAAACGCTACGCAAAATAAAACCTGCGATATAGGTTCCGGTGGTTTTTACTCACACCAGCGGTTTACGCAGCAAGGCGCTATCGGTTAACATCGAACCCCCTCTATTCACAAAAGAAAGCAAGTTCCTCATGACTCAAGTCGCAAAGAAAATCCTGGTAACGTGCGCGCTGCCTTACGCTAATGGTTCGATTCACCTCGGTCATATGCTTGAACACGTTCAGGCCGATATTTGGGTGCGTTACCAGCGAATGCGCGGCAACCAGGTTCACTTCATCTGTGCAGACGATGCCCACGGCACGCCAATCATGCTAAAAGCACAACAGATGGGGATTGCGCCAGAGCAGATGATTGCAGCGATGAGTCAGGAGCATCAGCAGGACTTTGCCGGTTTTAATATCAGCTATGACAACTACCACTCTACGCACAGCGACGAGAACCGCGAGCTGTCAGGTCTGATCTATCGCCGCCTGAAAGAGAACGGTTTTATTAAAAACCGCACGATTTCTCAGTTGTACGATCCAGAGAAAGGCATGTTCCTGCCGGATCGTTTCGTCAAAGGCACCTGCCCGAAATGTAAGGCGGCCGATCAATACGGTGATAACTGCGAAGTCTGCGGCGCGACCTACAGCCCAACGGAGCTGATCGAGCCGAAATCAGCGGTTTCTGGTGCGACGCCAGAGATGCGTGAATCGGAACACTTCTTCTTCGATCTGCCTGCTTTCAGCGAGATGCTGCAAGCCTGGACACGTTCTGGTGCATTGCAGGAGCAAGTCGCTAACAAGATGCAGGAGTGGTTCGATTCTGGTCTACAACAGTGGGATATTACCCGCGACGCACCGTATTTCGGCTTTGAAATCCCCGATGCGCCGGGCAAATATTTTTACGTCTGGCTGGATGCGCCCATCGGTTACATGGGGTCGTTCAAGAACCTGTGCGACAAACGTGGCGATCTGAATTTTGATGATTTCTGGAAGAAGGACTCAAACGCGGATTTGTATCACTTCATTGGTAAAGACATCGTTTATTTCCACAGCCTGTTCTGGCCAGCCATGTTGGAAGGCAGCGGTTTCCGTAAGCCGACAAACTTGTTCGTACACGGGTACGTCACGGTTAACGGCGCTAAGATGTCTAAATCTCGCGGCACTTTTATTAAAGCGGGCACATACCTGCAACATCTGGATGCTGATTGCCTGCGTTATTACTACGCGGCAAAATTGTCTTCTCGTATTGATGACATTGACCTCAATCTGGAAGATTTCGTCCAGCGCGTCAATGCTGACATCGTGAACAAAGTCGTGAACCTCGCGTCGCGCAATGCGGGTTTCATCAACAAACGCTTTGACGGCAAACTGGCCGACAAGCTGGCCGATGCCGAACTGTATCAAACCTTCACCGCCGCTGCCGCCAGTATTGCGGAAGCCTATAGCAGCCGTGAATCCGGGCGTGCCATTCGTGAGATCATGGCACTGGCGGATATCGCCAACCGCTATGTCGATGAACAAGCACCGTGGGTGGTCGCGAAAGCAGAAGGTCGGGATGCCGAATTACAGGCGATTTGCTCGATGGGTATCAACCTGTTCCGCGTGTTGATGACATACCTGAAGCCGGTACTGCCTGCGCTGGCGCAGCGTACAGAAGCGTTTTTGAACACGGAACTGAGCTGGGATGCGATCGTCACTCCGCTGCTTAACCATCAGGTTAATCCATTCAAAGCGCTGTTCAACCGTATCGATTTGGATAAAGTCAACGCAATGGTTGATGCCTCTAAAGAAGACATGGCGACAGCACAAAAAGTTGTATCCGGCCCGTTGGCAGACACCCCCGTGCAGGACACCATTAGCTTTGATGATTTTGCCAAAGTCGATATGCGTATTGCGCTGATTAAGCAGGCTGAACGGGTTGACGGTTCTGACAAGCTACTACGTCTGACGTTGGATCTGGGCGGTGAAACTCGTCAGGTCTTCTCCGGCATTCGTGAAGCCTACCCCGATCCAGCCAAGCTGGAAGGCCGTTTAACCGTGATGGTTGCCAATCTGGCACCACGTAAAATGCGCTTCGGCATATCGGAAGGGATGGTGATGGCAGCAGGCCCCGGCGGGAAGGATATTTTCCTGCTAAGCCCAGACAGCGGCGCTCAGCCTGGTATGCAGGTCAAATAACCCACACATCAAGCCTAATGCTATTCACGTAGTGTGAATGTAGGGGGAAACACGGTGATGAGATTCCTCGCACCGTGTTTCCCCGGTATCTCGATCTTTAAACGATCGGCACTACACATCAAGCCGGATTTTTATCCGGTTTTTTTTGCAACTTTTGCAACAATTCCCTCACAACTATCCGTTTATCCTCTTCGACGGATGTGTCACTTCGCATGGCTCATAACCATAACAAAATCGTTATATATTATAATACATAACGAATAAAGAATATACCTCTTTGTAGGTGTAATGGAGGGTTAAATACTTAAATCTTGATTTTGCGCAAAGCCCACAATTTATGTGTTGTTAAATTGTTCGCAACAAAAATGACACATAATTACACAGGGAAACTAATGCAACTCAATAGAAGAGGTTTCTTTAAAGTTTGCGCGGGGGGGATGGCTGGAACCACTCTCGCGGTATTGGGCTTTACTCCCACGGAAGCAATGGCATCAGTACGTCAATATAAGCTGTTACGGGCAAAAGAGACACGTAACAACTGCACATACTGTTCGGTCGGTTGTGGTGTGCTCATGTATAGCCTGGGCGATGGTGCCAAGAATGCAAAACCTTCGGTTTTTCATATCGAAGGCGATGCGGATCACCCCGTCAGCCGCGGCTCCCTTTGCCCAAAAGGTGCGGGTCTGGTCGACTATATCCACAGCGAAAACCGCCTACTCTACCCTGAATACCGCGCACCGGGTTCAGATAAATGGCAACGAATCAGTTGGGACGACGCGATTGAACGTATCGCACGCCTGATGAAAGCGGATCGTGACGCCAACTTTCAGCGTACCAACGCCAAAGGCGAAACCGTCAACCGCTGGCTGACGACTGGCATGCTGTGCTCTTCTGCCGCCAGCAACGAAACCGGTCTCCTCGACCAGAAATTTGCCCGTTCACTCGGTATGGTCGCCATCGACTGTCAGGCACGTTTGTGTCATGGGCCAACTGTCGCTGCGCTGGCACCAACATTCGGCCGTGGTGCGATGACCAACAACTGGGTGGATATCAAAAACGCCAACGTCATTATCGTGATGGGCGGTAACCCGGCGGAAGCACACCCGGTCGGCTTCAAATGGGCCGTGGAAGCAAAAACACAAAACAATGCAAAACTGATTGTTGTCGATCCGCGTTTTAACCGCTCCGCTGCCGTTGCCGATCTCTATGCGCCGATTCGCGCAGGATCCGATGCCGCTTTCCTGCTCGGTATCGTTAACTATCTTATTACACACGATAAAATTCATCATGAGTATGTGGTGTCCTACACCAGTGCCAGCCTGATCGTGCGAGAAGATTTCAGCTTTGACGAAGGCCTATTCAGCGGCTATGACGAACAAAAACGTCAATATGATAAATCCAGTTGGCAATATGAGCTTGATGAATCCGGCTTCGCCAAACGCGACACCACTCTATCCCACCCACGCTGTGTCTGGAATCTGCTGAAAAAACACGTCTCTCGCTATACGCCAGACATGGTGACATCCCTGTGCGGTACGTCTCCCAAAGATTATGAAGAGATTTGCCGTACACTGGCCGAAACCAGCGTACCGAATAAAACCGCAACCTTCATGTACGCGCTGGGTTGGACGCACCACACTAACGGTGCACAGATCATCCGCTCAGCCGCTATGATACAACTGTTGCTTGGCAACATCGGTATGGCTGGTGGCGGTATCAACGCGCTGCGCGGCCACTCGAATATTCAGGGCTATACCGATCTGGGTCTGCTGTCGTTAAATCTGCCGGGATACATGCCATTGCCGTCAGAGAAACAGCCCGATCTGAAAACCTATCTGGGGCAAATCACACCGACGGCACTGCTGCCCGATCAGGTTAACTATTGGAAAAACACGCCGAAATTCTTTATCAGCATGATGAAGAGCTTCTACGGTGATCATGCTCAAGCGTCGAATAACTGGGGTTATGACTGGTTGCCGAAATGGGATCGCAGCTACGACGTCATGGTGCAAACCGAGTTGATGATAGAAGGCAAAATGAACGGCTACATCGTTCAGGGCTTTAACCCCGTTGCGGCGTTCTCCAACAAGAATAAAGCGACCGAAGCCCTCTCCAAACTCAAGTACATGGTCATCATCGATCCGCTGGTTACAGAGACGTCCACGTTCTGGCAAAACCACGGCGAATTCAACGACGTGGATACGAAGTCCATTCAGACTGAAGTCTTCCGTCTGCCTTCTTCCTGTTTTGCTGAAGAGAATGGGTCGATCGCCAACTCGGGCCGCTGGTTGCAATGGCACTGGGCAGCGGCTGAGCCACCAGGAGAAGCCCATCACGATGGTAAAATCCTCGGAACGCTACTGATGCGCCTACGCGAACTGTATAACGAAGAAGGCGGTGTTTATCCTGATCCGTTGATGAACATCAACTGGAATTATAAAAATCCGCGAGATCCACACCCAGAGGAAATCGCCCGCGAAGCCAATGGTATGGCGCTGGTCGATATTTACGACGACAGCGGCAAGCTGATCCTGAAAAAAGGCCAACAGCTCGCTGATTTCTCACAACTGCGTGATGATGGCACCACGTCCAGCTTCTGCTGGATCTATGCGGGTAGCTGGACAGAAGCTGGTAACCAGATGGATAGACGCGACAACGCGGATGCGGGTCTGGGCTGCACACCAAACTGGTCATGGTGCTGGCCGCAAAACCGCCGCATTCTCTACAATCGCGCCTCCGCCGACCTGCAAGGTAAACCGTGGGACAGCAAGCGTAAATTGCTGGAATGGAATGGTCAGAAATGGCAAGGCATTGATGTACCTGATTTCGCCGCCACCGTGCCGCCAGGCAAGGACACCGGGCCGTTCATTATGCTGCCGGAAGGTCTGGCACGTCTGTTCTCCGTCGATAAATTGGTCGACGGGCCGTTCCCTGAGCACTACGAACCGATCGAATCACCTATCGGCACGAATCCGCTGCACCCGTCAGTGGTTTCCAGCCCGGCAGCGCGCCTGTTTGATCGTGATGCCAAAACCATGGGCACGGCGAAGGACTTCCCTTACGTGGCGACAACGTATTCGATTACCGAATTGTTCCGTCACTGGACAAAACACGCACGTCTGAACGCGATTGTACAGCCCGAGCAGTTTATTGAGATCGGTGAAAATCTGGCGAAGAGCAAAGGCATTAAAGCGGGCGATGAAGTCAAAGTCTCCTGCCAGCGTGGCTACATCAAAGCCAAAGCGGTGGTCACCAAGCGTATCAAAACGCTGGAAATTGCCGGACGCAGCGTGGAAACCGTGGGTATCCCCTGCCACTGGGGCTTTGAGGGAACCACACGTAAAGGGTTCCTGGCTAATACACTCACCCCGAGCGTCGGCGACGCTAATTCACAAACGCCTGAGTACAAAGCGTTTCTGGTTAATGTAGAGAAGGTGTAAGGGTAGCCAACTATGTCAATGCAATCACAAGATATTATTAAACGTTCGGCCACCAACGGCTTTACACCGCCTCCGCATGTGCGTAATGACAAAAGCGAAGTGGCAAAACTGATCGATGTCACTACCTGTATCGGCTGCAAAGGTTGTCAGGTGGCCTGTTCAGAGTGGAACGACATCCGCGATGAAGTCGGTCATAACCTCGGGGTTTATGATAACCCGGCAGATCTGAGCGCCAAATCCTGGACGCTGATGCGTTTTTCTGAAGTGGAAGAGAACGATCGTCTGGAATGGTTGATCCGTAAAGATGGCTGTATGCACTGTAGCGATCCGGGCTGTCTAAAAGCCTGCCCTTCTGCGGGTGCCGTCATTCAGTATGCCAACGGGATCGTTGATTTTCAGTCCGAACACTGTATCGGCTGCGGCTATTGCATCGCCGGTTGCCCATTCAATATTCCACGCCTGAATAAAGAAGATAACCGCGTCTATAAATGTACGCTGTGCGTCGATAGGGTTAGCGTTGGGCAAGAACCGGCCTGTGTGAAAACGTGTCCGACTGGCGCCATTCGTTTCGGTACAAAAGAAGAGATGAAACATCTGGCGGAAGAACGCATCGCCGATCTGAAAAGCCGTGGTTACCAGCATGCAGGCCTGTACGATCCAGAGGGTGTGGGCGGCACCCATGTGATGTATGTTCTGCACCACGCAGACAGGCCATCGCTCTATCACAACCTGCCGGATAACCCGCAAATTTCCACACCAGTTAATCTGTGGAAAGGCATTCTGAAACCGCTGTCTGCGTTAGGGTTTGTCGCCACGTTCGCCGGGTTAATGTTCCACTACGTCGGTGTGGGTCCAAACACCGAGGAAATGGATCATGATCACGAGGGAGAAGACAAAGAAGGGGGAGACAAACATGAGTAAACCAAAAATGATTTTGCGCACCAAGTTTATCGATCGCATCTGTCACTGGATTGTGGTGATTAGCTTTTTCCTGGTTGCGCTCTCAGGTATTGCCCTGTTCTTCCCGACCCTGCAATGGCTGACGCAGACGTTTGGTACGCCGCAAATGGGGCGTATTCTGCACCCATTTTTTGGCGTGTTGATCGTCATTTGCCTGGTCCCGATGTTCTTCCGCTTTGTTAGCCATAACATCCCGAAGAAACGCGATCTGCCGTGGTTCCTCAATATTATTGAGGTATTAAAGGGTAATGAGCACGAAGTCGCTGAAGTGGGTAAATACAACCCCGGTCAGAAGATGATGTTCTGGAGCATCATGGGGCTGACGCTGGTGCTGCTGATCACCGGCATCATCATGTGGCGCCCTTATTTTGCCCATCTGTTTCCGATTGATATCGTGCGTTACGCCATTCTGCTTCATGCGGTGGCGGCTATCGTCCTTATCCATGCCATCCTGATCCATATGTACATGGCGTTCTGGGTCAAAGGGTCTATCAAGGGCATGATTGAAGGCAAAGTATCCAAACGCTGGGCGCGTAAACACCACCCGCGCTGGGCGCGTGAAATGGAAGAGAAAGAAGCAAAGAAATAACCCACTCGCTTTTCATCTCCCTTCTCAAATGCCCGCACTGCGGGCATTTATCACGTCATCCGCAGTCAGTGCTAATCGTTATAACTTAAACCCAAAAGTCATAACTTCCCCTCTTTCCCGCCAGTCACCCAGCGGATATGATGCAGTATCATTTTTAAATAGACATCCAGACATAAAGACAGCTATAAAGTAGTGACGCAGAAAACATAACAATACTGCCATCGACACAACGTTCGTCAACACAAGATCAATTTATAAAACGCCATGGAGCTGATAATGAAGAAATTTACACCTGCCCTGCTTGCCCTGAGTTTACTAACAGCGTTACCGGCACTGGCTGCTCAGGACGCCACCCTTGCGCCTATTCCGGCTGCAATCGCCAATCATAATGGCCCGGTGCGCATCGCCGTTATCCGCAATCTCGGCTCTGACGACAACACCACGCAGTTTGTTTCTGGTGTGCTTGAAGAAGGCAAAAAGTTGGGCTTCAAGGTCAGCACCTTCCTGAGCAACGGCGATGATGCGCGTTTTCAGGATTTCGTGAATCAGGCGATTAGCCAGAAATATGATGGCATCATCCTGTCACAGGGGCGCGATCCCTACTCTACCGATCTGATTAAACGCATTGTCGACAGCGGCATTGCGGTTTCCGTATTTGATACCGCCGTCAATGGCGAGATCCCTGGCGTGACCGTCACACAACAGGATGACGCTTCACTGACCAACGAATCACTCGGCCAACTGGTGAAAGATTTCAACGGTAAAGCCAACATCATCAAGCTGTGGGTGGCAGGCTTCCCGCCAATGGAACGCCGTCAGCTCGCCTATCAGCAGATCCTGAAAGCTAACCCCGGCATCAAAGAGCTGGAATCGATTGGTGCCGTCTCTTCTGACGTACAGGGTGATACAGCCAACAAAGTCGGTGCGGTGCTGGCGAAGTACCCGAAAGGCAAAATTGATGCCATCTGGGGATCGTGGGATGCCTTCAGCCAAGGGGCTTATAAGGCATTGAAAGAAAATGGTCGGACTGAAATCAAACTGTACAGCATCGACATCTCTAATCAGGATCTGCAACTGATGCGCGAAGCGAGCAGCCCGTGGAAAGTCAGCGTGGCGGTCGATCCGAAGCTAATCGGTAAAGTAAACCTACGTCTGGTTGCCAACAAGATTGCCGGTGAGCCGACGCCTGCCACTTATGAATTCCGCGCCGCTGCCATTCCACAGGCGCTGTTAGCCAGCCAGCCGGGTGCGGTCAACGTCGCCGGATTAGCAAAAATCATCCCAGGCTGGGGCCACACGGAGGATTTTATCGCACCGTGGTTTGCTACACTGGAAGCCAAACAAGCGAAATAATACGGAGATAACTCATGGCATCGACTCCTCTGCCCACTCCTGATTACAGCCGCAATATGCGGCTGATTGGACACAGCGATCAGGGTGGCAGACCCGACGGCGTGCAGGTGATGGTGCATCGTGGCTACGCTTACATCGGGCACATGGTTTCACAAGGTGTGTCGATTGTGGATGTGCGCGATGCCAAAAATCCCAGGCCAGCCGGGTTTATTGCTGCCCCACCTGGCACCTGGAACATCCATCTGCAAACCCATGACGATCTGCTGCTCGTCGTCAACGCCCGCGATTTGTTTGCCGATGCCAGCTTTGCCGAGGAAAAAGTTTATTACACTCGCTCCGTAGCCGATACGGTCAGTACCAAACAGCAAGGCAAGGGCTGGAGCGCCGGATTACGGATTTTCGATATCTCAACGCCGGATAAACCACGCGAAATCAGCTTTCTGCCGCTGGATGGTATCGGTATTCACCGCATCTGGTACGTAGGCGGGCGCTGGGCCTATGTCTCCGCGCTACTCGATGGCTACAGCGACTACATCTTTCTGACTATCGATCTAGCCGATCCGCAGCATCCAGCGGTGGCGGGCCGCTACTGGTTACCCGGCATGCATACCGCGGGTGGGGAAACCGCAAGCTGGCTTGAGGGCAAACGTTACGCCCTGCACCATGCCATCGTCAGCGGCGACACCGCCTATGGAAGTTGGCGCGATGGCGGCTTGACACTGCTGGACGTGAGCGATCGTACCCGTCCCCAACTCATCAGCCATCGCAACTGGAGCCCACCGTTTGGCGGTGGCACCCATACGGCGCTACCGTTGCCGGATCGCGATTTGCTGATCGTGTTGGATGAAGCGGTATTGGATAATCAGGAAGACGGTGAGAAATTGATTTGGGTGTTCGATATTCGTGAACCGAGTAACCCAGTGAGTATCGCCACGTTTCCACAGCCGAAAGAAGCGGATTATGTGCAGAAAGGCGCGCACTTCGGCCCCCATAACCTGCATGAAAACCGACCCGGCAGCTTCATCAGTTCATCGCTAATTTTCGCCACCTATCAAAATGCAGGCGTACGGGCCTACGACATCAGTAATCCGTATCAACCGAAAGAAACGGGCGCGCTGGTTCCTGCGGCACCCGCCAGAATGATCGATAAACGCCCTGGCAGACCGCAAATTATTCAGTCTTGCGATGTGTTTGTTGATGCCAACGGCATCATCTACAGCACCGATTACAACGCGGGTTTGTCGATTATTGAATACCGAGGCTAATGGCCTTCTCTTCTACCCTACCTGCATTCAACGTCTCACAACATTCAATGCAAAAAAGCCCTGCGAATCAATGCAGGGCAGTATTCGTTAGCTTAGTCCAGCGCCAGCACTGACACCCACATTGGCCCCTGACCGACGGCATAACGCGCCAGCGGTTGCAGATCGCCCGACAGTTGATCGATGTGGTACACCTCAATATGCTGAGATTTCTGCCCGGCTGAAATCAGGAACTCACCGGAGTGATCAATATTGAAGCCGCGTGGCTGGGTTTCGGTCGGCTGATGACCGCTCAGCGTTAATGTACTGCCATCTTCAGACACCTGGAAAATGCTCAACAGGCTGGCAGTACGATCGCTGATATACAGGAAACGGCCGTTCGGCGTAATGTGAATATCCGCTGCCCAGCGCGTGTCGCTGAAGCCCGCGGGCATGGCATCCAACGTTTGCACTTTCTGTACATCGCCGCTGGCTGTATTCAACAGGTACACATCGACCGAACTGTCCAGTTCATTCACGCAATAGGCAAAACGCTGATTGGGATGGAAGGCCATATGGCGCGGGCCAGCACCTGCTACCGTCGTCATTTCAGCCTGACGATGCACACTCAACTCGCCTTCTGTCCCCAGATCGTACAGACGGATACGGTCTTCTTTCAGGCAAGGTGCCCACACGACCGTATTGGTTGGATCGATATTAGTCGAGTGGCACCCTTCCAATCCATCCAGTTGCTGGATTGGCTCACCGACAATGCCATCAGCGCCAATTGGGCTAACGCTCACGCAAGCCCCGCTGTAAGAGGCGCTGAACAGAAAATGTCCGTCGTTATCGGTGGACAAATGCGTCGGGCTACCCGGTAACGATGCCACACCTGCTTCCGCTAATTTACCCTGCTCGTCAATACGATAGCTCAGAACCCTGAAGTCAGGACGCACGCCAACATACAGGTGGCGCTTGTTCGGTGCGATCACCATCGGCTGAACCTGCCCCGGAACGTCAACGGTTTGCAATAATGTCAGACTCCCCTGAGCGCCGAGTTGCCAAACATGAATCTGCTGGCTTTCCGGGCTGGCGACATAAACCACTTGCTGCATCGTATTCTCCTTATTTCACGCGAATGTGACGGCTCAGGAAAGCTCAAAAGCGATTCATTGAACGAATAACGAACTTGCTCAACCTGACGCACGGTATACCATAAATGACCAATCACTCTATTCTACAGAGCCAGCGCAAGGCTACTATTGATTTAAGCAACGGCTGATTTATACGGCAGCGCCCGCACTTATCTCGTCTTGCCTCGTTCATATTTTACGGATTTCAGGTTATGACCACGTTTGATTCGCTGTTTTCCCGACTGTCACGCTCCTCTTTCCGTCAGCGTTTTAAGTTGGGCACCCAAGAGCGTGACTATTGCCACAGCAAAGGTAAGGAGACGATCGCCTCTCACGCCACCGATTTTATCGCTCGCAGGCTAGCGCCAGCAGATCCGGTTAATGATGGCAAACAGACACCGATGCGCGGTCATCCCGTGTTTATTGCACAGCATGCGACAGCAACCTGCTGCCGGGGATGTCTGGAAAAATGGCACCATATCGCTCAACATCGTCCACTAAGCGCTGAAGAGCAACGTTATGTCGTTGAAGTCATTCTCTACTGGCTGGAAAATGCTTTAATTAGCAGACGCTGAAATATAGTTGTCATACTTCAAGTTGCCTGTGCATTGGCGTCATAAGAAAAACGTGAAAGGCATAATAAAATTAACTACGTTTTACTCAATGCCTATCGTGTAAGCATCGAAATACATGGGCGCTCACTGGCGTGAGGCCTCCCTGCACGAACCTCCCCCTTTGTCTTCCCTAATAACGGGATTAAGTAATCAGTATTAACGTTCTTACCCTCTTTTTCATATGAATAAATACCCACTATAGATAATTACATATTTCCCGTACTTATCCCTTTAATGCCTATTGAACAATAACCATAATTAAGTATTGATAACGGTATTTTATATACCCCCCGTTGCTAATAAGTAAATAATTAATAAATAACTTAATGTAATTATTCCTTAACGTGAGTTTTTTCATCAGTTAATCGGATAAAGAAAATAACCAGAATGCAAACATATCTCCTGACAAGAGACACCTTTTATAGAATATCGCGGTATTGTAAAAATTAATGAGCAAAAATAATTCACAAGCATTAAAAGAGGTATATGATATACACCATATCGTTTTTTTCCTTCTCAACCCGCAACGTGGCTGGGTAAAGCATGAGGTTTAAACATGGAACGAATCGTCATACCCGCAAATTATGTTCATACTCGCACCACACCGTTTTGGACAAAGGAAACGGCTCCAGCATCTATCTGGAAACGCCATTTAGATGCCGGGACACGGCAAGGCGTTTATCCGCGTTTGTGCGTAATGCAAGGGGTAATTCGTTATTATGGCTACGCCGATGAAACAAGCCCTGACCCCATCGATACGCTGACGATTGAAGCCGGACAATTTGGCGTATTTCCCCCAGAGAAATGGCACAGAATTGAAGCGTTATCTAACGATACATTATTCAACGTAGATTTTTATGTCGATCCAAAAATTCTGATTGAAGGTTGAGGTAAACACGATGACAAGTGAAAACAAAGGATATTCATTAACACTGCTGAACCGTGATAATAATGGAAAGGCAGAAAAAATTTATCTTAAGCCGATGGCTTTTTATGTTCCAGATTTCGCCGCTGGCGCAGTGGCAGAATTAATCAACGAACTATCTTTAACGGGCGATAATAACAACGGTTTTTTGTTGACGGTCACGAATAACAACAACGGCGTATCCGTTGACAAAAATTTCTCCTCGCTTGCAGAATTGAAAGACAAAACCACCTCCGCTGAAGCCGTGAAAGAACTGGTTAATATCGTACGTGGTTACGATGCAGATGAAGAAACCAACGTCTGCGGCTGGTAAAACTAAAAAATAGCGGAACGGCTCTACGCGGCTAGCCGAATCTGGATCTATTCGACAACGAAGAGTAAAATTAAGGGCAGAAGAGTTAAATTTTCTGCCCTTGTTTTTTACAGTATGTGAAAGATAATTACAGTAATCTATTCCGATAAATATAAATCCCTAGTGGTCTCACTCAATTCCATTTATCTCCGATTCTCTTAGTTGTTTATCTCACTTCTGATCATAAGGATAGGGTATCTGCGCGTTTCAACGTCACACTACCCGATGACGAAGCCATTAATATCGCGTTTCACCTTATTAATGCCGCTGGCAGCGCCGAACTTGCCGATGCCCACCAGCAGGTTCAGTTGGTTAATCGCCTGGCAGAGATTGTTCACTACAAGTTAAACAAGAATATTGACGTCAATGCCGTGGATTATCTGCGTTTTATCAACCACCTGCGGTATTTTGCTGAACGGGTCATTGCCCGTAAAATCGCACCGGGACACGCGGATAATTTCTATCAGGAACTGCTGACACACTATCCTGACGCGATGGCGATATCGTGGGCTATCCGGGATTATGTGCAGGAAAAATACCATGTGGCCTTGCCGAAAGAAGAGCTTACCTGGCTGACCATTCACATCAGCAGGCTGGCTACGAGCCAGACGCCGTAAGGTTTACCCCACTCAAAATATATAACCACCGCTGTTTTTTATCACCATACCGACAAATAAAGCAGCGATGTTCTCCTGATATCTCCGTATGTTGACCTTCATCACACCAGTGAACAATCCGCATAAATGAGATTGCAAACAAGAGTGATTATCATATATTGTTTTAATCACCTGCCTAAAATATCTCCTTAATTTTATTCGATTACGCACGACATTCACTCTGGAGAAGATAATAACATGTCAAAAACGCTGTCTATTCTGCGCAAAAAAGCGCGTCTGCTGACGCTGGCTTCATCGCTGATGGTGGCCTATGCACTGCCTGCCGCCGCACAGGATTCCCTGACGCTGTATACCACGCGTGAACCCGGCCTGATTCAGCCGTTGCTTGATGCTTTCACCAAAGAGACATCGGTTAACGTCAATACGGTGTTCATCAAAGATGGAATGCTGGAGCGTGTTAAAGCAGAAGGCCAGAACTCACCAGCAGACCTGCTGATGACCGTGGATGCCGGTAACCTCATCGACCTGGTAGAAGCCGGTGTCACCCAGCCGATTCAATCCCAAGCGTTGACCGAAGCCATTCCTGCTGCGCTACGCGACAAAGATAATCAGTGGTTTGGCCTGTCAATGCGCGCTCGCGTACTCTACGCAGAAAAAACCTTGCCGTTGGACAGCTTCCACTACGAAGATTTGGCCGATCCAAAATGGAAAGGCAAAGTATGCCTGCGTGCAGGTCAGCACCCCTATAATACCGCGATGATCGCCGCGATGATTGCGCACCACGGCGAAGCCAAAACCGAGGCCTGGCTGCGTGGCGTGAAAGACAATCTGGCTCGTAAAGCCACCGGTGGCGACCGTGATGTAGCCCGAGATATCCTCGGTGGCATTTGTGACGTAGGTCTGGCGAACTCCTACTACGTCGGGCACATGAAAAATGCGAAAGAAGGCACCGATGCACGTAAATGGGGCGACGCCATCAAGGTGGTCAAACCGACCTTTGAAAATGGCGGCACGCACGTCAATATCAGCGGTGCGGCGGTTGCACGTCATGCACCACATAAAGATCAGGCCGTGAAACTGATGGAATATCTGGTTTCGGCACCGGCTCAGCAGCTCTACGCGCAGGCGAACTATGAATACCCCGTTCGCAAGGGTGTTACCCTGGATTCCACCATTGACAGCACCATCGGTGAAGTGAATGTGGATAGCCTTCCGCTGACCGACATCGTTAAATTCCGTAAACAGGCGAGTCAATTGGTAGATAAAGTTGGATTCGATCAATAAGACCGGCTTGTCAACGCTGCGCGGCGCCCTCGGGCGACCGCGCCTCCTTTTTTCTCCACTTCGCATCGCTGCCGTTGTCATTGCGCTCGGCGTACTGACCCCGCTCATTACCCTACTGTGGTTAGCCGCTGGCGCAGGTGTCAGCCATTGGGATCATCTGATGCGCTATGTGCTGCCCGATGCCGCACTCAACACATTGATTCTATTGGTTGGCGTCGGCACGTTAGTGATAGTGATTGGCGCAGGCTGTGCCTGGCTGGTGACGGCGTTTGATTTTCCCGGCAGACAACTCGTTAGCTGGGCACTGCTGCTGCCACTGGCGATGCCCACATACATTGTCGCTTTTGCCTGGCTCGATCTGTTACATCCCATTGGGCCGATTCAGGAAGCCATTCGTAATCTGCTGGGTTACGACAGCCCACGTCAGTTCCGCCTGCCGGATTTACGTTCGATGACGGGCGCTATCCTGCTGCTCGGTTTGGTGCTCTACCCGTACGTGTATTTGACCATGCGCGCCATGTTTATCAGCCAGCCCGCCCACCTGCTGGAAGCCGCACGCACACTGGGCTTAAGCGCGACCGGCACCTTTCTGCACATTGCACTGCCGATGGCGCGCCCTGCGCTGGCTGTCGGCACCAGTCTGGCACTGTTGGAAACGCTCAATGACATTGGCGCATCCGAGTTTTTGGGGGTGAATACGCTAACCGTGACGGTCTACACCACCTGGGTTACGCGCTCGGATTTACCCGCAGCGGCACAAATTGCCTGCACCATGCTGACGGTAGTCATCCTGCTGCTAACGCTGGAATATTACGGTCGAAAAAATCAGCGCTACGGCACCAGCCGACAGATGCGCGGCATCCAACCCGCCCCGTTGAAAGGTGTACGCGCCTGGCTGGCGACCTGCGCGACCGTGCTGCCGATCCTGCTTGGTTTCATCGCTCCGGCCCTCTTTCTGGCATGGGAAAGTGCCAAACGTCTGGGCGATAGCGTGACGATATCCACCAGCCTGATACAGTCGTTACACAATTCGCTACTACTCGCCGTTGGCGTGACGTTAGTGGTGACTGTCGTTAGCCTGATTATTGCGTGGTATGCCCGTCATTCTGCTATTACCGACCGATCGCCAGAACGCCGTCGTACCCTACTACGCGTCGCCTCGCTGGGTTATGCCGTTCCCGGTACGGTACTGGCCATTGGCCTACTGACGCCCGGTATGGCAACGGATAATTTTCTCGCCGGACTGTTCGGCTACAAGGGGCTTCCCCTGCTTTCCGTCGGTGTGCTGCTGGTGGTCTGCTGCGCCATTCGTTTTATGGCAATAGGGATTGGTGCGCTTGATGCCGGACTGACGCGTATTCCCCCCGTGATGGAACAGGCATCGCGTTTGCTGGGGGAAAGTGAATTCATCACGTTTTTGCGCGTGCATCTTCCGCTGCTGCGCCCGGCGCTGGTGACCAGCGCGCTGCTGGTCTTTGCCGACGCAATGAAGGAACTCCCTGCCACACTGCTGTTACGGCCAGTCAATTTTGAGACGCTGGCGACCGTTCTCTATGCCGAAGCGGCCAGAGGCACCTATGAAGAAGGCGCGATAGCCGCGCTGCTGATTGTCATTGCGGGCACGCTGCCCGTGGTGCTACTGGCACGCGGTCAGTTGAAAACATCGGTTGAACAAGAATGAAAATCATGAGGAAGAGTCAAGGTGTCTGAGGCTACACTCGTTGTGAATAATGTCCACGTCGCCTACGGGCGCAAACATCATTTTCATCACGTTCTAAACGGCTTTTCCATGCAGGTTACCGCCGGGAAACTTGCCTGCCTGCTGGGTGCATCAGGATGCGGAAAAACCACGGTGTTACGTGCTATTGCGGGGTTCGAACGCGTCACTCAGGGGACGATTCACGTCGGTGGACGCTGCGTCGCGGGGCCTGATGTCCATCTGCTACCGGAGCAGCGTAACGTCGGCATGGTGTTTCAGGACTACGCGCTGTTTCCCCACCTGACCGCCGCACAGAACATTGCCTTCGGCCTGAGAAAACAGCCGAAGGATCTTCAGCAATCGCGCGTTCGCACCATGCTTGAACTGATCGATCTCACCGGCTTGGCACAGCGTTACCCACATGAAATGTCCGGTGGACAACAGCAGCGTATCGCACTCGCACGCGCACTGGCACCACAACCCGCCGTACTGCTGCTCGACGAACCGCTATCCAGCCTCGATCCCGACAGCCGCAAACGACTGGGACAAGATGTGCGCGATATCCTGCGTGATGCCGGACAAACCGCACTTATGGTCACGCACAGCGAACAGGAAGCCGAGCTGATGGCCAGCCACATGGGTTATTTGCAAGAAGGTAAGCTGCAATGGCGAGAGTGAAACTAAAAATAGATAAGGGGTTGACTCTGTCACTGTGGGATCGGGTAAGCCGTATGTCATTTTTCCCCAATAAATCAGCTTCACGGTAGAAGCCGATTTATTACTTGTCTTTGATGCTCGCACCCGAAGATGTTTTATGCCGCCGACGCTTTCGTAAGGTATCACTGTACTTTTTTTCAGCGTCATCAGTAATGCCCACACCTTTTGCTTTCAACATAGCCATGACCTTCTCTGGCAAAGGCATCGTTACAGGATAACCCTGTTGATGCAGGTTATCCCACGCTAATGACGTATCATCCAGTACGCCAGGCAGAGGGACGATTTTCCAATCAGGTTTCTTAAAGCCCAGCAATGCCGTGTCATCAGGCAGAGAACCCAACGTCGCCCTGCACATTTGAATTTGTTCTAGCAATAAGAGCGTTTCTGCCCGTCTTTTTCTCAGTGTTTCTGTTGATATAGCAAATTTATCCGCATCAGAGGCGAGTAAGGCGGGAAGCATATCATCCATCGAACGCTCAAATGCTGACATATCTGCATTCGCCACCTCAGGTGAAATGTCTTCGCCATAAAGATCGGCAAGAGAAAATGTTGCCTCTTCTCGTAAGGTTTCGGATTTTGATGACATAGCAACTCCTTAAATCTGAACATTTATCATACAGAGATGATGTCAAGATGAGCAAGTTTTGTATAGGGACAAGAGTGTGAACTCAAAAATTCAGCTTCCGTTCTAATGTTTCTGATACGCGTAACGTTAAATTTATTCGGTTGCGTAAAGTCTTTTTCACGGTAATACACCGTCACTTGCACCTTCCCCATGAATCGTTCATCTTTCAATACTTTTTTGATCGTCGAGCGGCACTTCATGAAGTTATGCTTGAGTACATTCAACGGAACCGTACGCTTTCTCTGTCTGGCATACGTCCAGGCAAGCGCAGGATCTAAATAAACATAATCTATAGCCGTTAAATACCCGCGATCTAAAGCCAGAGAGAGATTGAACTCAGCGTGTTTAAAGCTCGCAAAATTTGAGTCCATGATGATGTCTAAACCATCAGCGGTGGCTTGCTTATAAATATACTCAACAAGATTCGATGCCGCACGTTGGAAGAGTGGCGCATTAGTTTCTTCGTAATACGGTAATAGCCGGCGGCATTCATCGGCATCAATCACCAGAATATTAGAAAAATCTTTGAGTCTTTGTTTGATTAACTCAGATTTGCCTGCACCAGGAGAACCAGCGGTAAAGAAGACGGCTGGGGTAGTCGAACGCCGCAATCCCGCAGTCATAGCACGGTAAACAATATCTTTTATCGCGTCAGCAACGGCCTCCGCTAATGCCGATATTTTGGCGTCATCCATGAATCACCCTAATGTCGTTTTTATGATGTAACGCCAAGTATTATAACTATTACCGTAATGAAAACAGGAGGCTTACATAAAAAACATCTCCGACAAACGTAAAACTGGCATAGGCCTCGCAAAACAGAAAGGCGCTATGCCAGATGCTTGCACTATCACCTCACGGCAATACGATGATGTCTGTCCCTATCTGTGCTTATCCGCATAGTCGGGGCTGTTGATCCACTGGTGATCGGCTTCCCAGGTGAAACGCCATTGGCGCGTGGGGCCGGCCATCACATTCAGATAGTAGCTGTCATAGCCTGCAATGGTGGCAACCGGATGGTAGCCGCGCGGCACCTGCACCACGTCCCTGTCGTAGACCGCCATGCACTCATCTAATGAACGGTCATCGGTATAGACACGTTGCAAACAGAACCCCTGCTCTGGGTTCAGGCGATGGTAATAGGTTTCTTCCAGATAGGTTTCCTGCGGTGGGCTGTCGACATCATGCTTGTGGCTAGGGTAAGAACTAGTGCAGCCTTCATCGGTGTAGACTTCAACCACCAACAGGCTATCCGCCGCTTTGTCTTCCGGCAAAATATTATGCACGTAGCGCTGGTTATTGCCGACGCCACGCTGTTCGGCGTCGATATCCTGCGGGGCGATAAGTCGGGTCGGATGTGTGCCAATCCCCGGCGCAGAGCAAACCGCAATCTCCAGCGCGGTGTGCGCCGTTACCGTCACCGCCTCTCCAGAGGTGACATAGACCGCATAGGGCTTTCGGCGCTCAAACGGGCTCATTCTGTCGCCAATCTGTTCGAAGCGCTCGCCCGGTGTGACCACCGTCGCTTTACCGCTGACCAGTACCAGACAGCGTTCATTATCGCTGGCGGGCAGCGATAACCTCTGATCCGGTGCCAGTTGATACACATCAAACCCCACATAGCGCCAGCCCGCCGTTTCCGGCGTGATGTGCTGCGTCCGACCATATTCGTCAGGAGCACGATGGCGTGATAAAAGTCGGGACATCTTTTGGCCTCCTTATCTCCCCGCGTGGCTCACGCTACCTGCACGTTGAGCGGTCAGCAGCGCAAATACGCGGGGTATGCCAGCACAAATCAGATCAATTCCGCCTGTTGTGCGAAACATTGCAGATTATTGTAGCCCAGTGTCGCGTACGTCAGCGGGTGCGCGACGGCCGGATCCTGTTCCGCTTCAACCACCAGCCAGCCACTGTAGTTATTCGCTTTCAGCAGGTTGAACACCGCCGGATAATCCACACAGCCATCGCCCGGTACGGTAAAGACGCCGCTCAGTACCGCGTCCAGAAAGCTGGTCTTACGGTTTTTCACGTCTTTCAGCACATCGGGGCGAATATCTTTGCAGTGAACATGATTGATACGGTTAATCCAGCGCGTCGCCACTGCCACTGGATCGGCACCCGCAAATGTCAGGTGTCCGGTATCCAGCAGCAGGCCGACTTCCGGCCCGGTATGTTCCATCAGATTATCCACGTCCTGCGCGCTTTCAATCACCGTCCCCATATGATGATGGTAGGCAATCTGTACCCCCTGACTTTGCGTGTAACGCGCAAATTCGGTCAATTTTTTGCCGTATTCCGGCCAGCGTTCTTCGGGGAAACGCGGGCGCAGATGAACGGGTTTCTGCTGGTCGCCGTGAATAGCGCCCGTCACCTCCGCAAACACCAGCACCGTCGCGCCGAGATCGCGCAACAGCGCCAGATGCCCCTGTACGGCCTCAATCTCTTCTTCGACTGAACGGGTAAGCAGTTCGCCGGAATACCAGCCGGAGACCAAACGCAGATCGTGAGCTTGCAGGATCGGCCCCAGCACACTGGCCTGACGCGGAAATTTATTGCCCAATTCGAAACCCGCGAAACCGGCCTGCCGACCTTCGCTCAGGCAGGTTTCCAGCGGCGTATCCGCGCCCAGTGAAGGCAGATCGTCATTTGTCCAGGTGAGTGGGTTAATACCAAGTTGAACAGTCATGTTATTTCCCTTATTAACACAGATAGATACGGGTTAACCGCGCTGCCGCCATACGGCGATCAGTTGCAGATAGTTATGTTTAACTTGCTCAATCAATTCGGCGTCATCGATCTCATTGCGTAGCCACTTTTGCGCTGGCTGGGCAAACAAGGTACGACCGACGGCAAAGCCTTTCACAATCGGGAAACCCACGGCGGCGCTAAAACCCTGTTGCAACGTTTCCAGCGGCGCATCCAGCCCCAGAATGACCACGCCCCGACAGTAGGGATCGCGCTGCGCCAGCAGTGGCGTTAGCTGCGCCCAACCTTCGGCTGACAGCGGCGGCAGTTTCCACCAATCAGGTCGCACGCCAAGATTGTAGAAGCGCTGAATGGCGCGCAGATAAAGTGCATCGCTGTGCGGCATCCCCGCGGGCAGAATGACTTCGAGCAACAATTCATGGCCGGACTGGCGACAGGCCTGATAGACCTCCATCACCTTCATTTCCTGCTCGCGTCGCAGCACGTGGGCGTCTTCGGGATGGAAGAACACCAGACATTTCACGATGTGCTCCAGCGGCCAGCTCACCAACTGTGATCCGATATTGCCGCGCTCCATGATTAACGGGCGCGACCCCGGCAACTCAATCGGCCGCCCGATCCACCAGCCTTTTCCGGTGATGTCATTCAGTGCATCCTGCCCGAACGTGCCGTCACACAGCAGACCGGCTTTGCCCTCCAGCCCCGCCTGCTGCGCGGCATCATAGCTGGCACGCAAAATCAGTTTCTTTAGTGCCGGAATACGGCTGATTTCCGTGCCGCAGTTCAACGCCATGTCTTCCAGTTGACTGCGATGATCGAACGCGATCACACACAGCTCATGCCACGCTTTACGGCGCGTCGTCACACGGTGCAAATGATTAAGCTCGTCGTCCAAATCGGGACGCGGCACACTCGCCGCCCGTGCTAAATAATTATCCAGCTCGATCTTACTGGGCATGGCTGGCGCACAACCGTGGCGTGACACCACCAGCGCGCCACAGGCATTGGCGTAAGTGCAGGCTTTCTCCCAGCCTTCACCGTTGAGATAGCCGCGCAGCAGGCCGGACATAAACGCATCGCCTGCCCCCAGCACATTCAGAACATCCACGCGAACGCCTTTAATCGTGATCCCTTTATCCAGATGGTCAGGGATCGCGTCGCTAAACACCGAACAGCCCAGCGCCCCACGTTTGCACACCAGTTCCGCCTGCGTGTGCTGCCGCACCGTGCGCAGCGCCTGCAAGGTATCCGTGCTGCCACCCGCGATGTGAAATTCTTCCTCGGTGCCGACAATCACGTCGAACAGCGACAACACCTGCTGCAACTGCTCCGTAACCGCCTGCGCTTCAACAAAACGAGTTTCGCCATCACCCAATGACGTCAGCCCCCACAGCACCGGACGGTAATCAACATCCAGCACCGTTTTTACGCCGTTACGCCGCGCATATTGCAGCGCCGTCAGCACCGCTTCACGCGTGTTGGGGTGCGAGAGATGTGTGCCGGTAATCGCCAGACAGTGGGATGACGCAATGTAATCCTCGGTGAAATCGTCTGGTGAAATCGCCATATCGGCACAGTTATCGCGGTAGAAAATCAGCGGAAAGGTATCGCGATCTTTGATACCTAACAGCACCAGCGCCGTCAGACGTTCCTTATCGGTAATCAAATGGCTGGTGTCGCAGCCAACCTGATTCAGCTCTTCACGCAGGAAGCGCCCCATATGCTCGTCGCCCACCCGCGCCAGCATGGAAGACCGTAACCCCTGTCGCGCGGTGCCGTAAGCTACGTTGCCGGACGATCCGCCCAGATACTTGGCAAAACTTCCCATATCTTCCAGACGTGCGCCGATTTGCTGCCCGTACAAATCGACAGCAACGCGCCCCATGCAAATCACATCAAACGTTTTTTCCTTACTCATAGCAGCCAATCCTGTAAAAAAGTCGCATAAAAAAGTCGTAATCAGCCCACTTCATCCACGTTCACCCAGCGCGCCGTTTCATGTGACAGCACGATCGCATCCAGAACCCGCGAGACTTTCCAGCCCTCTTCGAAGTCCGGCCACATCGGGACGTCAGCCGCAATACCGTCGATCAAATCGCGCACCTCCACCGTTTTTTGATCGTTAAATCCCATACCGTGTCCGGCGCTGGCGCAAAAGGCGGCGTAATCAGGATGCTGCGGTCCGGTCAGCAGCGTTTTAAATCCCTGTCGGTTCTCCGGTTCGTCATGCCGATAGAGCTTCAGTTCCGCCATGCGTTCCTGTGTAAAACTCAGCGTACCTTTTGTTCCCGTTACCACGTAGGTCAGCCCCATTTTGCGCCCGCAGGCGATACGTGACGTTTCAATCACGCCGCGCGCGCCGCTGGCAAACCGCACCATCGCGTGCGCCTGATCCTCATTTTCCACCGTGACCCACTCGTTGCTGCCAGTGGCTGCCGGACGCTGCGCAATCACCGTTTGCAAATCGCCGCAGACACTGGCGATATCGCCTACCAGATACTGCGCCATGTTGACGATGTGCGCCGCCAGATCGCCCAACGCGCCCAGCCCTGCCGTTTCGTTGAAACAGTGCCAATCGGCAGGTTTGTTGGGATCGGCCAGATAATCCTCGTTATGCGTACCGTAAAAATGCACCACCTCACCAATCTCGCCACAGGCGATAATCTCTTTGGCCAGTTGAGAGGTCGGGTTCTTCATATAGTTGAAACCCACCAGCGTTTTCACCCCCGCTTGCTGCGCCGCCTCAACCATTTCTCTGGCATCACGCGCATTCAGCGCCAGCGGTTTTTCCGAATAAACGTGCTTGCCGTGCTGGATGGCGGCCATCGCCATCGTCTTATGCAAAAAGTTCGGCGCACAGATATCCACCACGTCAATGTCGGGATCCGCCACCAGTTCACGCCAGTCTCCCGTTGAACGCAGGAAACCCAATTCCTGCGCCCGACGCGCCGCCAGTTCCGGCGTCACTTCCGCCAGCATCGCCTTCACCAGCTTGCCTTTCAGCGCAAAGACCGTGGGTGCTTGCGCGTAGGCAATGGCATGTGTGCGACCGATATAGCCAGTGCCAATTAACCCTATGCGTACATCCTTCATATCCACCTCGGTGCGAAAAAAGAGTCGGTGCGGGTGCGGCTCAGATAGCGCCGCGACGGCTCTTGGCATAGGTGTCGAACGCCACGGCCAGCACGATAATCAAGCCAGTAATAATCTGCTGGTAGTAGGCCGATACGTTCATCAAGACCAGTCCGTTAATCAGGATCCCCATGATGATCGAGCCGATAATGGTGCCGCTGATTCGTCCGTAGCCGCCCATCAGCGAGGTGCCGCCGATGACGACCGAGGCGATGACGCGTAGCTCGAAGGTGATCCCCGCGACCGCTTCCGCGCTGCCAAGACGGGCACTGAGGATAAAACCCGCCAGCCCAGCCAGACAGCCAATGACGACGTAGACGCTGACCAGTACGCGCTGCACGTTCACCCCGGCCAGACGCGCGGCTTCCGTATTGCCGCCAATGGCGTAGACGAAGCGCCCCCAGCGGGTTTTATGCAGCGCCAGATAGCCCAGCACGGCGACCAGCGCGAAGATCCAGATCGGCACCGAAATACCGAGAATTTCCCCCCGTCCCCACCAGCGGTAGCCGGGGTCGAAACCGGCAATCGGCGCACCGTCATTCATCACCAGCGTTAACCCGCGCCAGATGGTCATCCCGCCCAGCGTGACGATGAACGGTGGCAGCCGCAGTTTGGTCACGCCTAAACCATGCAGGAAGCCAATGAACGTGCCCATTGCCAGACAAACGCCCAGCGCCACCAGCCAGCTCAGGCCAAACCAGGCATCAGGATCGACAGTGGTGAAGTTGTCGCCTTTAATCACCGAGGCGGCGGTGATGGCACACACCGCCAGAATGGAGCCGACGGAGAGATCGATGCCGGCGGTCAGGATGACGAACGTCATCCCGACGGCCATGATGCCGTAGATGGAAACTTCGGTCAGGATGTTAGTGATGTTGCGTTCGGACAGAAAATTGCTGTTTTGCGACTGAAAGAAAATCAGCAGCAAAATCATGAAAATAAATACGCCAAAGCGTTCGAAAAAGGCAATCGGATCAAACCGTCCACGCGTCGTGGACGGCGTAATAGTTTTAGAAAGCGGCTGCTGGGACATGCGTCACCTCCGTTATGCTGCGTGTAATGCGTCGTGGCAAATCGCCATCATCGTCATCAGTGTTTCTTCTGTGGCGTCATCGCCATGAATTTCGCCGCTAATCCGCCCTTCGCTGAGCGTGATAATACGGTCGGAAATTGCCATGATTTCCGGCAGATCGGAGGAAATCACGATCACAGCGACACCCCGCTTTGCCATATCGAACAGCACCTGATGCACTTCGGACTTGGTGCCGACATCAATGCCGCGCGTCGGCTCATCCACAATCAATACCTTGGGATTCAGTGCCATGCAGCGGGCCAGAATCACCTTTTGCTGGTTGCCGCCGGACAGCTTGCGCACCTCTTGTTCGCTGTTCACCATCTTGATGTGCAGCGCCTGACGGTAGGCATCGATCAGGGCGTCTTCCTTACGGGTGTTCACAAACCAGCGCCAGCGCATAAGCGATGAGAGGTTAGAAAGCGAGATATTTTCTCTGATCGACAACCCCAGTACCGCGCCCTCTTTCTTGCGGTCTTCCGGCACCAGCGCAATACCTTGGGACAACGCATGCAGCGGCGTGGAGGGATGATAAGGGGCGCCATCCAGCACAAATTCACCGGTAGAGAACGCGTCGGCACCAAACAGGCAGCGTGCGATTTCCGTACGCCCGGCACCTACCAGACCTGCGATGCCGAGTACTTCACCGGCATGTACCTGAAAACTGATGTCTTTTAACGCAATGCCGTGTGCATCCAACGGCGGTTTTTCGCGGCTTAAGCCCTTTACCGCCAGCCGTACCGGCTTATCCTGATGATGCGTTTCTGAAGGTGGACGGCGGTTAAACACCACGTCACGCCCCACCATCAAACGAATAATCTCCTGTACATTGGTGCTGGCGACCTCCCCCGAACCGGTATAACGACCGTCCTGAAATACGGTAAACCGGTCACAGAGCTGGAACACTTCGTGCAACCGGTGCGTCACATACACCACGCTTACACCGCGCCCTTTAAGCTCACGTACCACGCGATGCAGGCTATCGACCTCGCTATCGCTCAGCGCCGCCGACGGTTCATCCATCACAATCAGTTTGGCATTGAGCGTCAGCGCTCTGGCGATTTCCACCATCTGCTGCTGCGCCACGCTCAAACGAGCCACCTGCGTCGTCGGCGCAATGTTTAACTTCAGATAGTCCAGTACCGCTTTCGCCTCACGGTTTACCGCCATCGCATCCACGAATACGCCACTACGCTGCGGCTCGCGTCCCAGGAACATGTTTTCCGCCACGCTCATATTGGGTAGCAGATTAAATTCCTGATAAATGGTGATAATCCCCCGCTTTTGCCGTTCAACGGGTGATTCAAGCGGTAACAGCGTCTCGCCACCAAACCAGATATCACCGCTGGTCTGCGGCTGCGCCCCCGCCAGCGCCTTCAACAGCGTCGATTTACCCGCGCCGTTTTCTCCCAATAGCGCATGAATCTCTCCCGACTGTACGGTCAACTGTGCGTTGCTCAGCGCCCAGACGCCGGAGAAACTCTTTGTCAGATGGGTAATCTTCAGTAGGGGTTCCGTCATGCTTACCTTCCTCCAGTAAGGCCGCGCCAACGCGGCCTGCTGAATACCGTTTACATAGAAATGGCGTTATTTCCCTGCTTCACCAATGCGTTCGGCATCGTTCAGGTTTTCTTTGGTAATCATGGTCGGTTGGTAGTCAGCCCCGGTGATCGGTGCCTGACTGCGGATGTTATTGGTCAACTGCGTTAATGCGGTGGTGACGGCGTAGCCTGGGCGTTGATCGGCGGTAACAGCCAGCCAGCCGTCGCGAACGCGCGCCAGCGCTTCCGGCACGGCATCAAAGCCCGTCACCATCACTTCACCGGGTTTCAGGCCCTGCCCCTGCAATGCTTCAATCGCGCCCAGCGCCATGTCATCGTTCGCAGAGAGGATCACCTGCGGGCGCTTAGGCAGCGACGGCAGGACGCTTTCAACAATGCGCATCCCTTCTGAGCGCATCCAGTTCCCCGTCTGGTCAGCCACAATATGGTATTTGCTGCCGCCCGCTTTCAGGCTGTCGCGAATTCCCTGTGTGCGTTCGATGTTAGAAGAAGAGCCAGGCTGCCCCGTCAGCAGGATGATTTCTGCACCATTCGGGAATTTGGTTTTGACATAGTCGGCAATCGCCTGACCACCTTTGTAGTTATTCGCTCCAAAGTGTGGCACGGCTTTTTCCGTTTTCACCGAACGATCGAGCGTCACCACCGGTAGCTTGGCGTCCTGAATTTCGGTCACGGCGCTGGATACCGCATTGACATCATTTGGTGACACCACGAAGCCTTGTGCGCCGCGCGTGATGGCATTTTCCAGATCGGCGGTCTGTTTCGGCGAGCTTCCCTGCCCATCCAGCACCTGCAAATTCACCCCCAGCTCTTTGGCGGCTTTGACGGCGGTGCGCTGCATATGAACTTCAAACGGCATAGCGAGATTCGGCGTACTGAAAACGATTTGTTCATTTTGGGCCTGAGCAAGACCAGACAGACCCAGTGCGATGGCAAGTGCGGAAACGCTGATGATCTTTTTCATATGTCTTTTCTCTTCATCTGCTTATGTTATGGGTGTAGGGTTGAAAGCAGGTAAAACGCGGGGTGCCGAGACGGTTACACGGCGATCTCCTTACCTTGAGCCAGAGATTCGAAGGCCTTATCTGCCAGATTCAACGCTCGCTCCCCGTCCAGACCGGAGCATTCCGGCTGAGTGCGGCCATTCAGCACATCGACAAAGTGCTGCCACTCTGCCGCATAGGCTGCGTGGTAGCGTTGCAGGAAGAAATATTCAGGTTTCGCCGCCAGACAGCCGTCGTCAGTCCACTGCTCGACCACGTTTTCGCGGATATTTCCCGCGCTGAGCACGCCTTTCGCGCCATGTAGTTCGAGACGCTGATCGTAGCCGTAGCCGGAACGGCGGCTGTTGACGATGGTCGCCATCGCACCGGAGGCAAATTTCAGCACGATGAACGCCGTATCGATGTCGCCCGCTGCGCCAATCGCCGGATCGACCAGATTGCTGCCCTGTGCAAACACAGAGACCGGCTCTTCGCCCATAATGAAGCGCGCCATATCGAAATCATGGATCGTCATGTCACGGAACATACCACCGGAAACGCGAACGTACTCGGCAGGCGGTGGCGATGGATCGCGGGAGATAATCAGGAGCGATTCCGGTTTGCCGATGCGGCCTTCGCCAGCCAGCGTTTTGACGCGACGGAATTGCGGATCGTAGCGACGGTTAAAGCCGACAAACAGCGGCACGTTCTGCTGTTTGACGACGGTCAGGCAGTCGCGAACGCGGGCGATATCCAGATGTACCGGTTTTTCACAGAAGATGGCTTTGCCATGCTTGGCGGCCAGTTCGATCAGGTCGGCGTGCGTGTCCGTCGCAGAGGCAATCAGCACGGCATGTACGGCGGGATCGTTCATGACCTCGTCAATCGTTTTCACGTTGGTATGGTAACGTTCTGCCAGCGCCGCGGCATTCGTCGGATTCGGATCGACCACCGCATAGAGATTCGTTTCTTTGTGTGCCGCAATGTTCACTGCATGGACCTGACCGATACGACCAGCGCCCAATAACGCGATGTTAAACATAAATGCTCCCTTGCTGCCTGAGTGGCGTTTTACGCCAGACTGATAACGTGACGGGATACGGTGAGTCTCATTTTTCCAGCCCCATCACCCGCTTTTTACTGCGAATCGTGATAGCTAAAATAAAACATTTATTTCAGTTTTTTATAAATTGAAAATTATGTTTTTGCGCGCCAGTTAACATTTCCATGACATCTTCGCCGTTTTCTGCAACCCCAATCACACAACGCGTGAGAACGTTTGTTGAGGTATACAAGGCTGTCAGAGGATCGGCGCTGCGCAGGAACGCAATCGTGGGAGAAAATGAAACCACGGTTTGAAAATGAAATAGATATTTCAAATCACGTCATTATCATCGAGGAGGGAAAAGCGACAGACAGAACCAGATCGCAAACGTCATTTGCAAAGGCTATCTCTTCGTCAAATTTTTATGCCGATTCAGAAAGGTTTCGTGCGCAACAAGATTGTCATTTCATGCTATCTCGTAGCACGCGCCCGACGCAGGGCGCTCAGTCGCCGCCGCCCTGCGAACCCAGGCTTTCCGGCTAAATTATGTCGCTACGCGATGCCTTCGTCGGTATCAGGCTTAACGGACCGCCTGCGACGTGCTCCCTGCACGGCGCAGGCTTTCGCGGCGTCCATGCCGCTCATCCTAAGCCTGCTATCTCCTCAGCATAATTTCTTACGCCGGATAATGATCAACCCCATTTGCGCCCCTGCGTTATTTGTCGTTCTGAAGGAGAACTCACTTAATACTGTCGTGCACGCGAGAGCGCCGCTTTCACGCTACTGGCGGCAGCCTCAATCTCCGGGTTGTCGGCAACCTGTGCCGTGCCGGTACGCCACCAGGATTCGTAGCCGTGCGTCATCGTTTTCGGCAGTACCTTGATGTCGAGCAGCACGGGGCCAGAGTGCTGACGTGATTCCACCAGCGCCAGCCTGAGTGAGGCTTCATCATGTACCCGCCATGCTTTGCAGCCGTAGCTTTCCGCGTTCTTGGCGAAATCCACCGGGATGAGCGCACCGCGCAGTTGTCCCGACGCAGCATCTCGGTAGCGGTTTTCCGTACAGAAGCTGCCCATGCCCTGACTCATTTGCAGGTTGTTAATGCAGCCAAAACCGGCGTTATCGAACAACAGCACGGTGATCTTGATTCCTTCCTGAACCGCCGTTTGCAGTTCGGTGTGGAGCATCAGATAGGAACCGTCACCCACCATCGCATAGACGGGCTGTTGCGGTGCCGCAAGGCGTGCGCCAATGGCCGCCGCGATCTCGTATCCCATGCAGGAATAGCCATATTCCAGATGGTAGCTGTCCGGTGTTTTCACCTGCCACAGGCGCTGCAAATCCCCCGGTAGCGACCCCGCCGCGCCAACGACAATCGCATTGTCCTCCAGCTCTTCATTTAGTATGCCCAGCACGCGGGTTTGCGTCAGATGGGTGTTCAGCGTCTGGCGGTATTCATCCAGTTTATCTTCCAGACCATCCACGACTTCCGGCACCCATTCACCTTTATCCTGCACGGCAAACAGCCGCTGTAGCTCGCGTTGCCAGTCCGTACGAGCCTGTTCAACGGCCTGCTGCCAACCGCTACGATACGACACCTCCGCCAGCCGTTCAGTCAGCGCTTCCAACCCGACACGCGCGTCAGCGATCAGGGGCAAGGCATCCAGTTTGAGTGCATCAAACTCGGCCACGTTGAGCAGCAAAAATTCGACGTCCGGGTTCTGAAACAGCGACTTGGAACCGGTGGTAAAATCGGTTAAACGCGTCCCGACGCCGATGATCAGATCGGCCTCCTGCGCCAGCCGATTCGCCGCCAGCCCGCCGGTGACGCCAATACCACCACAGTTCAACGGATGTGAGGAAACCATCGCCCCCTTGCCCGCCTGGGTTTCGCCAAACGGAATCGCACACTGCTCGGCAAACTGCGCCAGCGCATCATGCGCGCCCGAATAGCGCACGCCACCGCCGCAAATCAGCATCGGGCGACGTTTTCTCGCAATCAGCGCCGCCGCCTCATCCAGCCGTGCCGCATCCGGTGGACGTCGTTCGAGGTGATGCACGCGCTTGCGGAAAAACGATGCCGGATAATCCCAGACTTCCGCCTGCACATCCTGCGGCAAACACAGCGTCACCGCGCCCGTATCTGCCGGATCGGTCAACACGCGCATAGCGTTAATCAGCGCACTCATCAGTTGTTCAGGGCGATTGATGCGATCCCAATAGCGGGAAACGGGCTTAAAGCAGTCATTAGTGCTAATCGACAGATCGTGATACTGCTCGACCTGCTGCAACACCGGATCCGGCTGGCGGCAGGCGAAGAGATCGCCGGGCAGCAGCAGAACAGGAATGCGGTTGGCGGTTGCGGTCGCCGCTGCCGTCACCATATTTGCCGCTCCCGGCCCCACCGATGATGTCACCGCGTAGATTTTCCGTCGCTTATGTTGCTTAGCGAACCCGACGGCGATGTGCGCCATTCCCTGTTCATTGCACCCCTGATGCACCGTGAGGCGGTTCGCCTCCTGTTCCAGCGCCTGACCAATGCCCAGCACATTACCGTGACCAAAAATGGTCATAATGCCCTGTACAAAGGGGGATTCTTCACCGTCTACGCTGAGGTATTGCTGGTTGAGAAACCTGACCAGCGCTTGCGCCATGGTGATGCGACACGTATCCATTGATCTACTCCTTCACGCAAGGGAAGATGAAAACTACTGATCCCTGCTGCAATATCGAGATACACGGGTATACCACGGGGCGAGGTATCCCTACGGGAACCTCATCCCCGTGTTCCCCCTAAAACTACACATTATTGATGCAGCACATTTTCGGCTCTTGTTATCGTTGCCAACGTGGCACACATCCTCACTCCAGCGTGGGCATGACGAAGCTGCTGGTGTGGTGCTCCAGACGGACGCTGGCGGGCCAGCGGCTGGTGACGGTTTTCATGCGGGTGTAGAAGCGTACACCGTCGTTGCCGTGGACGTTGAGCGGTCCAAAAATAGAGCGCTTCCAGCCGCCAAAACTGTGGAAAGCCATCGGCACCGGAATCGGTACGTTCACACCGACCATGCCCGCCTGCACCTCTTCACAGAACTGACGCGCCGTTTCACCATCGCGGGTAAAAATAGCGGTGCCGTTGCCATATTCATGATTGTTAATCAGCGTTACCGCTGTCTGGTAATCCGGCACGCGCACCACAGATAACACTGGGCCAAAAATTTCCTCCTGATAGATCTTCATCTCCGGCGTGACGTTATCGAACAACGTCGGCCCGATAAAATAACCCTGCGGGTGCCCGTGTACGGACAGCGTACGTCCATCGATACGCAGCGTCGCGCCTTGATCGACGCCACTTTGAATATAGTCAGCAATTTTGGCTCGATGCGCTGCGCTGATCACCGGCCCCATCTCGTTTTCCTGCCCGTCCACCAGACCTGGCCCGACGCGCATCGCGTTGATCTGCGCATTCAGGCGCTGGTGGAGTGCTTCCGCCGTGTCATCACCAACGGCAACCACCACCGACAGCGCCATGCAGCGCTCCCCCGCCGCGCCAAATGCCGCGCCCATAATCGCGCTAGCAGCCATGTCCATGTCGGCATCCGGCATCAGGATGCAGTGATTCTTCGCTCCCCCCAGCGCCTGACAGCGTTTGCCGTGTGCCGATGCGGTCTGATAAATGTATTCAGCCACTGGCGTCGACCCCACGAAACTCACTGCCTGCACGCGTGGATCCGTCAGCAGGACATCGACCGCTTCCTTGTCGCCCTGCACCACGTTAAACACACCATCCGGCAGGCCAGCTTCTTTCAGCAGTTGCGCCAATAGCAGCGAGAGCGAGGGATCTTTTTCCGAGGGTTTCAGCACAAAGGTATTCCCCGTCGCCAGCGCAATCGGGAACATCCACATCGGCACCATCGCCGGGAAGTTGAACGGCGTAATGCCGACGCAGACACCGAGCGGCTGCATCAGAGAATGGCTATCGACCCCCGTGCCGACATTCGCCGAGTGTTCGCCTTTTTGCAGATGTGGAATACCGCAAGCAAATTCAACGACTTCCAGACCGCGCGTGACTTCTCCCACCGCATCGGAATAAACCTTGCCATGCTCTTGTGAAATCAGCCGCGCCAGCGTATCCATTCGTTCTTCCAGCAGCGCCTTGAAGCGAAACAAAATACGTGCGCGACGTAGCGGAGAGTGCTTCGACCACGCAGGGAATGCCGACGCCGCGCTGGTAATGGCCTGCTCGACTTCCGCCTTATCAGACATCACAACCTGGCGAATCTGCTCGCCCGTCGCCGGGTTATACACAGCGGCGTAGCGCTGGCTGTGGCTGGAGGCAATCGCCCCTTGAATGAAGTTAGATACGGTTTCCATGTTTACACCTTTGTGGGTTTTGAGGAGATAAACGGCTGATACCGAATTACAGTATATGAAATGAATATTTCATTTAATGGAAAAGTAAAATAAATATTGATTATTGTGATCCGCTGCGAATTTTTAGGTAAACTTGACGTCGACTGTCAACAAAGGCAGGCGAGCCGCCTCTGAAAATCGCCGCGTCGGTAACAGGTGTGCCGCTGGACATGTCGCACAGATAAAACAGCCGTATTCAAAAATGAATTTTCTGTTCCGTTTCAGGCGCCAGTCATGACATCGCCCTAATGGGATAGGTTCTTATACGTCTTTGGGAGACAACCCGATATGCCCATGGCAACCAGCCTGAGAGAGTTACAGGAACAGATCCGCGAGCGTTATGATTCGCTCAGCAAGCGGTTACAGCAGGTCGCGCATTACGTGCTGGATAACACCAACAGCATCGCTTTCGATACCGTTGCCGTGATCGCCGAGCGCGCAGACGTTCCCCCTTCAACGTTGATTCGCTTCGCCAACGCCTTTGATTTCAGCGGGTTCAACGAAATGAAACAGTTATTCCGTATGAATCTGGTAGAAGAAACGGCCAGCTATACTGACCGGGCGCGATTATTTCGGGCAATGGAAACCGATGCTGTACCGGAAACACCGTTGGATATTCTGCATGAGTTTGCCCGTTCAAACGCGCAGGCGATGCAGCAGTTGGTGGCACGCACTCCGCAAGAAGACTTGCAAAAAGCCGTCGATATACTGGCTCAGGCGGGCACCATCTATATTGTAGGGCTGCGGCGTTCGTTCAGTGTCGCCACTTACCTCACCTATGCCCTCAGCCATTTGGAAAGCAACCCCATTCTGGTCAACGGACTGGGAGGCATGTTTCGTGAACAGCTTAGTCGGGTCAGCGCACGCGATGTGGTGGTTTCCATCAGCTTCTCACCCTATTCACAAGAAACCGTGATGGTCAGCGAGATGGCCGCGAAAGCTGGAGCGCGGCAAATTGTGATTACCGATAGCCAAATTAGCCCGCTGGCAACGCTCAGCGACGTCTGTTTTGTGGTGAAGGAAGCGCAGGTTGATGCGTTCCGCTCGCAATCCGCCACGCTTTGTCTGGTGCAATCGTTAATGGTGTCGCTGGCCTATCGGCAGGGAAACGGTGCTGAACAGAGTGAAAAACAGCAGCGCGGCTAGCAGGAACCGTTTGAATTACCATGGTTTATAACCCAAAGGACAGGCCATAGGCCTACCGCCGTATCCGCAATTCATGAATGCGCGCGATAACCATTAATGCAGGTAGCGGAGCGCCTCCACAAACAGTGACAAGGCGTACTGAAGTGCGACATAACAGAGCCATTCAGTAGCAGACTGAATGGCTTTTCACGTTGCCCGGCTCATCGCTAACGCCGCCATGTTTAATAATTCATCAACATGCTCCCAACGCTAAATAATTCGCACTTCAGGAAAAAACGTTAACAAAATCAATGTACAGGCAACGTAAAACCCGGCGGGCATTGCAGTTTGTTGCCGTAAATCATGTTGCGAAGCGTGGAGACAAGTCAAAAGTGCTAACCGTAAGGCTCAGACGGTTTACCGCACCGTCTTAGCTCTACGGTTAATCAGCCAGACGCCCAGCAGAATAATCAGGACACCGAGGCTCTTACGCAGGCTCGTCGGTTCATTCAGCCACGGCAGGATAACCGCTGCCATATAGACTACAACATAGCTCAGGCTAATCAGCGGATAGGCGTGACTCAACGGCAGATAACGCAGCACCATGAACCAACACACCATCGACAGCCCGTAGCAGACAATCCCGCTCAGCACCGCCGCCGCTGGCCAACCGGCTGTCAACGCGTTGAACGACGGCCAGTGCGTCACGGAAATGCTCGGCAGCAGCACCATCCCGCTTTTCATCAGTACCTGTGCAGCGCTGGCTAACACAATGCTGCACATTGCCCAAAAATAGCCTCTGTTCGCCATCATGCCCCCTGCATCAGAGAGATACCGATGATAATCAGCGCAATACCCCCCCAGTGGTGGGCATCTACTGGTTCAGCAAACCCGTAATGTGCCAACAGCGTGACCAGAATAAAATTGACGCTAAGTAACGGATACGCCAGGCCAAGCGGGAAATTCTGCAATACCAGCAGCCACAGCAGCAGTCCGATGCCCAGCAACAAGGCCGCCAACATCAGCCACATCAGCGTCACCCGCTGACGTCGCGCCTTGGGCAAACACCGCCAGCACTCCGCCGCCTGTTTCTGGCACAATTGCCCTAAACTGGTCAGCAGGCAGACGATAGCAACCAATAAATAACTCATTGTGCAATCTGCTTATAAAACAACAGCACATAATGGTGCGATCTTTTCACCTGATCGGGCACAGGTAGGTTGTGGTACTCCTCATCGATCTCCCGATCAACTTTCAGTACCAGCGCCACATTCCCACTACGCCGCTTCTCGTTAAGCCAAGCTGGAAAAGCGCCCTCATCGACAAAGCGGTCTACCGAATCTCCATAGTTCAGTCCATAGTTCAGTTCACCGCGCGCCTTAAATAAGGTGATATCGCTGCGTTTCAACTCCCACGCCAGCCCGGCGGCCAGCCCTACCTCGTCGCTCAGCACATAGCGGCTGCCCTGTAGCAACGACTGGTGGCTACGAACAAAGTGTTGTGGATTCTTTGCGTCGACGATGCTCACCGGAATACTTCCACCAATGAGTAACGCCAGAAAGAGTGGACAGCCCGCCACCAGATAGCCCCATACCCGCGGTTTTCTTAAGCTGACAGCGGCAAAGGCTATCCAACCGATGAAGCAGACGATGCCCGATACAATAGTTAGTGACTCTCCCGCTTGATAGACATGCGGCATGACGATGCCAAGCGCAAGAGCGGTAACAGCAAGTGCTAACACGCCGCCAAAGGCAATATTGAGCCAGCTATTGATGCGTAATACCCGTTCGCGTATTGCTTGTGACAAACCGGACAACCACGCTGCCATCAGCAACGCCAGTGGCGCAAAGCACGGCAGAATGTAAGTCAGCAGCTTACCTTTGGCGATGCTGAAAAACAGTAGCGGCATCACTATCCAACACAGCAACAAGAGGCGTTCCGGGTGCGCTTTTCGTTCAGCCCAGCCGCTGCGTAATGCGCCTGGCAGCAGCGCAAGCCAGGGGAATGTACCTAATATCAGAACCGGCAGGTAATACCAAAACGGTGCTTTATGCTGGGCATTATCTTCTGCAAAACGCTGGATATGCTCAATCCAAAAGAAGTAATGCCAATAATCAGTTTCGCGCGCATGCACCGCCAGTGCCCACGGCGCGCTCAGCAATACCGCGACAACAATCGCCAATGGCCCGAACAGCAGCAGTTCCTTAATCCGCTTTTGTGCCAGCGCTGCGGGGAGCACGCTGATCACCGGTAAGGCCAGCGCCAGAAAGCCTTTGGTCATAAACCCCATGCCGCAGGCCAGCCCCATCAGCCCCCAGGCGATGAGCCGTTCACGCGTCAGCGTCGCCCTCTGAATCAATGCGTGACTGAACAGCGCCGCCGTCATCCAGAGCGTCACCATCGGATCGAGAACACTGTAAGTACCAATGCCATACACCAGCAGCGACGTGAGGTAGATCGTCGTCGCCAACAGCGCGGTACGCCGATTTTTCCACAGCAATATCGCCAACCCAAACACCAGCAGCGCACTCAGTGCAGTAGAAAATACCGAGGCAAAGCGCACGGCAAAATTGGTATGACCGAATAACCATTGACTACTGTTATTCAGCCAATAGCCCGCAACAGGTTTCTCAAAATAGCGAATCCCCAACAAATGCGGCACGATCCAATCGCCACGCTGAAGCATCTCGCGGCTGATTTCCGCATAGCGCGTTTCATCCGGTGACCACAGCCAGCGACCGTTCAGCGGCAACAGGTAGAGCAAAGCAAATAGCACCATTACCACGGTGCTTTTCAGCTTTATCAGGCTTTTTTCCATACTGTCTCCTGCTTTCTTTATTCTTCCACTTGTACGCCAAGCCACCCTTCCCGTCCGGGAAACGATGCGCGAGCAATCCGTCCGACCGGCAGCGTAGCCGTGTCGTCAGGCAGCAATGAGGAAAGTGGACAAAATTCGATATGCTGCTGACGAGCATGAAGGAGCAATTGGCGGAACAGCGCCAGCTTTGCCCCCCCTTCAACCTCTGCGTGAATGGTGTACACCGGCACGCCGCGATCCTGCCGGATCGCATCAAGAATAAAGTCGTTAAATTCGTCGTCGCTCACGCGCTCACCGATGACTTCATCGTAGGTAGGTAGCGTGACCGGGATCTGCACCGTGCCCAGTTCGCCATTTTTCAGCCGTGGCCGAAAAGGTTGGGTGCCACGACAGTCGCTGTTATAGTCCAGATCCCAGCGCTGCTTCATCTCAACGACGCGCGGATCGGCTCGCCAGCCCGCCACGGCGGAGCAGCGCACGGGGGATGGCAGAATGTGCGTCAGCGCATCCATGCCTTCACGGAACTGCGCGGCCAATTGCGCCTCCGACCAACGGGCGACATTCGCCTGCCAGCCATGATGATCCCAGGCATGTAGCCCGACTTCATGCCCCGCGTCGTATGTCTGGCAGATTAACGCGCCAAACTGCGTGCCAATACGACGCCCCGGCCACGCCGTACCAGCCAGTAAAATATCCCAGCCGTAGAGCGAGGCCGCATTGGAGCGCAGCATCTTCCATAAAAAGCGCGGACGCAACAGACGCCACAGGTGACGTCCCATGTTGTCCGGCCCGACGCTAAAAAAGAAACTCGCCTGTACATCAAATTCTGCCAGCACATCTAGCAACGCGGGTACGCCATCCCGCGTACCGCGCCAGGTGTCAACATCAATCCGCAGGCCAACGCGCGTCATCCCTGTGTATCCGTGGCATCAGCGGTATGCGAGATGTCAACGGTACGCAGGAAATAGTCCAGCGTTTCCGCGACGGTTTGCTCCATCTCCACCGTCGGCTCCCATTCCAGTAGGCGTTTGGCATTGCGAATGCTCGGCGTGCGATGCGCCACATCCTGATAACCTTTTCCGTAATAGCGGCTGCTTTCCACGTCAATAAACCCGGCAAACGGCGGGAAACAATCGCGTAGCGGGTGAGCATTAAAACTGGTCAACAGCATTTCGCCCAGTTCGCGAATGCTGGCTTCATTGTGTGGATTGCCGATGTTGATGATCTGTCCATCACACTGGCCGTTGCGGTTTTCAATAATGCGGAACAGCGCTTCAATGCCGTCGTGAATGTCGGTAAAGCAGCGCTTTTGTTCCCCGCCATCCACCAGCTTGATCGGCGACCCTTCCACCAGATTGAGGATCAGTTGAGTAATGGCACGAGAACTGCCGATACGCGCAGCGTCCAACGTATCCAGACGCGGTCCCATCCAGTTAAACGGGCGGAACAGCGTAAAGCGCAGGCCGTTTTTAGCACCGTACGCCCAGATCACCCGATCCAGTAGTTGCTTGGATACGGAGTAGATCCAGCGCTGTTTGTTGATCGGACCGACAATCAGGTTCGAAGTATCCTCATCAAACTCTTTATCATCACACATGCCGTACACTTCTGAGGTGGACGGAAAGACGATGCGCTTGTTGTAACGCACGCAGTCGCGCACGATTTTCAGGTTCTCTTCAAAATCCAGCTCGAACACGCGCAGCGGGTTACGGGTGTATTCGATAGGCGTAGCAATCGCCACCAGCGGCAAAATGACATCACATTTCTTGATGTGGTATTCGATCCATTCGTTATGGATGCTGATATCGCCTTCCACAAAATGGAAACGTGGATCGCCTAGAAAACGGGCAATCGCATCCGAACTGATATCCAACCCGTAGATCTCATAGCGATCGTCACGCAACAGTCGCTCAGTCAGGTGATTACCGATAAACCCATTCACGCCAAGGATCAGCACACGCGTACGGCGTCGCTGAACACGGCTGGCGAGGTTACCCAACCGCGCCTGCGGCACCATGCCCATTTCCGCCGCCAGTCGGCTACCTGACATATACAGCCCGGCTTCACCCTGCCCACTGACGATCTCCAGCGCATCCTCACCGCAGGCAACCACCAGCGGCGATGTCGAGATAATCGAGCCTGGTTTCTGCTTCACGCCATTGGCTTTCACGCTGTCGTTTTTCAGCACGCAGGCACGCCAGATAACCACTTTGCGCTCACCGAGAAACGTAAATGCTCCCGGATATGGCTCCGTCACGGCGCGGATCAGATTGTTGATCTCACGGGCACTTTTGTGCCAATCAATCAGACCGTCTGCTGCCGTACGGCGGCCAAAATAGCTGGCCTGACTCTCATCCTGCGGCGTCAGCGTCATCTCACGCGAGCGAATGAGCGGCAATTGCTGCGCCAGTAACGCGGCGGCGGCGGTACGGCACTTTCCATGCAGCGTCAGCGCAGTGTCTTCATCATCAATCGCCACCACAGACTGTACCACGATCTCACCGGCATCGGCGCGGGACACCATCTTGTGCAGCGTCACGCCCGTTTGCGTTTCGCCGTTCACCAGCACCCAGTTGACCGGAGCCCGCCCACGGTAACGCGGTAGCAGTGAACCATGCAGATTGAATGCGCCAAACGACGGTAGCTGAAGAATATCGTCACTTAATAACGTCCGGTAATAGAAAGAAAAAATCACATCCGGTGCCAGTTCCCGAATACGGTTCACCCAGAGCGGATGGTTCACGTCTTCCGGCGCAAACACGGGGACATCCATCCCTGCCGCCGTTTTCGCTACCGACGCATAGAAGTGGTTCTCACCCGGTGCGTCACTGTGTGTAAACACCGCCTGAATTTCGTAGCCCGCTAACGTCAACGCTTCAAGACCCACACAGCCGATATCATGGTAGGCAAATACGATCGCTTTCATTCTTCTTCATCCCGTAAACTGGTGGTCAGCGGTGTTGCTGCACTCACTGTTTTTTGCACAAAATAGCGTGGTCGGGCACGCACATCGGTATAGATACGGCCGATGTACTCCCCCAATAGCCCCATCCCGACGAACTGTGCGCCGATAAACATGAACAACACGGCAAACAGCGTGAACACGCCCTCTGCCGCCCACTCCGCGCCGAAGAACAGGCGCAGGCCGATCAACAGCAGCGCGAGCAGGAAACCCGATAGCGCGACGACGCTACCAATCAGGCTGAGTATGCGCAGTGGCGTCGTCGTCAGGCAGGTCAGCAGGTCGTACATCAGGTTGATCAACTTCAGAAAGCTGTATTTGGACGTACCGAATTCCCGTTCGGCGTGCATCACATCGATCTCGATGGTTTTCCGAGCGAACGTGTTGGCAAGAATAGGGATAAAGGTGCTGCGTTCATGACAGCGCAGCATCGCGCTGACAATGTGGCGACGGTAGGCACGCAGCATGCAGCCGTAATCCGCCATGGATTTCCCGGTTGAGCGTCGAATCATCATGTTGATGGTTTTCGAGGCTAGTTTGCGAAACAGGGAGTCCTGTCGGTTTGCCCGTACGGTGCCCACCACGTCATACCCTTGCGACGCATACTCCACCAGCCGCGGGATTTCCTCCGGCGGATTCTGCAAATCGGCATCCAGTGTGATCACCACATCACCAACCGCCTGCTGAAATCCGGCCATAATGGCCGAATGTTGACCATAGTTACGGTTCAGTAGTACAGCAATAATGTGCTTTTCCGGGTCCCTCGCCGCCTCAGTCAGCAATTCCGCCGAGCGATCGCTGCTGCCATCATCAACCAGAATAATTTCCCAGGGTTTACCAATCTTCCGACAGGCCACCAGCGCGCGTTCAATCAGCACCGGCAGGCTTTCTTCTTCGTTATAAACGGGAATCACAACAGAAACATTTTTGATGTCATCAATCACGAACAGACTCCAGAATCGAGGTTAGCGCCGCGACGACGCGATCGACATCGCTGTCCTGCATATCAGGAAACAGCGGTAGCGTCATGAGCGACGCCGAATTCCATTCCGTTTCCGGCAGGTGCAAATGGGGATAACGCTCACGGTAGTATTTCTGTGTATGCACGGCTCTGAAATGCAGCCCGGTGCCGATACCGCGAGTCTGCAAGGCCGCCATCAGGCCATCACGCGATATGCCGCACTGCGCTTCATCCACGCGCACCATAAACAGGTGCCAGGCGTGCAGATGGGGATAGTCAGGAACCGCTAGCGGCTGAAGCGGCAGAGCGCGTAACGGTGTGAGATAACGCGCGGCCAACTGCTGACGGCGGGCGTTAATCGCCGGGAGCTTATCCAACTGAACCAGCGCAATGGCGGCGTTGATATCCGCCAGATTGTATTTAAATCCCGGCATCACCACTTCGGCCTGTGGCTTGCGCCCTTGTAACTGCCTGTCGAACGCATCAACGCCCAGCCCATGAAACTTCAGGCTGCGTATGCGTTCGGCAAGAGCCTCGTCGTCCGTCACCACCATGCCACCTTCCGCACAGGTGATATTTTTAATCGCATGAAACGAGAAAATGGCGGTGCCGGACGCGCCAATCCACGCCTCGCGATACTGCGTGCCCACGGCGTGCGCCGCATCTTCAATCAGCGGAATGCCATAGCGCTCGCTGAGCGCACGAAGTGCATCCAGATCGGCTGGCGCACCAGCGTAATGCACGGGAATAATCGCTTTCGTTTTCGGTGTAATGGCCGCCTCAACATCCTGCGGTCGTACCATCAGCGTATGCCGATCTACGTCAACCATCACCGGTTCCGCGCCCAATAGCGTGATGATATTGACGGTTGAAACCCAAGTCTGAGACGGCGTGATCACCTCATCACCAGGGCCAATGCCAAGCGCCATCAGCGTAACGTGCATGCCGCCCGTCGCAGAGCTAACCGCAATCGCCTGTCGACACCCGACTTGCTGGCAAAAAGCCTGCTCTAGTTGCTGACATTTCGGCCCCGTGGTTATCCAGCCAGAACGTAATACTTCCGCCACGGCAGCCATTTCCTCATCACCCATAGCCGGGCGGGAAAAAGGCAAAAAATCCGTCATAATGTATTCCCCTAACAAATAATGGCGACAAATCATTACGTGATGTCTAAATAACGAAACCTCAATTCATTACCATTATCATAAAACCAAAGATAAACGGCATAGCGTGCCAAGACGGTGAAAACATCGTTAATTACAATAAAGATAAACATTTCGATAATGAAAAAAATAAATTCATTTACCCGCAGACATCAATCCTTACCAAATACGTCTCGCGTATAAACTTTCCCTCTCACATCTTTTAATTCATCGGCATAACGATTAGTAAGAATAATGTCACACTGTTGTTTAAAATTGCCAAGTTGATGAACGATAGGAAAACCTAAAAAATCATCGCCATCAATCTCTGGTTCATAAATAACCACATTGATTCCTTTCACTTTTATCCTTTTCATAATGCCCTGAATGGAAGAGAAGCGAAAATTATCCGACCCCGCTTTCATAATGAGACGATAGATACCCACTGTTTTAGGGTGACGACGAATAATGGTGTCGGCAATAAAGTCTTTACGCGTATGGTTAGCCTCCACGATAGCCTTGATCAGCTTATTCGGTACGGTACGGTAATTAGCCAGAAGCTGCCGGGTATCTTTCGGCAAACAGTATCCGCCATAGCCGAAAGAAGGGTTGTTATAGTAATCACCGATGCGAGAATCAAGACAGACGCCCTCAATAATCTGCCGGGTATTTAGCCCCAGCGATTCGGCATAGCTGTCCAGCTCATTAAAGTAGGCCACACGCATCGCCAGGAAGGTATTGGAAAACAGTTTTATCGCTTCGGCCTCTGCCGAGTCGGTAAACAGAACGCGAACATCTTTTTTAAATGCACACTCCATCAACACGTTAGCAAAAAAACGTGCCCTTTCCGAGCGTTCCCCCACCACAATCCGCGACGGGTAAAGGTTGTCATATAGCGCCTTCCCTTCACGCAAAAACTCAGGCGAAAAAATGACGTTATCCGTATCTAACTGCTGACTGATCTTCTCAGTAAAACCGACAGGCACCGTAGATTTGATCACCATAATCGCCTGTGGGTTTATCGCCAACACATCGTGAATGACCGCTTCTACCGATGAGGTATTGAAATAGTTGGTATGTGGATCGTAATCCGTCGGTGTAGCAATAATCACGAACTGCGCATCGGTATATGCCTCGTATTTATCCAACGTAGCGGAAAAATTAAGCGTTTCACATTGTAAAAAACGGTCAATCTCAGCGTCATTGATCGGCGATCGCTTACAATTTAACAGCGCCACTTTTTCGGCCACAATATCCAATGCCACAACCTGATGCTGTTGTGCTAATAATAGCCCATTCGATAAACCGACATATCCCGTTCCACTAATCGCTATTTTCATTGGGAGCTCTTTATCTCATGATTGGCTAACACTCTATTTCACCGAAGTATCTTTTTTATTCTTAAACTTGAATAGATGCGTTACATTTCAATTTATTTCTTTTTCTACTGCCACCTCTCGTTTATTGACCGCGGCGCGCTTGAAAAAACGGCCTAAACATCAGAAGCACACTTTCATTATCATTAGCAATTCCGATTAAACGCCAATTAAACATGGTGCATTTAATGAAAAATAAAGTTCTTCTTACACCTGGCAATAATTATTAATAATTAGCACCAGAAAATAACATGAGGCCATGTAATATAACGCCATTCATCTTTAGTGACATAACGAAGAGAAAGGTGGATATAATTTATGTTGGCGTCTTTATCGCTGGTATATCGATGCCAAGGTGTCAAGGTTAACGTTTTATATAACGCGAAGCGTTAGACTTAAGACCAATGGCATCTTAAGTCGGCAGGCAAAAGACAACGTCGTAGGGTGCACATTTGACCTGCCAACTTGAAGTATAACGGGTATAGAAACAATTAATGTTGACGCAATACCTGACAGCACGCGCCGCTTCTGACAGAATAGCGACCATCCCCCTATTTCACATTGATGGGTTTCATCGCAGATGGCAGCAAAGATTATTGATGGTAAAACGATTGCGCAGCAGGTCAAAGACGAAGTTGCCGCACGGGTCACGCAGCGTTTAGCAGAAGGAAAACGCGCACCAGGTCTGGCTGTTGTGCTGGTCGGCGAGAACCCGGCGTCACAGATTTATGTCGCCAGCAAGCGTAAGGTGTGCGAAGAAGTGGGTTTTATCTCCCGCTCTTACGATTTACCCATCACGACAACGGAACCAGAGCTGTTGGCGCTGATCGACCAGCTCAACGCCGACCAGACGATTGACGGTATCCTGGTTCAGCTACCGTTACCGGAAGGCATTGATAACACGAAAGTGATTGAGCGCATCGCCCCGGATAAAGATGTCGACGGTTTCCACCCTTACAATGTAGGTCGTCTGTGCCAGCGTGCACCGCTGCTGCGCGCCTGTACGCCACGCGGCATCATCACGCTACTGGAGCGTTACAATATCGACACCTTTGGGCTGAATGCCGTTGTGGTCGGCGCATCCAATATCGTTGGCCGCCCGATGAGCCTGGAGCTACTGCTGGCTGGCTGCACCACCACCGTAACGCATCGTTTCACCAAAAACCTACGCCACCACATTGAAAATGCCGATCTGCTGGTTGTCGCCGTGGGTAAACCGGGTTTCATCCCTGGCGACTGGATTAAACCAGGCGCCATCGTGCTAGACGTGGGTATCAACCGTTTGGATAGCGGCAAAGTGGTCGGTGATGTGGAATTTGAAACTGCGCAGGAAAGAGCGTCTTACATCAGCCCCGTACCGGGCGGCGTCGGCCCCATGACGGTTGCCACCCTGATTCAAAACACGCTGCAAGCGTGCGAAGAGTATCATGACCATGCCGAATAATGGGTGAGTCGAACACGGATAAGCAGGAAATTATGACAACGTTTCATCTTGAAAAACATCCGCACGTTGAACTGTGCGATCTCTTGAAATTGCTGGGCTGGAGTGAAAGCGGCGCGGCGGCCAAACTGTCTATTGCCGCCGGCGACGTGACCGTTGATGGTCAAACCGAAACGCGTAAGCGCTGTAAAATCGTCGCCGGACAAACCGTTCAGTTCAATGGCGAGACAGTAAGCATCGCCGCCTGACGCTTAGCGACGTTAATGATGGCAAAAAAGCCCGCGATTGATTCTCTGCGGGCTTTTTATTTGCTGAAAAGTTTATAAGGCAGCGTTACTTACGCCGCCAGATCGTACCCTGCGGGCCGTCTTCCAGTACGATCCCCATCTCATTCAACCGATCGCGAGCCTGATCTGCCAGCGCCCAATCTTTCGCCGCACGCGCATCTTTACGCTGTTGAATCAACGCTTCGATTTCTTTCACTTCCTCATTATCCACCTGCGCGCCGTTTTGCAGGAACTGTTCAGGATCCTGTTGCAGCAGGCCAAGCACGCCAGACAGTTTACGCAGTGCCGATGCCAGTTGGTTCGCCGCCTGCACATCTTCCGCTTTCAGGCGGTTAACGTCGCGCGCCATGTCAAACAGCACCGAGTAGGCTTCCGGCGTATTGAAATCGTCATCCATCGCTTCACGGAAACGAGCTTCAAATACATCACCGCCGTGTGGCTCAACGCTGAGATCCGTTCCACGCAGCGCCGTATACAGGCGCTCCAGCGCCGCACGCGCCTGTTTCAGGTTATCTTCACTGTAGTTCAACTGGCTACGATAGTGGCCTGACATCAGGAAGTAACGTACGGTTTCCGGGTCGTAATAGGCAAGTACGTCACGAACGGTGAAGAAATTGTTGAGCGATTTTGACATCTTTTCGCGATCAACCATCACCATACCGGAATGCATCCAGTAATTCACATACGGGCCGTCGTGCGCACAACCGGATTGCGCGATCTCGTTTTCGTGATGCGGAAACATCAAATCTGAACCGCCGCCGTGAATATCAAAGTGTTCGCCGAGCTGTTTGCAGTTCATAGCAGAACATTCGATGTGCCAGCCGGGACGCCCCTCTCCCCATGGAGAAGGCCAATGCGGCTCACCCGGCTTGGACATTTTCCACAGCACGAAATCCATTGGATTACGCTTCACTTCCGTAATTTCAACGCGTGCGCCAGCCTGCAATTGATCCAAATCCTGACGGGACAACACACCGTAACCCGGCGCAGTCTCAACGGAAAACATGACATCGCCATTGCTTGCCACATAAGCATGACGTCGGGCAATCAGCGTTTCCACCATTTCAATGATGTCGGCAATGTGGTGCGTCGCGCGGGGTTCAGCATTTGGGCGCAGAATATTCAAAGCATCAAAATCAGCGTGCATTTCTGCAATCATACGGGTTGTCAGTTGATCGCTGGTTTCCCCATTTTCGATCGCCCGTTTGATGATTTTGTCGTCAATATCGGTGACATTACGCACATATTTCAGTGAATATCCCAGATACCGCAAATACCGCGCCACCACATCAAACGCCACGAAAGTACGCCCGTGGCCGATATGACAGAGGTCATAAACGGTGATGCCACACACATACATTCCCACCTGACCGGCGTGGATAGGTTTAAACTCCTCTTTTTGGCGACTCAGCGTATTAAAAATCTTTAGCATCAGGGCGTTCCAGTGTTTTTATAGAAAATGGTTTTCACAAAAAAATGGTTTTCACAAAAGTACAGCGTCCACACGGCAGGTCAATCACCGCCGCAGTTGGCACCCATCACACCCATGTAATTAACGAGCATTGATGCCATTAACGCTAAATGAATTGAGGGTTTATATCCCAACGGCGTATTGAAACCTGAACCCCACTGTATTGCAAGGTTAATAGAAGAGGGAATAAGCGAGAAGGGACAAAAATGAAATGGCCCAGATTTTCTGAGCCATTTCACGTCATCGACGCTGCGGATAAAAGCAATACGTCGGCAAAAAAACAATTAACGCCAGCGAGGATTCGACATCACTGAATACTTACCGCTACCGAGCAGGGCAATCGCAATACCGGCAAAGAAGTATACCGCTGTGCCTTCAACACCCCAGGCACCGGTTTTTTCCAGCATGAAGAAACCATCAGGGTGAACCAGTAACGTCGCGACAACCATGGTAAAGGAGAAAATCAGCGCAGAAGGCCGTGTGAAAATCCCGAGGATCATCAGGATCGGCGTGATGACCTCACCGACGTAAACACCGTAGCCAACAAAAGCAGGAAGCCCTGCTGAAGCCAGCATACCTTCAATTGCGCCAATACCACCATGTACCTTGTGCCAGCCATGAAACAGCATCAGGACACTGAAAGAGACGCGCAAGAACAATTTGCCGAAATCGGGCTTATCTAATACTCGATTAATACTATCCAGCATGATTCACCTATCCATTTAGAGGTATCTGTGGGTAACAATGGCTATCAGATTAATCTGAGCCGCTAAGAAAGCATACGACGATTATGCAAAACATTGATCTGGGACAAAAAAAATCTCATTCAAATTAACTATCCATTAATACGCAAATTAATCAATTTATTTGTTTTTAAAAGTCTGTGCTGCCTAATTAACGCCTCTATGCCATTTTTCTTCAGCGCGTCTCTTTTCTGATGGCTGCCAAAACCAAGGCGGCAACCATTTTTATACGATTTCCCCCATTGTGCTCACCGCCAATGAACACCTGGTAAACCGAAGTACTGACTCAATCGACCAGTTATGCTATAACAGCGCTCTTGTTGTTCACTGTATTTTGTGGACTGCACTCTTATCATTAAGGCTATTTAGGGTTCATTATTATGATTACGCTTCATACCAACCACGGCGATATCGTGATTAACACGTTTGCAGACAAGGCGCCGGTTACCGTAGAAAACTTCCTGAACTACTGCCGCAGCGGTTTTTATGACAACACAATTTTTCACCGTGTGATTAATGGTTTCATGATTCAGGGCGGCGGCTTCGCTCCGGGCATGGATCAAAAAGAAACCAACGCGACAATCAAAAATGAAGCCAACAACGGCCTGAAAAACGCGCGTGGCACGCTGGCAATGGCTCGTACCAACGATCCGCACTCTGCTACAGCCCAGTTCTTTATCAACGTTGTCGATAACGACTTCCTGAACTTCCGTTCAGAGCGTGCTGATGGCTGGGGCTACTGCGTTTTTGCTGAAGTCACCGAAGGTCTGGACGTCGTGGATAAAATCAAAGGCGTGGCGACTGGCCGCAGCGGCATGCATCAGGACGTACCGAAAGAAGACGTGGTGATCACCCACGTAACAGTCAGCGAATAATCAGACCGGTATGGCAACGCTGTTTATTGCCGATCTGCATTTAAGTCTTCATGAACCGGCGATCACCGCCGGTTTTTTGCGTTTTTTACGCCATGAGGCAATTCATGCAGATGCGCTGTACATTCTTGGCGATCTGTTCGATGCCTGGATTGGTGATGACGACCCGCAGCCGCTGCACGCGATCATCGCTGCCGAACTGTATGCGTTACATCAACGTGGCATTTCGTGCTATTTCGTACACGGTAACCGTGATTTTCTGATTGGCAAACGCTTTGCCAGACAAAGTGGGATGACGCTGTTGCCAACGGAAACGGTGCTCGACCTCTATGGTCAGAAAATCCTCATTTTGCATGGCGATACCCTGTGCACTGACGATCTGGCCTATCAAAAATTTCGCCGCCGCGTGCACAACCCATTCATTCAGCAACTCTTTCTGCTATTACCGTTATCGCTGCGTCTAAAGATTGCCGCCAAAATGCGTGCCAGCAGCCAGCAGGCCAATCAGCAAAAATCGCAGCAGATTATGGATGTCAATCACGACGCCGTGCTTGAACGCTTACAGCATTATCAGGTAAAGACGATGATCCACGGTCACACACACCGCCCAGCCATTCATCGGGTGGATCTCGGCAAATCTGAAGGCCGCCGTGCCGTGCTGGGTGCCTGGCATGAAGATGGGTCAATGATTAAGGTCACGCCACAAAATATCGAATTGATTTCCTTCCCATTTTAATGCGTTACCCACCATTGACTTAATGACCCCTCGCCCTATTCCTTCAGCATTTACGCATACGCAACCGTTTTCCTCGCCATAATGGCGTGATATGCTCTACGCCCTCAACGCCAGACCCTCTCTGTCTGGCCGACGCGAACACGTCACCAACACGTACAAATTACAGGTACAACCACAGGAGCGTTACAGGCATGTCATCCAACGTTGCCCCGGCTAAAATTGCCATCGTCATGGGTTCAAAGAGTGACTGGGCCACTATGCAGTTTGCTGCGGAAATCCTCACCACGCTGAACATTCCTTTTCATACCGAAGTCGTTTCCGCACACCGGACGCCGGATAAACTGTTCAGCTTTGCTGAGCAGGCGGCAGAGAACGGTTTTGATGTGATTATCGCTGGCGCAGGCGGCGCGGCACATCTGCCGGGCATGCTGGCAGCAAAAACGCTGGTTCCGGTACTCGGCGTACCGGTACAAAGCTCCACGCTGAGCGGTGTAGACAGCCTGTATTCAATCGTCCAGATGCCGCGCGGTATTCCGGTCGGCACGTTGGCCATTGGCAAAGCCGGAGCCGCGAACGCTGCTCTGCTGGCCGCACAAATTCTCGCCCTGCACGATAAAGGTATCGCCACCCGACTGGCCGACTGGCGTCAGGCACAAACTGATGATGTGCTCTCTCATCCCGATCCGCGGGAGGAGGCATGAAACCGGTTTGCGTATTAGGCAATGGCCAATTGGGCAGAATGCTCCGTCAGGCGGGCGAACCGTTAGGGATTGCCGTTTACCCCGTGGGGCTGGATGCAGAGCCGGAGTCGGTTCCGTTTCATAACAGTGTGATTACCGCCGAGATCGAGCGCTGGCCGGAAACCCCTCTCACCCGTGAACTGGCTGAACATCCGGCGTTTGCGAACCGCGATATTTTCCCGCGTCTGGCCGATCGCCTGACGCAAAAACACCTGTTGGATTCGCTAAATCTGGCCACAGCTCCCTGGCAATTGCTGGCAAGTGCCGATGAATGGCCACACGTTTTCGCCTCATTAGGTGAACTCGCTATCGTGAAACGCCGCGTTGGCGGTTACGATGGACGTGGTCAGTGGCGCTTACGCGACGGCGAACAACAGACGCTGCCTGCTGATTGCTATGGCGAGTGCATCGTTGAGCAGGGGATTCATTTTTCCGGCGAAGTTTCGCTGGTTGGTGCCCGCAATACGCACGGTAAATGCGTGTTCTACCCGCTCACCCACAACCTGCATCAGGACGGTATTCTGCGTACCAGCGTGGCTTTCCCTCAGCCGGATGCGCAGTTGCAACAGCAGGCAGAACAGATGCTGTCTGCGATTATGAATGCGTTGGGCTATATTGGCGTGATGGCGATGGAATGCTTTATTGTCGGCGACCGACTGCTCATTAACGAGCTGGCTCCGCGTGTACACAATAGTGGACACTGGACACAAAATGGCGCGTCAATCAGCCAGTTTGAACTGCACCTGCGCGCCATTCTGGATCTGCCACTGCCGCACCCCATCGTCGAAACGCCCTCAGTGATGGTCAACCTGATCGGCACTGACGTGAATCTCGACTGGCTGTCCCTGCCGCTGGTGCATTTACACTGGTATGAGAAAGCGGTTCGTCCTGGTCGCAAAGTTGGGCACCTCAATGTGGCGTCATCCGATGCCGCACCGCTGCGACACACTCTGCAATCGCTGGCGAAACTTTTGCCAGCGGAATACCACAGCGGTCTGGCGTGGGCAGAGGAAAAGCTCACCGCCTGACAGATTGACGAGCGTCATCCGGCAGATTACCCATTCCTGCCGGATGACAAATACCATTCGATTCGATCGTCGTAACGGCACACTATCCCGAAAAGAGAAAACATCTCATTAAGCGTGGTATCAGAAAAATTGCGTTTATTATTTCATCTATTTTTATTTGTTATTTATCATTCGACAATTAAAAAAATCAACAATAAGCCATTAAGAATTATTTAAAATAAAGCATCAGTATTGATATTTTATTTTTCGCGAAATTTTATTAAAATACCGTCAGCCAATTCATTTCTGTGATCGTCTCAATATTATTCGCTGACCACCACGATATAGAATGCCGCCACAAAACAGTATTGACCTGCTGACATTATTAGCAATATGTCCTGTTCGTTTTTTAAGCTCTGTAACGGTAAGTTGCCGATACTGTAATTTTTATACCCCAGTATGATGAATATTAATATGTTCACCAAGGAGAAACCAGTAAATGAGCACAATTCAAGATAATAGCCATGTGTTAGAACAGGATTCAGAATGGCGTAAAAGCGATACCGTTTGGATGCTAGGCCTCTACGGCACAGCTATCGGCGCAGGTGTGTTATTCTTACCTATCAATGCCGGTATTGGCGGTTTAATTCCGCTCATCATCATGGCGCTAATTGCCTTCCCGATGACCTATTATTCCCACCGAGCCTTATGCCGTTTTGTATTATCAGGAAAAAAAGGTGGCGAAGATATTACCGAAGTCGTTGAGGAACATTTCGGCGTTGGTGCGGGTAAATTAATCACTTTGCTTTATTTTTTCGCAATTTATCCCATCCTATTAGTTTACAGCGTCGCGATTACCAATACGGTAGACAACTTTATTACTCACCAATTGCATTTATCTTCTCCACCGCGTGCCGTGCTGTCATTAATATTGATCCTCGGGTTGATGTTTATTGTTCGTTTTGGTGAAGCGATGATCGTAAAAGCCATGAGTATTCTGGTTTACCCTTTTGTTGCCGTGCTAATGTTGCTGGCGCTTTATTTAATCCCGAGCTGGAACACCTCTGTTTTTGAAAACATTTCTTTAAATTCCAGCGTCACGGGCAACGGTCTGTTGGCAACATTATGGCTGGCGATTCCGGTGATGGTGTTCTCCTTCAACCATTCGCCGATTATCTCCTCTTTCGCCGTTGCCAAACGGAAAGAATACGGTGATGAGGCAGAGCCAAAATGCTCACGTATTCTGTCTTACAGCCACATGATGATGGTGCTGACTGTGATGTTCTTCGTCTTCAGTTGCGTACTGAGCCTGTCGCCAGCCGAACTGATGGAAGCAAAAGCGCAGAACATTTCTATTCTGTCCTATCTGGCGAACCATTTTAATAACCCGGTCATCGGCTACCTGGCTCCGATCATTGCCACCATCGCCATCTCTAAATCATTTCTGGGTCACTATCTGGGGGCGGGCGAAGGCTTTAACGGGATGATCGTAAAAACGTTGCGCAGCAGAGGAAAAACCATTTCCAACACCAAACTGAACCGTATCACTGCGCTGTTCATGCTGATCACCACTTGGATTGTCGCAACGAAAAACCCCAGTATTCTGGGTATGATCGAAACGTTGGGCGGCCCGATTATCGCGTGTCTGTTATTCCTGATGCCCATGTACGCTATTCAGAAAGTTCCGGCGATGAAGAAATACAGCGGCTATATCAGTAACGTTTTTGTCACCCTGATGGGACTGATCGCGATTTCCGCCATTGTTTACAGCCTGCGCGATCTGCTGTAAGCCCCTCGCTCATTTAACGCCGATACGTTATTTAACGATCGGCGTCAGACGGCTGACAACATCCTGATCGGGGCTAATGCACTGGCACTAGTGAGCGCATGAGCGGGAAAAGTCACCATTTTTCTGAAACGCGGTGTGTTTAATGACATTTCAACCAAATCGTCCAGTAATATAATCCTCTGTGCGCCGCTGCGTCGGAGAGGTAAACAGATCGTCCGTGCGATTGTACTCAATCAATTTGCCCTGATTAATAAAGGCGGTGTAATCCGACACGCGAGCCGCCTGCTGCATGTTGTGCGTCACGAGCACTAGCGTGAAATGCTGCTTTAGCGTGCCCATCAACTCTTCAACAACCAGCGTCGAAATCGGATCGAGCGCGGAAGTCGGCTCATCCAACAACAGCACTTCCGGCTCAATAGCGATAGCCCGAGCGATCACCAAACGCTGCTGCTGTCCACTGGATAACGTCAACGCGTTGTCGCTCAGCCGATCTTTTACCTCATGCCACAGCGCCGCCGCCCGTAGCGCACGCTCTACGGCATCATCCAGAAAACGGCGATCGCGTAGCCCCTGCAATCTCAGGCCATAAATCACATTTTCATAGATTGATTTGGGAAACGGATTCGGGCGTTGAAAAACCATACCGACCCGACGGCGTAATACAGCCACATCCAACTGCGGATCGTTAATCGGCATGCCACTGAGCCAAATATTTCCCTCGGTGCGGCAGTCATCTACCAGATCGTTCATACGGTTAAAACAGCGTAACAGCGTGGATTTGCCACAGCCCGACGGGCCAATCAACGCCGTGACTTGGTTCTTCGGAATACGAAGCGAAATATCGTTCAGAGCCTGCTTATCGCCATAGTACAAATTCAGATGTTCCACGGTTAACATCGTCTGTTCATCACGCAGTTGATGAACATCAGGCAGCGGTGCCATCTCCTTTTGTGTCATAAATCCCATAACTTCATCCTACTTTCAGAGTGATAACGAACGATATTTCTCACGCAGAACATGACGGATCCCAATCGCAGCAAGGTTTAGCCCAACCACAATCAACACCAATAGCAGCGCGGTAATGTACACCAGCGGCCTGGCAGCCTCCACATCCGGGCTTTGGAACGCCAGATCATAGATTTGAAACCCCAGATGCATAAACTTTCGCTCAAGATGCAGATAAGGGAAAATGTCATCCACGGGTAAGACTGGCACCGACTTCACCACGCCGACCAACATCAGCGGCGCGGTTTCCCCTGCGGCACGCGCCACTGCGAGGATCAAACCGGTCATCATCGCGGGAACGGCCATCGGCAGCACAACGTGCCACAGCGTTTCGGCTTTGGTCGCGCCTAACGCCAGTGAACCGTGGCGCACAGACATCGGGATGCGTGATAACCCTTCTTCTGTCGCCACAATCACCACCGGCAGCGTCAGCAATGCCAGCGTTAGCGACGCCCACAGTAACCCCGGCGTACCAAACGTCGGATTCGGCAGCGCTTCAGCATAAAACACCTGATCCAACGTGCCGCCGATGAAATAAACAAAAAAACCTAACCCGAACACGCCGTAAACAATGGAAGGCACGCCCGCCAGATTGACCACGGCAATCCGCACCCCGCGCGTTAAGCTGTTTTTCCCTGCATATTCATGCAGATAAACCGCAGCAATCACGCCCAGCGGCATCACGACAATGGACATCAGCACCACCATCAACACCGTGCCAAAAATAGCGGGAAACAGGTGGCCTGCGCTGTTGCTGTCCGGTGAATAGTGCACCAGCATATATTTCGCCTGCTCGCCCCAGTGGCTGATTTTTTCCCACAGATTCATCGCATTCGGATACCAAGCCTGCTCAATGTCTCTGAGCGGGATGAGATGGACGATGCCATTCGCATCCCGTAGCTGCACGGTATCGCGATGAATGTCCAGATTGAGTGCGGTTAGCTGGCGTGACAGTTCATCAAAATGGCGTTGCAGTTCGGTGCGTTCAGCCTGAAGACGCGCCAGTGCCTGATTATCCAGCGTCTTTGTCTGCTGCCGCTTTTTTTCCTCCAGCCGTAGCACTTCAAACTGCTGGTTGATCTTCGCCATCTCTCCCATACGGATTGCCTGCGTTTTCGCTAACAATCCCTGTACCTGTTCGATGCGATGCTGCAAGGTTGCAGGAAGATCCGTTGCCACCAGCGGCTGCTCCCCTTCTAACATACCAGCCAGATAGCCATAGGCCGTGCCATTGTTAGTTCGCTTCAATACCAGAATATCGGCGGGTTTCTCAAAACGGACAATGTCGCGCGACAGCAACGAGCGAAAGCTCTGCCCATAGATTTCACGCTGACCAATCTTGATTAAATAGCGTGTTTCCGCCTTCCCAGACGTCGGGGCTACATTCGCCTGTTCCAACTGCTGAGGAGAAAGGGTTTGCTCGGCATAAATTTCCCCGATCAACGCACGCGGCATCCCTTGCTCTGGCGGTAACGTCAGCAGCCAGACGGGCTGAGGCCACAGATAGCGCATGCCCTGCCCGGCCAGCAGCACGATGATTGTCAGCATCGCCAGCAGGCTAATCGAAATGGAGGAGGCGGTGAGCCATACCCAGGGCCTTCCCGAACGGAACCAGCGCTTCACGCGTTTTCTCCTTCATCACGGTAGCGTTGCCGCAAACGCTGCCGAATAGTCTCAGCCAGCGTATTCACAATAAATGTGAACACAAACAACGCTAATGCCGTCAAAAACAGCACCCGATAATGGCCACTGTTCGTCACGGCTTCCGGCATTTCAATAGCGATATTCGCCGCCAGCGAACGCAAGCCCTGAAGCAGGCCTTCGTCCATAATCGGGGTATTGCCCGTCGCCATCAGCACAATCATGGTTTCTCCCACGGCACGGCCAAAACTCAGCATCAGCGCAGCGAAAATCCCGGCGCTGGCGGATGGCAGAACGACGCGCCATAGGGTTTGCCACGCCGTCGCCCCTAGCGCCAACGATCCCTGGCTTAAACGGGTGGGTACGCTAAACAAGGCATCTTCCGCCAACGAAAAAATCAGTGGAATCAGGGCAAAGCCGAGGGCAACCCCCGCCACCAACGTATTACGTTGTACGAAATCATCCCCCAACCACTGATACAACGGTTGCCCCAACACCGCGATTTCAATATGCGGCGCAAGCCAACATCCGAGCACGACAGTCAGCAAAATAGTGGGAATAAGGAACAATACATCCCAGCCTGCGGGGAAACGAACACGCCAGCGCGTCGGCAGGCATTCAATCAGCCAGCCACAGCCGAGCACAGCCAACATCCACAACATCGGCATGGCCAACATGGCTGACAGATACGTTGCAAAATGCGGTGCCAGCCAGATGGCGGCAATCAGGCCGACGACAACCGTCGGCAGCGCCCCCATAATCTCCAGCGTAGGTTTAATCCAGCGCCGCAGCGTCGGCGACATAAAGCAGGCGGTATAGATTGCGGCAGACAGCGCCAACGGCGTAGCAAACAGCATGGCGTAAATGGCGGCTTTCATCGTGCCCAACATCAGCGGCATCATGCTGAATTTGGCCTGATAGCTATCATCCGCAGAGGTAGACTGCCAGATATAGGCTGGCTCGGGGTAGTTCTCATACCACAGCTTTTGCCACAGGCCCCGCCAGCCAATGTCGGGATAGGGGTTATCAACCTGATAGCGATGCCATCCCTGCGCCGTTTCAACCAGCATGGCGGCACCACGCGGCGAAAACACCAATCCCTGCGCCTGAGCGGGTAATGTCTGTGTCAGCAGCGCATGCGACTGCTTGCTGGCAAACAGCGACAGTTCACCCTGTGCGTTCAAGGTGGCAAAGACTCGTCGCTGCGCTTCCGTTGCCAGCAGTACCGATTCCCCCGCGACGTGCGGAAACTGACGAATCTCTGTCAGCGTAGCGCCCTTTTCGCCCGGAACCTCAAACCATTGACTAATCCGCCCATCGGCAGCCTGTACCAACAGCGATCGCCCGCCGGACAGCAGCGCCAGATGTAGGGGTTGCGCCAGTTGCAATTGCCGTTCTTCCCGTAGCGTCAGCGCGTTCGCCTCCACCTGCCACAGCGTTAACGTATTGCCGCTGAGCAAATAGAGTTGCTGCCCGTCTGGGGTCAATAGCAGTTGGTTAATTGCCACCGTCGGTAATGTGACTTTTGCCCGCTGCCGCACGCCACCTTCATCAACATCGGCAACAATTAACGCATTTTCTTGCCCGATAGCCGCAACAACGACCTGTGTGTCGTCCACCGTCGCCACCGCCAGATGACGCAGCGGCTGTGCGGGCAACCCCAGCGAATACGCCTGTTTGCCCAGCGGATAACGCCAGACGGGAGAACGATCGTCCGTCCTTGACAGTACAGGCTGAACGAACGTCAAGCGACCATCCGGCTGGCTCAAAGCATAAATCTGCCGTTCCCCCTGACTCTGCGCCAGTAAACTCAGCGCAGGAACCAGTTGACTGCGTGGCATCGGCGAATTGTCCACAAACGGAATAAACTCACCATAGCCCTGATTGTCGATGCGAAAGCCGATTTGCCCATTGTCGCTAAGCCCCAGCGCCAGCGATGGATCTGCGCTATGGCGTGAAACCGTTTTTTGACCGTTAACCGTGGGAGAAAGGAACAGCGGCGTCACCACATACAGCAGATAGAAGAAGATTAACAGCAGCATAGCCAGCACCAGCAGCCCACTGCCTGCAACAATGCGATGAACCAAGCGATCTACCCACGCCCGTCGACGATCCCGATACTGTGATGCGTTGCCTGTTTTTACCATTATTCTCGCCGTTAGAGTGAAACCGCCAGAGTCGTGTTGCCAACCTATTGCGGGTAGCATATGTTGCCTTTACGCCCATAATATGACAATGGTAAGTCTGTCTATGAATTAGATTTTATACCCTAAATAGTTCCAGTCGTATGAAGGCGGCAACCGAGGGAGTCCTCAGGAGCTGACTTTAGTAAGTGACTGGGGTGACAAATCTGCTGGGAGCAGATTTGAACGCTGCTTGCAGCGGCCCTTTAGGGCGAGGCCCACGACGGGTCGAGTATTTAAGGGTAGCCAACGTACAGACGGCTCGAAATATGACGGGTATCGTCATCAACACGCCATAATGTTGTTGTACCCTATCTCCACAACGGAAGGGTATGAATATTGGATGAACCTTCAGTACATGAGTTGAGCGGAGTGACAATGGGTCAGGACAAACTCTACATAGAGAAAGAATTAAGTTGGTTATCCTTTAATGAACGAGTACTTCAGGAAGCAGCAGATAAAAGCAATCCGTTAATCGAACGCATGCGCTTTCTGGGCATTTACTCCAGCAACCTTGATGAATTTTATAAAGTCCGTTTTGCCGATTTGAAAAGACGCATCCTGATTAATGAAGAACAAGGTCTGGACGGCAATCTGCGACATCTTTTAGGCAAAATTCAGGCGCGTGTAATCAAAACCGATCAACTCTTTGACAGCCTGTACAACGAACTGCTGCTGGAGATGGCGCGTAACCAAATTTTTCTGGTCAATGAACGTCAGGTTTCCCCTAATCAGCAGGAGTGGCTGAGAGACTACTTCCGGCAATATCTGCGCCCGCATATCACGCCAATACTCATCTTTAACGAAACCAATCTGGTGGAGTTCCTGAAGGATAGCTATACCTACCTAGCAGTTGAAATTATTCGTGGTGACGAGATCAGCTACGCTCTGCTGGAAATTCCTTCGGATAAAATACCGCGTTTCGTCAACCTGCCAGCGGAAGCGCCACGCCGTCGTAAAACCATGATCCTCATCGATAACATTCTGCGTTACTGTCTGGATGATATCTTCAAGGGCTTCTTTGATTATGATGCGTTGAACGCCTACTCCATGAAGATGACGCGCGATGCAGAATACGATCTGGTGACGGAAATGGAGTCCAGCCTGCTGGAGCTGATGTCTTCCAGCCTGAAGCAACGCTTAACCGCCGAACCGGTGAGATTTGTGTATCAGCGCGACATGCCGGATGCCATGGTCGCCATATTACTGGAGAAACTGGGTATCTCTTCCTATGATTCCGTTATCCCCGGCGGGCGTTATCATAATTTCAAAGATTTTATTTCTTTCCCGAACGTCGGACGCACCAATCTGGTCAATAAGCCCTTGCCACGCCTGCGGCACACCGGGTTCAACCATTTCCGCAATGGGTTTGATGCGATCCGCGAACGCGATGTTCTGCTCTACTACCCGTATCACACCTTTGAGCACGTTCTGGAACTGCTGCGGCAGGCCTCTTTCGACCCTAACGTGCTGTCGATCAAAATCAATATTTACCGCGTCGCCAAAGACTCGCGCATCATTAATTCGATGATTCACGCGGCACACAACGGCAAGAAAGTGACGGTAGTAGTCGAGCTACAGGCACGCTTTGACGAAGAGGCAAACATCCATTGGGCAAAACGCCTGACGGAAGCTGGCGTACACGTCATATTCTCGGTGCCTGGGTTGAAGATTCACGCCAAGTTATTCCTGATTTCCCGCCGCGAAGGGGAAAACATCGTGCGTTATGCGCACATCGGCACCGGTAACTTCAACGAGAAAACTGCCCGCCTGTATACCGACTACTCGCTGTTGACCGCCGACGAACGCATTACCAATGAAGTTCGCCGCGTCTTCAACTTTATTGAGAACCCTTATCGTCCGGTCAGCTTTGAGCACCTGCTGGTGTCACCGCAAAACTCGCGCGATAAGCTTTATCAATTGATCGATACCGAGATCGAAAACGCGCTAGCGAATCGTGATGCAGGCATTACGCTTAAGGTCAATAATCTGGTGGATAAGGGGCTGGCGGAAAAGCTGTATCAGGCTTCTTCTGCGGGCGTGAAAATTAATCTGCTGGTACGCGGTATGTGTTCGCTGATCCCCAATTTGCCGGGGATCAGTGAAAATATTTATGTCATCAGCATCCTTGACCGCTATCTGGAACACGATCGGGTGTATGTTTTCAATAACGGCGGAGACAAGAAAGTCTATCTCTCTTCTGCCGACTGGATGACACGCAACATTGATTATCGCATTGAAGTCGCAGTGGAAATATTGGATCCCATATTGAAAAACCGCGTGCTGGAAACGCTCGATATCCTGTTCAGCGATACGGTGAAAGCCCGTGTCATTGATAAAGAGTCGAGCAACCTCTATGTCTCGCGTGGTAACCGGCGTAAAGTACGCGCGCAAAATGCCATTTACGACTACATCAAGGCGTTGGAGCAACCTGGAGATAAGCCTGAATAATGCCGCTAACGAATAATGAAAAAACCGAGATAAAGCCGCAAGAATTCGCGGCTATCGACCTGGGTTCCAACAGTTTTCACATGGTGATCGCTCGTGTGGTCAACGGCGCGCTTCAGGTATTGGGGCGTTTAAAACAGCGGGTGCACCTGGCTGACGGTCTGGACAAAAAAAATATGCTCAGCGAAGAAGCCATTCAGCGCGGTTTGGGCTGTCTGGCGTTGTTTGCTGAACGTCTGCAAGGTTTCCCGGCAGTGAACGTTTCCATCGTCGGTACGCACGCGCTGCGTCAGGCAGCCAACGCCCAGGAATTTTTACGCCGTGCGGCGGATATCATTCCCTACCCGATAGAGATCATTTCCGGTCATGAAGAAGCTCGCCTGATCTTTATGGGCGTGGAGCATACGCAGCCGGAAAAAGGCCGCAAGCTGGTCATCGATATCGGTGGCGGTTCTACCGAGCTGGTTATCGGTGAAGATTTTGAACCAATGTTGGTAGAAAGCCGTCGGATGGGGTGCGTCAGTTTCGCACAGCAGTTTTTTCCTAACGGGGAAATCAGCGAAGCCAACTTCAAGCGCGCGCGACTGGCGGCGGCGCAAAAATTGGAGACGCTCGCCTGGGAATACCGGATATATGGCTGGAAATTCGCCCTCGGAGCGTCAGGCACGATCAAAGCCACACACGAAATTCTGGTCGAAATGGGGGAAAAAGACGGCCTGATTACCCCTGAACGGCTGGAAATGCTACGCACGCAGATTTTGCAATTCAAACACTTCAAATCGCTGAGTATGCCAGGTCTGTCCGAAGACCGTCAGTCGGTACTGGTGCCCGGCCTGGCCATTCTGTGTGGTATTTTCGATGCGCTGGCGATTAAAGAGCTACGTCTGTCTGATGGCGCGCTGCGTGAAGGCGTACTGTACGAAATGGAAGGGCGTTTCCGCCATCAGGATATTCGTAGCCGTACCGCGCAGAGTCTGGCGACTCATTACAATATCGACCGTGAGCAGGCGCGGCGCGTGCGAGAAACCACACAGCAGCTTTATGCGCAATGGGCAACGCAAAACCCTCATCTGGTCCATCCACAGCTTGAGGCCATCTTAAACTGGGCCTCCATGCTGCATGAGGTCGGATTGGGCATCAACCATAGCGGCATGCATCGCCACTCCGCGTACATTCTGCAAAATACCAACCTGCCCGGCTTCAATCAGGAACAACAGCTTGTGCTGTCAATGATCGTGCGGCTGCACCGTAAAGCGATCAAACTGGAAGAATTGCCGCGACTAAACCTGTTCAAAAAGAAACAGTATTTGCCACTGGTTCAACTCTTACGCCTTGCCACGCTGTTAAATAATCAGCGTCAGGCCACGACCACGCCGGAATCGCTGCGGCTACATACCGATGACAATTACTGGACGCTGACGTTCCCACTCGATTTCTTTACCCATAACACACTGGTACAGCTCGATTTGGAACGGGAGCAGGAATATTGGCAGGACGTCACCGGCTGGAAGTTGATGATTGAGGAAGAAAAAGCCTGATTGATAAAATTCCGGTGTGTGGAATCGGACACACCGGGCGCAGAAATGGCGAAAAATCGCCCGTTCTTTCTGGCACGTTCAGGCTGATTAACATAAAGTTAATAGCGATAGTGTCGATACCCAAATGATGCTGGCGAAAATTTCACCATCATCGTGCGACATCGGCGGAAAAGTGCGCTTCCTTTTCGTCGATAGGAATCCAACTCAGCTATGAGGAGAATAAAATGGATGTATCACAGATCGCATCGCTCGCTACCGACTTCAGCAACCTGCGAACCAGCAGTGAAGCCAGTACGCTTGTGATGAAAAAAGCGCTCGACAGCCAAGAAGCTGTTGCTTTAGGTATTTTACAAGCATTACCCCCTCTGCCAGCCAATCCGGCGATTGGGCGTAACGTCAATACCACGGCGTAATGCCTGAACAATATCACGTACTTGCGCCCCATCTGGGGCGTTTTTTATTTGTCTTATTTTCTTTTATAACAAATATGACACCCTAAATTGAGCAATATATTGCTCAATTTAGGGTGTCATATCTGAAAAATGAGTAAAATATTGCTCAAAAAAAGGTAAGCATGTCATAATTGAGCAATATATTGCACAGTGTGGATCCGTAATGCCTACCATACAAATTTTCCACAATCATCAGTGGCATGACGCCGCCGAGCTAGACATTCCCACCCCTTCTGCGGGCCGGAATGGGTTATCCTGTCTTGGCTATGATTTTGATTATGCTGCCAGTTGGTTCGGTAAAAATGACCATCGCAGTTGTAGTATCAATTTGCCGGTAGAAATGATGGAAACCTATCGTTCTACGCCTTGGTTCACGTTTTTGGATGACATTATCCCTTCGGGGTCAAGTCGGCGCTATTGGGTCAATAAATTAGAAATAGGTCATTTACCCGCTAATGAGCAAGATTATGCCCTGCTGTTTAATGGAACCATTGCCCCTATTGGCAATATACGTCTCAAGGAATCACTGCCTTCTTCACTGAGTACCCAACAACTACAAAAAATACGTTTCAGTGTGCGAGACGTCGCCGATCGCAATAGTGATTTTATCGAATACGCACAACAACGCGGCGCTGGCGGAGGTGGAGCAACCGGAGCTGGGGGAGAGGCCCCCAAATTATTACTTCGTTGTTCAGACGACGATGAAATTTGGATAGATCCTTTTCAGGACGATCTTACTACTCAGGACATGCACTATCTGGTGAAATTTCCCAGGGGGTCACGCAGCCCAGTTGATTGCGATATTTTACGTGCAGAATATTATTTTTATCATGAACTTACATCACTGGGGATGGATACGATCAACCTTACAGGTATGCGATTAATTGAAGGGGAGCATTATCCTTCCTTATGGCTACCTCGTTTTGATGTCGACTACATAGACGGTAAAAAAACATTACATGGAATGGAGTCTATCTATTCTCTGCTGAAAAAACCGGCGGGAAGCTACCTTAATCATTTCACTGTTATCCAAAAAATCATTGACACAATCATCCCTCCTACAGGCAATCATACGCGGCAACGTTCTGAATTAGTTATTGAAATGGTCAAGCGCGACATGCTGAATATCATTTTTGGCAATTCAGATAACCACGGACGAAACACGTCACTCATTAAACGTCCACAAGGGATATGGCTTGCCCCTATTTACGATTTTGCCCCTATGAAAGCTGACCCTGAAGGTATAGCAAGAACGACACAGTGGGGCTCACCGTATGAAGAAGGTGGAAGAATAGATTGGTTTGCTATTGCTGAAGCGCTCTCCCCTTTCATTGATCCTAAAGATTTAATTCGTGCATTAAGCACTACCGCACGCCAGCTTATCGGCCTTAAATCTCGCCTTATCGAACGCGGCGTTCCACAGCGCATAATCACTATGCCGGTTATGGCGTTTGATTACATTGATGAAAAACTCGCAACATGGCGACTATTATGAAAAACCTACCTTCCTCTGAACGTGATGCGCTACTAGCCAATTTACTCACAGAGCTTTTCAATGAGCGGCTTTCTCTTGGTGAGTTACTTCAGAAATTGAGAAAGGACGTTCTCGGTATGTCACAGGAACAGTACGCTGCATTGGTAGACGTGAGCCGCCGTACTTTATCTGATATTGAAAAAGATCGCGGTAGCCAATCCATCATGCTCTTAAATCGAGTGTTCAGACCATTAGGTCTAAAAGTCGGCTTGCTCCCGCGTAGCGCTCACTTAATGCATGATCTACTGGGAAAGGGGAACCCTGGCAAAAATTAACGTCATTATAAAAATAAATAAGTACTCTGCGAAAACCCGAACCGTCATCATCTTTTTCACAGCGGCAGATTGACCTCGCCTACGGCTTGTGCCTAAATAAATAACAGCGAATGTTCGCTTTCACAGAGGATTTACGGGTAATGTCCACGCTTGCTCACAGACGACGCTTATCGATACGCCCACGACGAAGTGGCTCCCGGATAGCCCGCGCCGTGTTACTCATCAGCTTCATTATTCTTTTAGGCCGCTTTGCTTACTCCGCCATCACCGCGTTTGATCACCATCAAGACAAACAGCAGCAGCGTGCTGAACAATTACCGCTTCCCACTAACGTACTCGTCAATCAGAAAGAGTAGCGCTTAACCCACGGGTTCCTTTTCCTTATATGCTGTGTTTTCTTTATCAGCCTTATCGGCTGTGCTTTCGCGCGCCCGTCATGCACATCGACACCCATGGCCTATGCCGTAGCAATAAAAAAACACGTTCAGACGCTATCGATACGTTTTTCAGACACTGATTCGCCAGTAATCCTATTCTTAATCTACTGATTTTGCGCTACGTTTAATAAAACACAGATAAAAAACAGATCGAGCATAAAACCTTATGTCGAGCGTAAAAAAACTTACCGACCTCCGGCGCCGTATCTCTCTTCTGCTGTTGGAAAACAAGGAACTGGTTGAAGATATAATCAACCGGCAGCCGTGCGTGACGGAACACGATGATGCTGCGTTAAGCGACAAAACGGTACTCAGTAGCAAAATCAGGCTGCGTGAAAAAAGTATTCTGCTCGATCAAACCGCAGAAATCAGTCAAATTATCATCGAGTTACATGCTGCTGACCTTGCCGATTTGCTGGAATCGTTACCGCATGATGAACGTCTGGCGCTATGGCGGCTGATCCCAATAGAGAAGCGCGGTCGCGTGTTGATTGAGGCTTCTGACAGCATTTCCGACGATCTGATCGGCGATATGCAGGATAAGGAAATTCTGCGGGCAGTTCGGATACTGGATATCGATGAGCAGGCTCAGCTTTCTCGCCTTGTTCCCCGTCATCTGCTCGGCAGAATACTGACCTCGCTGGAGCCAAAGCAGCGGGCGCAGCTACGTGCCGCCATCAATTATGATGAAGACTGCCTCGGTCACATGATGGATTTCAAATTCATCACTGTACGTGCCGATGTCACGCTCGCGGTGGTACAGCGTTATCTTCGCTACCGTAAAAGCATTCCCGGCTCCACCGATAAGCTGTTCGTCACCGATCGCAAAAATACGCTAATCGGCGAGCTGTCGCTGGCCAATATTTTGCTCCACTCGCCTCGCTCTCTGGTTACTGACGTCATGGAGGCTCAGCCTCTGAGCTTTCAACCAGAAGATAAAATAGAAGAAGCCGCCAGTGCCTTTGAACGCTACGATTTAATCTCCAGCGCGGTGGTGGATAGCAAAGGGAAACTCATGGGACGCCTGACGGTTGAAGATATCGTCGATGTGGTGAACCGCGAAAGTGACAGTAATCTGCGTCGTTCAGGGGGGTTAACCCCCTCTGAAGATGTCTACGCCCCCGTGTATAAATCCTTCCGTAATCGTTGGGCCTGGCTGGCCGTCAACCTTTGCACGGCACTCATTGCCTCTCGGGTTATCGGCCTGTTTGAGCACACGTTATCCCACCTGGTAGCGCTGGCGACGCTCATGCCGATTGTCGCTGGAATCGGTGGGAACACCGGCAACCAAACGATCACCATGATTGTGCGTGCGCTGGCACTGCATCAGCTTGAACACGGTAAAAAATCGTATCTGCTGCTCAAAGAATTGGGCGTTGCACTGGTAAACGGGGTGATATGGGGCACGATTATGGGCGGGGTGACCTTCCTGCTCTATGGTAGCCCCGCTATGGGTGGCGTGATGATGCTGGCGATTCTGCTGAATTTGCTACTTGCTGCACTGATGGGCGTCGCTATTCCACTGATTATGATGAAACTGGGCCGCGATCCCGCCATCGGCTCCAGTGTAATGATTACAGCCATCACCGATACCGGCGGGTTCTTTATCTTCCTTGGGCTGGCAACGCTGTTTTTGCTGCCGTGAACATCCAGATGTCGTCACTATTTCCCCTGCAAAAAGGGCTTTGAACAAAGTAATACTGTTCACGTAGTGTGAATGTAGGGGAAACACGGTGATGAGGTTCCCGCAGGGATACCTCGCACCGTGGTCGCCCATGGCATCTCGATCTTTAAACGATCGGCATTA